>CAXTGE010000160.1:2517-5435 GCA_964243645.1 uncultured Acidobacteriaceae bacterium | reverse complement strand
CCCGATTCGATCTCGCCCCCGGGCGTGACCCAGAAGCTGACCGTACGACCGTTGTTCTCCGCGCGGAACCGAATCAGCAGCAGGTCGCCGGTGGGATCGAAGAGCAGCACGCGGGCAGATCGGCGCAGACGCATGCTCACCTACCGATCCGACTGGCCCGCGGCGCGGCGCGCGGCGAACTCCTGGGGCGTAGGAATAGGCTGCAGGCCGCGCCCAGCGAACATCTCCTCGAAGAGCGACCTCATCTCGTCGTGGATCAACCCATTCGTTGCAAAGACCTCGTCCGAGTTGAGCAGGAACTTGCCGCCATCGAAGCGCGTGATGGAACCGCCTGCCTCTTCGACCAGTAGAGACCCAGCACTTGTGTCCCAGGGGTTCAGCTTGAACTCCCAGTAGCCGTCCAAGCGTCCTGCGGCCACATAGGCAAGATCCAGCGCGGCCGAACCGGCACGACGCACGCCGTGGGAGCGCAACGTGAACTCATGGTAGAAGTGCGCATTTGGGTTACGGTGGCGCTTTTGGCTGGGAAAGCCTGTCGCAATCAGCGACTCCTGCAGTGCCGCCGTGCGTGATACGTGGATAGGTGCCCCGTTCAGCTGCGCCCCCTGGCCTCGGGCGGCGGAAAACATCTCGTCGCGCAACGGATCGTAGATGACTCCCACCACCATCTCGCCATCCTGCTCCGGCGCAAGCCCGGCGGGCCGGTGCTCGCAACCGAGCACCACGCAGAACGCCGGAAAGCCATGCGCGAAGTTCGTCGTTCCGTCGAGCGGATCGACGTACCAGCGGTACTCGCTCTCCAGCGCGGAGCGTGTTCCTTCTTCGCCGTACACGCCGTGCTCCGGGAGCGCAGCCCGCAGCCGTTCCGTGATCAGCGCCTCACTGGCGCGATCCGCCTCCGTCACCAGGTCGACATCGCCCTTGTATTCCGCGCGAACCCCGCGTCGGTAAAACTCGCGCAGCAAAGCTCCCGCCTCGCGTGCAATCGGCTCGGCGATCGTCACAAATTGGTTCACAAAAACACCTTTCTCAAAAACCGCGTCAGCGAATTGCACCCTCTTCACGAGCCGTTGCAGGTCTGCGCAGGCCGGGGTTTGTGCTCTCGGTGATACTGCGGATCTGTGTCTTGTAGATGAAGAGGTTTGGCTTCCCCTCGCGCGTCAGTCGCACCATCATGTCATCGAAGTATTCGATCCAGCCGCTGACCTGCTCGCCATCGCGGAGCTTGAGCATCACCGAAACCTGACGTTCGCTCAGCGATTTCAGGTAAAGCGCCTCCTGACCCGTCTCACCCGCGGGAGGATTCTTGCCGTACCGCTTCTTGGTTGCCATAGGGCGATTGTACGGGGTCGATATCGCCGCCAAGTCACGGGCTTCGCTCAGCGGCGGGCGTAGTACGAGGTGCGATAGCGAAGGGTATACCTCTGCCGCAACGCCGGGTCCTTGAGCTGCAGCCCGATCTGCCGCAACCCGGAAGGATCGCTGCCCTTCTGCGGCGCATAGTAGCCGATCGTGTACTGCGTCCGCAGATCCTCGGAGACATGCGCGAACGCCGGTTGCAGATCGTGTTTGTCTTCTACGTAGTAGAACTTACCCCCGGTGTCATGGGCCATCTGAATCAGGGCATGCTCTCCGCCCTCGTTGCGTCCGGCGTCCGCGGCGATCGGCACGATGATGAGCGAGTAGATCATCGACCCCGCCCGCTGTGCCCCCTCCAGCGCCGAGGCGTAGTTGCCGCGGCTGGAGGTATTCTCGCCGTCTGTGATCAGCACCACCACGCGTCGCTCACCCACCAGAGGCGGAGCCTGGCTCAGCCTCTGGCTTGCCAGGTAAATTGCGTCATATAACGCGGTGGACGATCCGCGTTCAATGCGCGCGATACCGCTTTCCACCGCATGCACGTCGTTCGTGAAGGAGACGACCTCATCCACGCTGTCCGAGAAGGCCATCAGGTCGACACGATCCTGCGGACGAACCAGACCGCGCAGAAACTTCTTTGCCGCCTCGCGCTCCAGCCCCCGGTCACTCAGCACGCTTTCGCTGGCGTCGATGGCGAGCACGATGCTCAAGGGCGTGGCCGACTCCTTCTCGAAGACCGCGATACGTTGCGGCTTGCCATCTTCCAGGAGCTCAAAATCATCACGGGTCAGGCCGCCCACGGGCACCCCATGATCGTCCACGACATTCAGCGCCACATTGACGAAGCGGCTTTCCACTTGGATTGTCTGCGTCGGCTGCCCAGCCGGGTCGTGACGCTCGATAGGTGCGGCAGATGGCTTCTGTGCCATCGCACAGGCAGCGAGAGAAAGACCCAGCCAGGCCGTGAAGGATGTGCGGCAACTCACCGGAGGGGCTCCACGATGTGCTCCGGAAAGGGCTCGCCGGCAGACCAGAACGCGCCGTCGGCAAATTGCTCATGCTTCCAGATCGGCACTGTCTTCTTCAGTGTATCGATCACCCAACGGCAGGCATCGAACGCCGCCCCACGATGAGCCGACGCCACGGCGATCAGCACGCTTGTCTCGCCGATGACAAGCCTTCCTAGACGATGCACAATCGCCACCTCACGCACGTCAAAGCGGTTCAGCGCTTCGCTGCGCAGACCCTGCATTTGCTTCAGCGCCATCTCACGGTAAGCCTCATAGTCCAGGTACAGGGTCTGCCGATCGCGCGTGTGATTCCGCACAATGCCGTCAAATACGCACACGGCACCATCCTCCCCGGCCTTGATCTCGCGCAGGATGCCCTCGGAATCAATAGGTTCATCTACGATCGCCACCTGCGGCTCGGTCCCTCCACTTACAGGTGGCAAAATCGCCACCTCATCGCCCTCCATGAGCCGGTGGTTTGCGCGGGCATACTCCTGGTTCACCGCCACCGCCGCCGAACGCAGCGCCTCCGGCGTGAAACGGCCCCCA
>CAXTGE010000160.1:0-2417 GCA_964243645.1 uncultured Acidobacteriaceae bacterium | reverse complement strand
AGGCTGCGGTATACTCGCCGCAGTTTCCAGCCCCACTGTCAAAGGAATTGAAGGAGCAAGCCTTGCTTAAAGGATTCCGTGATTTCATCCTGCGCGGTAATGTGATGGATCTGGCCGTTGCTGTCATTATCGGTGCAGCCTTTACCGCCATCGTCACCGCACTAACCGTCAACATCATCAATCCATTGCTCGGCGCCATCGTGGGCAAACCGAACTTCGACTACCTCGTTGGTCATCTTCACGGTGGGGAGATCAAGTACGGCACGTTTCTGACGGCCGTCATCAATTTTCTGTTGATCGCCGCTGTCGTGTATTTTCTTCTGGTGGTCCCGACCCAGTACCTGGTCAAGAGATTCAATCCGATCATTGCCAAGCCAGTGCTGACACGGCCCTGCCCTGAGTGCCTGGGAAACATACCTCTTGAAGCACGACGTTGCCAGTTCTGCGCACAGCCCGTGTTGCCGATTGCTGCCTAATCGCTCCTCCGGCACAGGCCCCACCGCTTGATTTCGTCTTGTTGGAGGTTTCATGATTCGTCTCCGGACGGCATCTGCCGTCCTTTTGCTTGCCGCTGAGAGCTGCCTGGCCCAAACCTCGTCGATCCCGGGCAGCGTCTTCGGTTTCAGGGACTTCTCACAGCAAGCGAAGTGGGATCGGCTCTTCATGGCCGTGCCGGACGCCAGACTCGCCGGCGAGCACCTGGAGGAGCTGACCAAGGCGCCACACTGGGCAAGCTCCCCGGAGGACTACGCCACTGCGGAGTATGTGGCAAGCAAGTTTCGCGCCGCCAATCTCCGCACCGAGATCGTGCCCTACAAGGTACTGCTCAACAAGCCAGTAAAAATCGAGATCACGGCGACCGACGCCACGGGCAAACAGCTCATGAGCGGCCCCACCCCGGAGCACGTAGACTCCGGTGACTATGGGGGCGATCCATATCAAAGCGATTCGCGCATCCTGCCCGCGTTCAATGGATCTTCCCCCTCGGGGGACGTGACGGGCCAAGCGGTTTACGCAAACTACGGCACGCTCGAAGACTTCAAGCAGCTCGCCAAGCTGGGAGTCGACCCGAAGGGCAAGATCGTGCTGGTGCGCTACGGCCAGAACTTTCGCGGCGTCAAGGCCTACATCGCGCAGCAGTACCATGCAGCCGGCGTCATCATCTTTTCCGATCCCGCGGACGACGGCTACGCTCGTGGCGACAAATACCCTCGAGGCCCCTACAGGCCCGACTCTGCGGTGCAGCGCGGGTCCGTACAGTTTCTTCCGCTCTATCCCGGCGATCCTGAAACGCCCGGGATCGCGTCCACGCCCGACCTGCCGGACTCGAAGCGGATCACCGACCCGGCGAAGATGAACCAACCCTCAATCCCGGTTAATCCGCTCAGCTATAAGGATGCCTCGCCCATTCTGGCAGCATTGGCCGGTGCCGCCGTGCCGCACGAATGGCAGGGAGGCCTGCCATTTACGTACCACCTCGGCGGAACGAGCGCGGTACAGGTGCACATGCACCTTGAACAGGACTTCCAGCTACGCACGATCTGGGACGTGATCGGCACCATCGACGGAACTGACCCCGAGGACCCCAACGCATGGGTCGTCGCCGGCAACCATCGCGATGCCTGGGTTTACGGTGCTGCCGACCCGAACAGTGGCACTGCCGCTATGCTCGAAGCTGTGCATGGGCTCGGCGATCTCCTTAAGGGAGGCTGGAAACCGAAGCGGCGCATCGTGATCGGTTCCTGGGATGCCGAGGAAGAGGGCCTGATGGGCTCTACCGAATGGGCCGAGGATCATGCCAATACCCTCGCCCACGCCGTGGCCTACCTCAACACCGATGTCGCGGTCTCGGGGACCGAGTTCAACGCCTCCGCCGTCCCTTCTCTGAAGAACTTCATTCGTGACGTGACGCGCGAGGTGCCCAGTCCTAAGGGCGGCACCGTCTATGACCAGTGGTCCAAGGCCCAGGCCGAAGCTCCGCGCCGTCGCGGCACCGCTGCCAACCCCTTCTCCGGACCTTCCAATTCGAACGCGGCAAGTACGGACGTCCATGTCGGCGATCTCGGCTCCGGCTCCGATTACACCCCGTTTATCCAGCATCTCGGGGTGCCCTCAACGGATATCGGCTCCGACGGACCGTACGGCGTGTACCACTCGGCCTTTGATAACTACAACTGGTTCATTCGCAATGCGGATCCGACCTTCATCTATGAGCAGCAGATGGCACGTGTCTTCGGCCTTGAGATCCTGCACCTGGCTGACGCGGATGTACTGCCCTACGACTACCGCGCGTATGCGAAGGAGATCCTCGACTACATCCAGGCGGCGCAGAAGCGGGCAGCTGATGCCAAGCTCAACGCTTCGTTCGATGGCGTCTTAAAGGCCGCTACCCGCTTCGGGAGCGCCGGACAGAGTAT
>CAXTGE010000159.1:3930-5493 GCA_964243645.1 uncultured Acidobacteriaceae bacterium | reverse complement strand
CGTGTCGCCGCCGGGCTGGACGACATCCCCATCAACTCGATCCGCCATGGCGAGGCAGTTGGCCTCCATGTACTTGAGGCCTCCGGTCCCGGCGACCGCATCCTCCTCACTCATGAGTCAGGCTCCCGCCGCGCCTATGCCGAAGGCGCCGTGCGCGCCGCTGAGTGGCTCGTCGGAGCCAAACCCGGCGTGTATGACTTCCAGGAAATCTTCGAGAAGATTTAACGCGGGAACCATCGCGATACACTACGCTCGATGACCTCTGCGGTGCTCCAGCCCCCACCCACGCCCCAGTCCTTCGCCGGGCTCTCCTTCCAGGACAAGCTCGACCGCCTCGCGCAGGTAGCTATCCGGGTCGGCCTGAATCTGCAGCCCGGTCAGGAACTCTACCTGACCGCGTCCACCGATGCCCTGCCGCTCGTCCGCCTCGTCGCCGAGCACGCCTACAAGGCCGGCGCGAAGCTCGTCACCATCCTGCTCGCCGACGACGCGCTCACCCTGACCCGCTACCGGCATGCCCCGGACACCTCCTTCGACTATGCCCCGAAATGGCTCTACGACGGCGTCGCCGAGGCCCTCCGCTCCGGCTCCGCCCGGCTGGCGATCACGGGCTCCGATCCCGCCCTGCTCGCCCATGTCGATCACGACAGGGTCTCGCGCGCCAACACCGCGCAGTCCCGGGTCTACAAGCCGGCCATGGAGCTCATCACCCGCCACGAGATCAATTGGTCCATCATCGCCGCCGCCACGCCCGCCTGGGCCGCGCGCGTCTTCCCGGACGACCCGCCGGAGCTCGCCCTCGGCAAGCTCTGGGACGCCATCTTCCACACCTCGCGCATCACCGGCGACGACCCAGTCGCCGAGTGGCAGACCCATAGCCGCATCCTCAAGCAGCGGGTCGACCTCCTCAACAGCAAACGTTTCCATTCGCTCCGCTTCTTCACCGAGGACAGCTCCACCGACCTCACCGTCGGGCTCGCCGATAAGCACCTCTGGGCCGGCGGCGGTGGCGAATCCGGCAATGGCGTCTTCTGCAACCCCAACATCCCCACCGAAGAGTGCTTCACCACGCCGCACAAGGACCGCGTGAACGGCCACGTCTCGGCCACCAAGCCGCTCTCCCATCAGGGAACGCTGATCGAGAACATCCGCTGCACCTTCAAGGACGGCCGCATCGTCGAGGCCACGGCGACCGCCGGTGCCGAGGCCCTCAACAAGCTCATCTCCACCGACGCGGGCGCGCGTCAGCTCGGCGAAGTCGCCCTCGTTCCCGAAAACTCTCCCATCGCACAGTCCGGCATCCTCTTCTACAACACCCTGTTCGACGAAAATGCCGCCTGCCACATCGCGCTCGGCCAGGCCTACTCCACCTGCCTGATCGACGGCGAAAAGATGACCGAAGAGCAGCTCGCCGCGCACGGCGCCAACGACAGCCTCATCCACGTCGACTGGATGATCGGCGGCCCAAAGGTCCATGTCGATGGCTTGGATGAGGCTGGCAGAGGGGAACCCCTGATGCGCAACGGCAATTGGGTCTAGCGCGGGCGCAGCAACGGAAGCCGT
>CAXTGE010000159.1:1718-3830 GCA_964243645.1 uncultured Acidobacteriaceae bacterium | reverse complement strand
CCCGATGGCGAGGTCCTCCGCGAGAACGTTAAAATCCTCGCCATCTATCTGCTGAGCTTCATCCAGGTCGGCATCTACTGGGTCAACCACCACTACCTTGTCGACGACCTCGAGACAATCACGCATGGCATCCTGTGGGCCAACCTCAGCCTGCTTTTCACGCTCTCGCTGCTTCCCTTTGGGGTCGAGTGGATCGGCTCGCGTGGCATCGAGCCGGTACCCGTCGCGGTGTACGCCACCTGCTTCTGTCTGCCCGCGCTGACCTGGACCGTGCTATCGCATACGATCCGTCGCCGCACCGGTGTGCCGCCGGCAGCCGGCTACCTCAAGCAGGCCTTCTCTGCCATCTTCAGCACGGCAGCCATCGTCGTAGCGCTCCGCTCGCCGTGGACGGCCCTCGCCATGCTGGCTACGGTGGCCGCCTGCTGGCTCATCCCACCCCGCAGCATCCTCGAAAAAACCCGAGCAGCCCAAACCACACCCAAACCCTGACGCCAACACGCAGTAGCCAACGCGCGGCGGCCAACGGCGAAGCCGCCAACACGCAGTGCCAACCCCGCCAACGCGAAGCGCCAAGAAAGTCGTAAACTCGATCGAGTATGGATTTGCAGGGCTGCGGCACCGCTCTCGTTACACCCTTCCGCCACGACGGCACCGTTGACGAACAGGCCTTACACGCTCACGTCCATTGGCAAATCGCTAATGGGATCTCCCTGCTCATTCCAGCCGGCACCACCGGCGAGGCCTCCACGCTCTCGGAGGCGGAGTGGCTCCGGGTCGTCGAGATCACCGTCGAAGCTGCCGCGGGCCGCGTTCCCGTCTTCGCCGGGGCCACCCACAACAACACCGCGCAAGCCGTCGAAAACGCCCGCAAGCTCGCCCGCATTCCCCATCTCTCCGGCATCCTTACCGCCAACCCCTATTACAACCGTCCCGGGCAGGAAGGCCAGTACCGGCACTTCAAGGCCATTGCCGAGGCCACGCCCCTGCCGGTGATCCTCTACAACATCCCGGGCCGCACCGGTGCCAATCTCGAAGCCGACACCGTCCTCCGCCTTGCCGAGATCCCTAACATCGTCGGCATCAAGGAGTCCTCGGGCCTCATGACGCAGATCACCGCGATCCTCACCCAGGCCCCGCGCAGCTTCCGCGTCTTTGCCGGGGACGACTCCCTCACGCTGCCCACCGTAGCCCTCGGCGGCGTCGGCGTGATCTCCGTGGCGGCCAACGCTATCCCGCAGCAGATGTCGCATATGGTCGAGGCGGCCGAGACCGATAACTGGATCGCCGCCCGCCGCATCAATCGCCAATACTTCCGCCTCATGCAGGCCCTGTTTACCGAGCCCAGCCCAGCCCCCATCAAGGCCGTGCTGGCTCTCCTCGGTCGCGGTAGCGAGCACCTCCGTCTACCCATGGTGCCCGTCACCCCCGCAACCCGCCGCAAGCTCGAGCGCATCCTCGGCGAACTGGGCCTCCTCTTCGACCAGCCCGACGCGGAGACAACCCCCCCACCCGCCAATCTTTTAGGGTAGCGCCGAGACTATTTCCTCAGCGTTACGCGACGTACGCCCCGCACCGCGTTCGTCAGCCAGACCTCATCCGCGGAGAACAGCTCCTCAGGCGTGATGTTTGCCTCCTGGATCTCCGGTCTGGCCTCGAGCAGGAAGCGCCGGTACACTCCCGGCAGAACGCCGGCTTCGAGGGGTGGCGTGCGCCATAGATTGCCGTGGCGCACAAAGATCGTATGGATCGCGCCCTCCGTTACCTGACCAAGCTCGTTCTGGAAGATCGTATCCACACAACCTGCAGCTCGTGCGATACGTTGCGCTTCGTCGTACACCCGCCTGTGCGTCGTCTTGTGCCCCAGCCACGAATCCTCTGAGTGGACTGGCTCAGGCCATAGCTGTGCGAACAGGGGCGGCTCATCCTCCGCTAGCCGTTCTACCCCGGTTTGGGCACTCCCGTCCGCATCCAGCAGCAGGCGCACCTTCCAAGCGCCCTCGCGCAAGGGCTCACCCGCCCGGAGGATCTCCCGCTGCACCGCCTCGCGCACAAAGCTGAACCCGAAGTGCCGCGCCGACCGTTCCATTCTGTCCAGATGCAGCGCGAGCA
>CAXTGE010000159.1:0-1618 GCA_964243645.1 uncultured Acidobacteriaceae bacterium | reverse complement strand
CGGTTCTTCTCATCGCGGGCCAGTGCCGAGGCGAATGCGTCGTCTTCCACAGCATCCCTTCCCCGCGGTGCCGTCCCCTTCATCGGACGCATCGTGATCGCGCGGCCCCGCTGGTGAAAGAACAGCTCCGGCGACGCCGAAAGCACTGTCGCCTCTTCCATGTGCAGCATCGCGCCAAATGCCGAAGGCTGCTGCTGTCCCATGTGAGCGAACAGCGCCGCTGCCGTCTCCCTGTACTCAGCCTCGACCTCGAATGTCAGGTTGGCCTGGTACGTGTGCCCCGCGGTGATCCATCGCTGCGCCGCGGCGAACTGCTCCCGATAGGCCTTGGGGGAGACACGCGGCCGCATCGCGAGCAGCCCGCAAGCCGCGTCCTCCTCCCCGTCCTCGTAGACCTGCTGAAGCGGCTGCCGATACACCCCAAAGACCGCTAGCGGCAACGATCCGTGGTGTTTGAAACTCGGATAGGCCTTTGGCTGCCAATGGTACCCGCACTCATAGGACATGTATCCCGCGCTCCAGAAGCCTCTCTGCCTCCATCGCTCGATCTCCGCAAAGACACCCGGAATCTCTCCAAGCTCCCGCACTGCAAGCCAAGCCTCCGGCTGCTCGAACAGCAGCGCGTCACGTTTCCCTGCCTGTACCGACCCGGAACCCGAACCTGTCGCATCTGCGCGCTCAAACAGCATTGCCCGCGCCGTCGCGCCCACATGCTGCCGTAACGCCGTCAATGAACCTGCATGCCGAGTCATGTTCAGGCTCCAGACTAAAATGACAGCTCCACTATGACCCACCTGCTCTCGCTCCAGAACACCATCGAGGACCTCTTCGCTCAGGGCTCCGCTGCCATCACCAACCCCGACGCGCTACCGGCCTTTCAGCAGCTCCGCGACGCTCTCGAAGCCGGCACCCTGCGCTCCGCTGAGCCCGATCCCACCCAGCCCACCGGCTGGCGCGTCAACGCCTGGGTCAAGCGCGGCATCCTGCTCGGCTTCCGCCTCGGCACGCTCGGGAGCATGAACGGCTGCGAGGCCGGGGGCGCTTCCGCGCTCAGCTTCGTCGACAAAGACACCTACCCGGCCCGTCATTTCACCCCGGAGGGGGGCATCCGCATTGTCCCCGGCGGCTCGGCCGTCCGCGCCGGCGCGTACCTCGCCCGGGGCGTCGTGATGATGCCTCCCGCCTACGTCAACGTCGGTGCCTATGTCGGTGAAGGCACCATGATCGACTCGCATGCCCTGGTCGGCTCCTGTGCCCAGATCGGCACTCGCGTCCACCTCTCCGCCGCGGCCCAGATCGGCGGCGTTCTCGAGCCCGTCAATGCCTCACCCGTCATCATCGAGGACGACGTCCTCGTCGGCGGCAACACCGGCGTGTACGAGGGCACAATCGTCCGCAGGGGCGCCGTCCTCGCCGCCGGCACGGTCCTCACCCGCGGCACCCCCGTCTTCGACCTGCCCAACAACGCTGTCCTCCGCGCAACGGCAGAAACACCCCTCATCATCCCGGAAAACGCCGTCGTCGTCCCCGGCAGCCGCGCCATCACGGCAGGCCCCGGCAAGGACCTCGGCCTCTCCGTATACACGCCGATCCTGATCAAGTACCGCGACGAGAAGAC
>CAXTGE010000158.1:3256-5515 GCA_964243645.1 uncultured Acidobacteriaceae bacterium | reverse complement strand
CCATGTCCCAACCGCTCGTTGCCGTCATAGAAGACGAAGAACATCTTGCCCAGGGCCTGCTCTTCAACCTGCAGGCAGAGGGATACCGCACGCATCACGAGCTCGACGGCGACGCAGCGCTCGCGTACCTTCTCCACTCTGAAGAGTCGCCTGCCGCGGTCATTCTTGATGTCATGCTGCCCGGTCGGGATGGGTTCGCGATCACGCGGGCGCTGCGGGAAGCCAAACGCTATACGCCGATCCTTCTGCTCACGGCGCGGGGACGCGCAGAGGACATCGTCGAAGGCTTCGCTGCCGGCGCCGACGACTACCTCCCCAAACCGTTCGATCTCAATGTGCTGCTGGCTCGCCTGGGCAGTCTCTTGCGGCGCACGTCTTGGCAACAGCAACAGGTGCGGGCAACGAACTCCGAGCCGTTCTCCCCAGAGATCGTCGAAACCTCTTTGGATCAAGTTGCCCTGGGGAGACGAACCATCGACTTTGCAACGCTCGAGATCCGGGGCGATGAGCCCACCGTCCACCTCACCGTGATGGAGGCCGACCTCCTCCGCTATCTGCTGGCCCATCCCGATCGCGTCGTCTCACGCAAGGAGATCCTGGAAGAGGTCTGGCACGTTCAGTCGGACACGGATACACGGCCCATCGACAACTTCATCGTGCGTCTGCGCCGCTACCTGGAGGCGGATCCGGCAAATCCGGTCTACTTTGTCACCGCGCGGGGTGTGGGTTACCGCTTCGTCCCTCCGCAGGTGTCCGACTCGTAATACCAGGGTCCGACAAGCCTTTGCGGAGTTACATACCGAATTTACCTATGCCGTGACGCCTACCCTTCGGAGCTCCGCAGCCGCAAGTTCCACCAGCGCCGCGGTCAGCCGCTCCCGTCGATAGCTGACATGCTCCTGATCGTCATCAGGTGCGCCTCCATCCAGCTTGGGAAGAAATTGGCACTGCGCGTGCCTGCGTAGATAGCTCTCCACCCACCGCGCTTCCTCCACAAGAAGACGCGCGTCCTCGTAGTCTGATCTGCAGATCGTATCGGTCAATGCCTCGAGGTAGCGCAGGCCCAGCGAGGCACGCACCACGGTTTCGTCCAGGTGCTTGGCCACCATGGCCTCGAGAAGAAGCAGGATGCCTTCATCACGCGCATCGGCCCACACCCGTCCGCCATGCGTGACCCAGATCCGCCTCGCGACCTCCGACGCCAGCCTGTCCCGTTCATTGAGCTGCCAGACAGAAGACATCGCCGCTTCGGCGGTCCTCCTCCAGCGGCGATGTGTGCTCTTCCAGATCACTTGCTTTCCGTCGTGTACGGAGAATTTGTCTCCTTTGGGTTTACAGTCTCGATGCGACCGGGTCAACCAATCAATGGTGTACTCCTCGGAGCAATGGTCTACAGGCATGCCGGTGCACAGGATGGAGTCACCCCGTGGAACCGTCAGCACCCCTGCGTCCGCCAAAATCGTTCGCGCATCACATAGCTATGCCCACCTTTGACCTGCATATCGAACGAATGCACTGTGGTGCCTGCGTCCGCCGCGTCAGTCAGACCCTGAACTCCCTTCCGGAGACCCATGCCAACAGCGTCGCCGTCGGGGGGGCCAACATTACGACGCAGGGTGCACCGGAGCAGGTCCTGCAGGCCCTCGAAGCTGCCGGCTTCCCCGCCCATCTCACCCACACCACGCCGTGAGTACCGCGCCGGCTTCGGGCACCGAGACCTCTGATCTCACCCTGCGCATCGCGGGCATGAGCTGCGCTGCGTGTCAGACCCATGTTCAGCGTGCCCTGGTTGCTGTTCCCGGGGTGCAGGAAGCCTTTGTCGACCTTTTGGCCAACAAAGCCCACGTCACCGCCAATCCCGCGGTGAACGCGGACGTGCTGGCTGCCGCTGTTCGCCATGCGGGATATGACGTTCTCCAAGCATCGGCCACGTCGAACGAGAGCGGCTCCGGCACAGGAGCTTCGTCGACAACGGAACACGCGGAGCTCCAGCCGGGACAACGGCACCTTGGCCTTCGCGCCTCCCTCGCCCTGGTCGCCGGCGTGTTCTCCATGGCTCTTTCCATGCCGCTCATGTCTTCCGGCGCGGGTGCTCACGGCGATGTCTTCAGTGGCCTGCTCATGCGGTTGAGCGCGCCGCTGCTGCCGTTATGGATTCTCACCCTCTCTCCGAACCTCCTTCGTGGGACCCTGTTCGTGCTGGCACTCGCCGCCATGCTCTTTGCCGCGCCGGAGATCTACGGGGCTGCCTGGCGCGCC
>CAXTGE010000158.1:0-3156 GCA_964243645.1 uncultured Acidobacteriaceae bacterium | reverse complement strand
ACCCGCGCCGCCGGGGACAGGCTCTTCTCCGGAACACTGAACCTCGACGGGCCCCTGCTCTTTCGTGCCACCGCGCTCGGCGCCGACTCCATGCAGTCGCAGATGGCGCGCCTGCTGGAACGCGCCCGCTCGACCCGAGCCCCACTGCAGAGGCTGGCAGACCGTGTCAGCTCCCTCTTCGTTCCGGTCGTGCTTGCCCTTGCGGCGCTCACCTTCTTCGTGTGGGGATTTGCCGACAACCACGGCGCGGCGCATCTCGGCTACGGGCGTGCGCTGTCGCTTGCCATCGCGGTTCTTGTGGTGGCCTGCCCCTGCGCGATGGGCCTCGCCGTGCCTGCCGCGGTAGCGGTCTCGCTCGGCACCGCCGCCCGTGCCGGCATCCTCATCAAGGGTGGCGAAGCGCTGGAGCGACTGGCCTCCGTCGATACCGTTGCCCTGGACAAGACCGGCACCCTCACGGAAGGCAAACCGCGCATCGCCGCCTTCCGACGGGCGACCCCGTCTGCGGCAAGACCCGACACCGAAACCCTGCTCGCCTGGGCCGTGGCCGTCGAAGCCGCTTCCACGCACCCCCTCGCCGACGCCATCCGCTCCTACGCGAGCACGCAATTCCTCGCGACCGTAGGAAACACAATCGCCGCGCGCATTCTGCCCGGTTTGGGTGCCCAGGCCACCGTTGACGGCCATCAGATCATCCTCGGCAACGCCGACCTGCTGCCGCCCGGCACTATCCTGCCGGCGCTACCCGCCGGCCTGGAACACGCCACGCCGATGTATCTGCTCGCCGACGACGCCTTGCAGGCGACCTTCTACGCCACAGACACGATTCGCCCCTCTGCGGCGGTTACCTTTGCAAGTCTTGCCGCACTCGATCTCACAGCAACGCTGCTGACCGGAGACACCGCTCCTTCTGCACAGGCCGTCGCCCACGAACTCGGCATCCAGCACGTCCAGGCAAAGCTTCTCCCCGCCGACAAGCTCGCTGCCATCACCGCACTGCAGGAAAAAGGTCACAGGGTCGCCATGGTGGGCGACGGCCTCAACGATGCCGCCGCCCTGGCCCACGCGGACGCGGGTATCGCCATGGCCTCGGGCACCGACCTCGCCCGGGAAGCCGGCCACGTGCTTCTGTTGCGGCATGACCTGCGCCTCGTGCCGCTCGCCATACGCCTTGCCCGTCGCACCCGCAGGCTCATGCGCCAGAACCTCGTCTGGGCGATGCTCTACAACGTCCTCGGCATCCCTCTGGCTGCGGGGATACTCCTGCCCCACTTCGGTATCGCGTTGAGTCCCGCTCTGGCGAGCGCGGCCATGGCCCTCAGCTCCGTCAGTGTCCTGCTCAACAGCCTTCGGCTCGCCCGACCTCTTCGCTAAGACCACCCGAAAGCAAATGCAGCCGCATGGGGACACCCCTGCAACGAGCTACGTAAGAGCTCAGCTGCTGGCCCACGCGCTACACTCATCCCTAGGCCCCACCCGCACGATGCCTCTCCGCCCCAGCATTCTGACCCGCTACATTCTGCGCGAGATCATCGGCTACGCCCTGCTTGGCGGCCTCCTCTTTACCTTTGTCCTCCTGATTCGCTACCTGCTGCCGCTGCTCGAACTCTTCGTGCGCGGCGTGGCGAGTCCCCTCGATCTGCTGCGGCTGTTCGGCTACCTGCTGCCGAACTTTCTCACCCTGACACTGCCCATGGCCGTGCTCATCGGCATCCTGCTGGGCCTCAGCCGGCTCGCGGCGGACTCCGAGATCACCGCGATGCGGGCCTCCGGCATGGGCGTTCTCCGGTTTCTGCGCATCGTCAGCCTGCTGGCCGTTGTTGCCTGGATCTTTGGTCTTTACAACGCCCTCGTGATCGCGCCGCGTGCTACCGAGGCGCTGCTGCACTACGAAGAGCAGGCCAAAACGACCCAGGCCTCCATCGCCATCCAGCCCCGCGTCTTCTATGAAGACCTGAAGAACTACGTGCTCTACGTGCAGGAGGTCATGCCCGGCACCAACGGCTCGGCGCTCTGGCGCAGCGTGTTCCTGGCGGACCTATCCAATCCGGCCAGCCCGCACATCGTCACCGCGCATGACGGCGTTGTGCTCGGCGGCAACGGCCAGACACTGCATCTCGAGCTCGCCGACGGTGCCCGCCACGACACCTCCGCCGCCCATCCCGATCAGTACGACCTGTCGACGTTTGCTTCCACCGATCTGCCCGTCCAGATGGGTCAGCCGGAGGACACGCAGCACCTCACCCGCCGCGACACTCCGCTCCAGGCCCTGCCCACCCCGGAGCTATGGCGGCGCACGCACGCACCCGGCCCTGCCGCCCAGCCCTTCAAGATCGAGCTGCAGCGCCGGCTTGCGACGCCCACCGCCTGCCTGGTCCTCGTGCTCGTCGGGGTGCCGCTCGGCCTCAGCTCCAAGCGCGGCGGCAAGGGCGCAGCCTTCGTGCTGACGCTTGTGCTGGTCTTCCTTTACTACTTCGCATCCACCATGGGCATTGCCCTGGCCCGCGACGGCAAGGTGCCCGCGATCGTCGGTGTATGGGCGGCCAATGTCGTCTTCGCCGCGGCCGGCATGCTGCTGATCCAGCAGATCGCCACAGGCGGCGCGACCCTGGACGCCATCGCCTCTCTCGGCGCCGTCATCCGCCGGCCCAAAGGCCGCAACGGCGTCTCGGGACCGGTAGGCACAAGCCCCGCGAACGGCCGCTACGGTCTTTCCTCGGGGCCGATGCAGCGCCTTCGCCGCGCCCTGCGCGCCCGCTTTCCCCTCATCCTCGACCAGTACGTGATGGGCAGCTTTCTGCGCAACTTCGCGCTGGTCCTGCTCGCCATCACGGTGCTGTTTGTCATCTTCACCTTCTTCGAGCTGATCGGCGACATCGTCCGCTACCGTACGCCGCTGGTCACGGTCGGGGATTACCTGCTCAACCTGATCCCGTTCATCCTGTACAACATGACGCCGCTCTGCTCGCTGGTCGCCGTGCTCATCACCTTCGGCAGCCTCAGCCGCACCAGTGAGCTCACCGCGATGAAAGCCACCGGCGTCTCGCTCTACCGTGTCGTGGCGCCCATCCTCGTCATCGCGGCCATGCTGTCCGTGGCTCTCTTTGCCTTTGACGAGCTCTACCTGCCGCAGGCCAACCGCCGCCAGGAAGCCCT
>CAXTGE010000157.1:0-5534 GCA_964243645.1 uncultured Acidobacteriaceae bacterium | reverse complement strand
CACGTGACGGTACCCGGCTGGACCTGATTTGGCTGGCTAAGGCTTAGGCACAGGGCTGGGTTGCCGACATTGGGTTCGATCAGAACTCGTTGACGATGGCTACCGGTTCCGACATACGTTGCCGTCAATACGGTGTTGGTTCCTGCCTGATGCTCAATCGACAGCATCCACTCTTCCGTGTAGGGCGTCTTGTTATGAATGTCATAACCGGGGATGCCACTGATCGGCTCGAAGGTGCTCCAATCCACGTCAACGTCGGGATGGGTTCGCGAGGTGTTCAGTGGCGCAAAGGTGTAAGGAAAAGGTTGACCGTTGCTTTGTCCGGTAGCGGCAGCGACAAAGGGATTCGAGAACAGCGGCGGTGCAGGGCTCGTGTACGTTGTGCCGTACGGTGCATTCGCCGCTAAAACTCCGATCGACAACGCATCGATAGCTGTATAAAAAAGCCCGAAGCTGCCACGGATACTCGTCGCTCCAGACCCAAAGAGGCGCTCAGTAAGGCCTGACGGTGCCAGCTTGGGAGACCAGGCAAACCCTACGCGCGGGGCGAAGCTCTTGTTGTCGATGGGTGCGAGGGTATTCGGAACGCCAGGGTCACCGGGGTACAGAATGCCCGCGGGAGCGAAAGGAAAGACCTGCGATTGGGCACCGGGCACAAACGTTGAGATCTGATTGTATTTCTCAGACCAGGGAGCGATGCGGTCCCAGCGTAAGCCGTAGCTGAGGGTCAAGTTAGGCTTCGCTTTCCAACTGTCCTGCGCGAAAACTCCCACGTACTTGTTTCGCGCGTAGAACGGATTGAGTTGGCTCTGGTTGTATTGGCTTGGGACGCCGATGAGGAAGTCGGCAAAGTCCACTCCCGTCTCAGTCCCCGCAAAGTTGAAGTTGCCGTTAAACTGAGCAACTGGATGAGCATTCACCTGGTCGATGTGACCTTCGGCACCGAACTTCAGGTTGTGGTTTCCGATCACAAGGGAGAAGGAATCGGTAATCTGGTAGACATTGTTCGCCTGGGTCAACTGATTTGCGGCAGCCCCGGTGGAAAAGCCGTTAAAGTTTAGGTTTTCCACACTCTGACCTTTCGGGTCAAGCGCAACGATGCTTGGTGAGCCGTCCGCGGTGACAAAGCCCTGCGAGACCAGACTGACGTTGCGGCCTCCCAAAGGTTCTCCTAGGTCGGTATAGTCCCGCAGGTAGCTGAAGTGCGCTTCGTTAAGACTTCGAGCATTGAAGATCTTGGTGTTCCCGAGAGAGATCAACTGGGCTCGTCCGCTGGTCAGGGCCGCGAATCCCGGCACGCTCGCTCCACTTTGCGCCACGGGGTATGGGTCATTCAACGTGAAGTCATCCAGGAAATAATAAAGAGAGCTAAGTCCCAGATGGTTCTTCAGATCGAGTCGTACTGCCCCTTTGTCGTCACGCAGCGTTTGATTGAAGCTGGACGTGGAGAAAGTTCCGTTAGGTGAGTTTGGGGCGGGGATGCCGCTCAGTGCAAAGGTGGTCGGACCGGACCAAGCAGACTGCGGAATCACTGCATTCGGGAAGACACATGGCAAGGCCGCCCCTTGACCGCAGCCGGGGAAATAGTATGGCTCTCCGGCCGTAACTGCGGAGCCCAGCTTCTGGGAGAGGAGTGAGGCCAGGTAGGGGCCGCTGACTGTGGTGAGTGCCTGCCCTGTCTTAGGGTCATAGAAGTTACCGGCAGCTTGATCCGAGAGGTCTCCAGCGCGATCCGCAACAGAGGGAACGCTGATCTGACCGCTATCGATGCCCTGAGTCTGCCGGGTCCCCTGGTAATCCACAAAGAAAAAAGCCTTATCGCGTCGAAGCGGCCCACCAAAGGTTCCACCGAACTGGTTCTGCCGAAAGGCGCCGCGTGTCGGGGAGAAGTAGTTCCGGGCATCGAGCGCCGTATTCCGCAGGAAATCGAAGGTATTTCCATGAAAACTGTTCGTTCCCGACTTCGTGACGACGTTTACCTGGCCTCCGCTGAACTCTCCATACTCCGCATCGAAGTTGCTGGTGACGATGCGGAACTCGGCAATGGAATCGAGGTTAGGCACGATGGCCGTGCCCGCGTTCACATCTTCCTCGGCATCGCCTCCATTGACGCTGAAGAAGTTTGCAAACTCCCGTTGCCCGTTCACTGAGATAGTTCCCGGGTTCAGCAAGCCGGAGGGACTGAGAACTGTCGCTCCAACATCCTGAACGGTACTTGAAGTGATGGAGGTCGCAGGCGCGACACCGGCCTGAAGAGAAAGCAGGTCCGTATAGCTGCGGCCATTTAGGGGCACCGCTGTCATGCGCCGACCGGTGATGACTTGGCCTAACTGTGAGCTGGAGGTCTCTACATGGAGCGTGCTGTCCGTCACCGTCACACTCTCGCTCACGCTGCCGACCTTCAACTGTGCGTCAAGGGTCAGCGCAGCATCCGTGTCGAGAGTGACACCGCTTCGCTCGTAGCTTTCAAACCCTTGCTCCTCGACACGGAGCTGGTAGTTTCCGACCGGCAACACAGGAAAGACAAAGTAGCCACTGCTGTTGGATTTGCTCCGATACTGGAGGCCGGTGTTCGTCTCCTTGATCGTGATCTGTGCGTTCGCAAGCACGCTGCCGGACATGTCCTTGACAGTTCCGGAGACGCTGCCGCCTGTGCTTGCCCAGGCAGCTGCTGTGACGGGAAGGCACAGCGCCCAGAGCGCGCTCCGGAGCATGTAACGGAGCCCGGAACGGCGGAGAAAGCGGTCATACCGCGTTGGATGGGAGGACTCCTTGTAAGCTCCGCGTAGTAAACTCAAGCTAACGTCATAGGCAGGGCGCATAGACACTCCTTCGTCGAACGGCGTTACTGGCCCGTCCCGCTGGAACGGGGCGGGCCTTCTGTTTGCAGTTTTGATCACTGATACGTCACTAACTTTTAGTTAGAAGGGCTGTAGCGTAGAACGCCGAAGAGACCATCCGCTTCTGCGGCGGGTCCCGCGGTGAAGTAGAGGGCGTTCGAGTCGCCGATCGTGTCGCCGTTGCCAAAGGTCAATCCCCAGATTCCCGGAAGAAGCATCGGTTTGCCGTCTGTACCGTTTAGCCTTCCGATCGGCTTCCTGGTCGCTGGGTCAAAGATCAGAATCGACCCTTTATTGAAGCCGTCAGCGGTCGCGCCGTCGTAGTCGCCGAAGTTCCCGATCAGCAACTTATTCGACAGCAACCCAAAGTTGTCCGGTGCCGTGGCGATGCCCCAGGGAGCATTGAGTTCTCCGTTGTCGTTCCATACGGCGATCTGGTTGCCATCGAGATTGAACTCAATCATGCGACCCGCTCCCGGAGCATGGACCTCATTGCCCGGAAACGCCATGCCTGGCCTGTCGGGATCTTCCTGGGCCTGGGCATACATGACGAAGACGCTTGTGCCCAGGACATGCACATTCCAAGGAACATACTCGCCCGCCTTTACCGAGTTTTGATCAGCGACAAAAGGATTCTTGAAGCCGAGCGTGGATGTGATCTCGTGAAATGAACTGTCCCAGACTCGTAGGCGTAAGGACGTGCCGAAGTCAGCCACATACATGCGGTCGGAGGTCGGACTCAGGGCAAGGCCATAGAACGCGGCCCCCTGGTCGGATTCGTCGATAACGACGGTCGCCGAGGAAGGACGGTCGTAACCGGTGGCCGTCTGCCGCTCGGTCCATCCGGAGATCACGCCGGTGCTCGTTGCGAAGAGGAACTTCGCTCCAGCTGTAATGGGTGCGCCGCTGGTGGGCGTCTGGGTGACCACAAAGCTGGACGCCTGGCCATTGAAGACCACACCCGTCGCATGATTGTTCACGATATCCGGCGGATTGTTCGCAGGGCAAGGCAGTGTTGCGAACGGAGCGGCTGTACACAGGCCGGGAATCCGCACCTGGTTGGTAGTCAATGGAGCCAACGATCCGACCAACGGCGATCCATTCACATCTCCGGCATACTCGTAGGAGGTATCGCCCGCGAGAACCCAGAAATGCCCCGGGCTGCCGGCCGGTCGAATAGCAATGCCCCATGCATCCAAAAAGCGCGGCTCGGTTGCTAGGGTAGGAGAGTAGTTGGCATGGGTCGTCGTACCTGCGACATAGTTCTTTTGGCTGTAGGCGTTTACGCCTAGTGCAGAGGTTGGTGTATCTGTTGCGCTACAACCAAGAAGGCCGAACCACGAGGCAGTGAGAAGCAGACGCACTACACTCGAACTGGTACGATCCTGCCCAACATGCCGAAGGACACCTCGGACGCGGGGAAGCATAGACACTCCTTTACAGATTGGGGCTCCTGAAACATGGCTGCTGGAACAACCATTACGGCCCATTTATCAATCCGGACTAAATTGATCCTATTTGCAGGCACCTTTGCCGTCAAGCCTGAACAGGAGGAGCCTTTCTAAATAGAAGGGACTTGTGTTTTTGGTATGACCATATCGCCCCGCCAGCCCGCTTTATCGAGCGACTATTGAACGAGGCGAGTCCGAGTTCCTACATGATTGGGCGGATCAGTCGAGATGAATCGACCTCCATGCCCCACCCTACATCCCGCAAAATGTGAGTGAAACGCCAGCTTCACTTCAATATGTTGAGCTACCGACGAAAGCTGTTCCCCTGCAGGTGTAATGCCGAGTTGAGGCAGTTCAGGCCAGTTTCCGCAAGAAAACTGGCCTGAACGTGCAAAAGAGGCCATAGCTACAGGAGGACCGCTCTAAACGCCGCAGATTGTCGTCGGCAGAGAACTCGTTCGTAAGCAGGAGCGACTATCCGGGATTCTGCGTCGGAATCCCAGAAAGCGCGCGAGGAGAAGGCCAGGACGCACCCCTCCCTTCCAAAATTAAAGCAACTACTTCGTCGCGGGAGCGCCATCGGCCGGCGGGGGTGGCATCACGGCACCAGCCTTGATCCAAGCCTCGACTGTCGCGATGTTCGCGTCAGAGATCTTCGGCTTGGGGTCTGGAGGCATGTTCATCGGGTCGTCAGCAGGGCCTTCGTGCCGGATCAGCCTCACCAGCAAACTGCCTGCAGGCTGCCCGGGAACGATCGCGGTGCCATGATGGCCACCCTTTAGCAGGGCGTCACGCGTGTCCATATTGAGGCCGCCGCGATGATTGCCGGCTCCATGGCAGCGATAGCAGTTCGCCTGGAAGATCGGTTGCACATTTTCCGTGTAGTACGCGGGCTGGCTCGGGTTGCTGGCAGCCTGCACCGTAACGGGGTGACGGTCCACTCCTGTACCGATGGCCAAGGCCAGTCCCACAACCGGCAAAATCGCAACCCCCATACGCAATCTCGTTCCCATTCCATCCTCCGTTCGTTGTGTCGATGCTGCCTTGCTTCCTAAACTGTTGCTGCTTCTCTACCCCGCCTGCCTGTCCATCAGGCGGACACCGGATTTGCTTCGCCTGTGTGTGGTGGCCGTTGCCCGGTCGCCACAGAGTAGAAGACCTCACCCGCGCGGCTCAAGACGCGGTCATTGCGAAAAATAAGTCCCAAGTCCCGCGCCAGACTGATCCCTTCCAGCGTAACGGT
>CAXTGE010000156.1:0-5557 GCA_964243645.1 uncultured Acidobacteriaceae bacterium | reverse complement strand
CCACCTTGCTCTCCGTGAAGTACTGATACTTGCCCCGGAGCACCTCGGGCATCTCGATGAACTCGATGTTCACGGGCTTACCCATCGCCGCAAACACCGGTGTCACCAGGTCCACCCACGTCCGGGCCTCGCCCGTGCCGCAGTTGAACAAGCCACCCGGTGCCTCAGGCTCTTGCAGGGCGAAATGCAGGGTGACATCCACGGCATCCTTCACGTAAATGAAGTCTCGTTTCTGTTCGCCGTCGCGATATTGCGGTTGGTAGCTCTTGAAGAGCTTCACCCCGCCCGTTGCCCGGATCTGCTCATAGCTCTTAGAGACGACCGAGCGCATATCGCCTTTGTGATCCTCGTAGGGCCCGTAGACGTTGAAATACTTTAAGCCCACGATGCGATCCACCAGGTTGTGCTTGAGTGCCCACAGATCGAACATGTGTTTCGAGTAGCCATACATGTTGAGCGGCTGCAAGGTCCGTGTGACGGCGTCATCGTCATCGTAGCCTTTCGCGCCGTCGCCATAGGTCGCGGCACTGGAGGCATACACAAACCGAACACCGTTCTCAAGAGCCCAGTTACAGAGCACCCGCGTGAATTGGTAGTTGTTTCGCAACAGAAAGTCGGCGTCCCGCTCCGTGGTCGCGCTGCAGGCCCCCAGGTGGATGCAGGAGGTCGCTTCGGCAAAGGCACCGTCCTCGATGAGGCCTAGAAACTCTTCAGGCGAGACGATGTCTTCGTAGCGCAGACCGACGAGGTTGCGCCACTTGTCGTCCTTGCCCAATTCGTCGACCAGGATCAACTCGTCGATGCCACGACGATTCAACTCCGCCACTACATTGCGCCCGATAAACCCCGCAGCGCCCGTTACGATCAACGGCCTAGCCATGCATTCCCCCGCCTTCACTTGAACTGTCGTTCATGCTACATGCGGGCACGGCAAAAGCCACATGCAGCCCTGCGGCAAGGCCGCTGCCTATATGGGCCGCTGACTAGGCCTGCGGCTTGGGCACAAACAGCACGAACTGCTGCGCTGCTTCAGCCCAGTTGCCGAGCATGCTCGCCGTGAGTTCACTGCCGGTAAGGCGTACGTGCTCCGACAACAGATCGTGGAGGGAGGTCTGCCGCTCGGCGGGGCAGGAGTTGAAGGGGGTGGCTTCCAGGAACTCGGCATGATAGCGCTGCTGCGCGAGCACATCGCCGTCCTCATCCAGCACCCACGCAAGGCCGCCCGTCATGCCCGCACCGAAGTTTACGCCGATGCCACCGACGATCACAACCACGCCGCCGGTCATGTACTCGCAGCCGTGATCGCCGATGCCTTCGATGACGGTCACCGCGCCGGAGTTCCGCACGGCGAAGCGCTCGCCCGCGCGACCAGCCGCAAAAAGCTGGCCACCAGTTGCGCCGTAGAGCGCCACGTTCCCCAGAATGACGTGCTCGTGGCTGGCGTGTGCTGCCCGTCCAGCCGGCTGCATGACGATGGTGCCGCCGCTCAGGCCCTTGGCGACGAAGTCGTTGGCCTGGCCCTTCAGCTGCAGGGTGACGCCCTTGTTCAGGAAGGCACCGAAGGACTGTCCTGCGACACCCTCGACCGCAAAGGTGATGTCTGTTTCAGGGAGCTCGCCGCGTGCACGTGCCACCGCGAGTTCGCCGGAGATCTCCGCGCCAACCGCACGGTGGGCGTTGGAGATGGTGGACTCGACACGATAGGCTTCCCCACGCCGGGCAGCCGCCATGGCCGGCGCGGTCCACGGGGCATCGAGCCGATCATCCTCGCCGGGACGGTCGTTGCGGGAGCCCATCCAGCGACGTGGGCCTTTGCCTGTGTCGGCGAGCATGGGACTGAGGTTTAGACCGCCGTCGGCGCGCACCTGTTCCAGGAGGTCGACACGCCCTACGGCCGCCTCGATTGAGGGCAGACCGAACTTTGCGAGCAGACGCTGTAGATCCGCACTCAGCTCCCGGAAGAGAGTAACAATGTGTTCGGGCTTACCCCGGAACCGTGCCCGCAGCTCCGGCCGCTGCGTCGCAATGCCGGTGGGACAGGTATTCAGATGGCACTGCCGCGCCATATCGCAGCCGATAGCCACGAGCACGGCAGTACCGAAAGCGAACTCATCGGCTCCCAGTAGAGCGGCGATCAGCACATCCCGCGCGGTCGCGAGGCCACCATCGGCGCGTACTCGCACGCGGTCCCGCATGGCGTTGGCACGTAGGGCTTGCTGCGTCTCGGCCAGACCGAGCTCCCAGGGCGAACCCGCGTACTTGATGCTGGAGAGCGCCGCCGCGCCGGTGCCGCCGGTGTTGCCGGCGATCACTACGTAGTCGGCATAGGCCTTGGCCACACCCGCTGCGACGGTGCCCACACCAAAGCTGGAGACCAGCTTGACGCCGACCGCAGCGCGCGGGTTAACCCGCTTGAGGTCATAGATCAACTGCGCGAGGTCCTCGATCGAGTAGATGTCATGGTGGGGCGGCGGGGAGATCAGGCTGACGCCCGGCTGCGCATGGCGAAGACGCGCGATGAGCCCGGAGACCTTGTGCCCGGGCAGCTGGCCGCCTTCGCCTGGCTTGGCACCCTGCGCCACCTTGATCTCGATTTCTTCGGCATGGGCAAGGTACTCCGCGGTGACGCCAAATCGCCCTGAAGCGACCTGTTTGATCTTGTTATTCAGGCTGACGTGCACAGCAGGCGCGGTCACTAATTCGGCCACAGCCACGCTGCCTCCAACGCTCGCGATGGCGTGCATCATCTCTCCGTCGCCGGTAGGGAGCGAACTGCCGCCGATGTCCACGGGATGGTAGACCGCGGGATCTTCCCCGCCCTCACCCGTGTTGGAGCGCGCGCCGAGCATGTTCATCGCGGCGGTCACAGTCTGGTGGGCTTCGGGACTCAGCGAACCCAGGCTCATGGCACTGGAACAGAAGCGGTGACAGAGCTCCTCAGCGTTCTCCACATCGCTCAGCTGCAGCTCAGGGCCGGCAGGACGGATCTCCAGGAGATCGCGCACACGGACGGCTTCATGTACGTCAACGCCCTGCGAGTAGATCGCGAACTGTGCCGTTGCATCGGACACGGCCGCCACATTGCGGGCGCTGCCCACGGTTGTCTGCAGTGCCTTGACAGTCGGAGGCTGCCAGAGGTGCGGCTCCGCGCCGTCGGTCTTGCGGAAGCGAACCCAGCCGAAGTCCGGCAGGTCATTAAGGGAAGGCGTAGCGGAAGCCTGCCAGCTTTCGCGCAGCCGTCGGTCGATCTCGGCAAAGCCGATACCCGATAAGGGTGCGGGAGTGCCGAAGAAGCACTTTTCCACCACCGACTCGTGTATCCCAAGGATGTCGAAGAGGTGTGCCGAACGATAGCTGTCCACCACGGAGATACCCATCTTCGACATCACCTTGGCGAGGCCTGTCTCAAGCGCCTTCAGCATCATGCGCTCGCCGTCGATGCCTTCCGGCTGCAGACTGCGCGCGGTTTCGAGCGCCAGCCAGGGGCAGACGGCACCAGCACCATACCCGATCAGCACCGCGGCGTGGTGCAGATCGCGGCAATCTCCGGCCTCCACCATGAGACCGCAGCCGATGCGCAGACCGGCCCGCGTCAGTGCGTTATTCACCGCGCCCACGGCCATGGCCATGGGTATGGGTAGATGTTCCGCAGAGGCACCGCGATCCGTCATCAGGAGCATGCGGGTACCCGCATGCACATGCTCGACAGCGAGGGCACATAGGGCATCCACGCCGGCTTCCAGCGTGCCTTCGGCGCCGAACAGGCAGGGCAACTCGACGACGGGAAGTGAGTCTGCATGCGGATACTGGCCTGCACGCAGCGCAGCTACCTGCCCGAGCGATAGAAACACGGACGTTAACGAGATACCCGGCAGAGGCTCCTGGGTCTCCAGCAGATGCGGCCAGGGGCCCAGCCGCGTGTGCAGCGAGAAGACCACGGCCTCTCGCAGCGGGTCGATGGCGGGGTTGGTCACTTGCGCGAAGCGCTGGCGGAAGTAGTGGTATAGCGGCCTTGGAGACCGAGCCAGCATAGCCAGCGGCGTGTCATCCCCCATGGACCAGATGGCGTCCTTGCCGCTGGCGGCCATGGGCTTCAGGATCATGTTCAGGTCTTCCTTGGTGTACCCGAACCCTCGCTGCAACTCCGCGATCGTCTCTTTTGCGGGGAATTCAACGGTCTCGAGCGGCACAAGCGGCGCATCTTCCAGCAGCGTGGCGTAGGTCGTCCCGGCGTCGAAGAGGTCCAGCAATTCTTCGTTGTGCAGCAGCCTGCCCCTGTCGAGATCGACCACCAGCATCTGGCCCGGTCCAAGGCGGCCGCTCTCCACGACGCGCTCGGGGTCGAGGTCAACCAATCCGGCCTCAGACCCTGCGACGACCAGACCGTCGTCGGTTACCGCGTAGCGTGAAGGCCGCAGGCCGTTACGATCCAGCGCTGCCCCGACCAGGTGACCGTCGGCAAAGGCCAGCGCCGCAGGGCCATCCCATGGCTGCGCGACATCCGCGTGATAGCGCAGAAAAGGCGAGATACGGCTGACGAACGCCGGGGGCACGAGCATGCGGATGCTTTCTGCCAAGGTGCGCCCATAATTGGCAAGCAGCTCGACAGTTTCATCCAGACTTGTGGAGTCAGTGCCGTCCTGCGTGATGATCGGCTTGGCTTCGTCCGGCAGCGAGGCATCCGCGGCATCCATGCGCGCGCGATTGCCCCACACCGTGTTGATCTCGCCGTTGTGCGCGAGCCGTCGCCCGGGCTGCGCACGGTGCCACGCCGGCAGCGTATTGGTCGCATAACGCTGATGAAAGAGGGCAAACTGCGTGATGTAGTCCGCCCGCTGCAGATCCGGATAGAAATCCGGCAGCAAGCGCCCGAGACACATGGCCTTGTACACCAGAGTGCGCGAGGACAGAGAGCAGATATATCCGGCAGTCTCCCCCGCGAGCACGGCGCGTTCAAAGGTCTTTCTAGCCAGATAGAGTCTCTTGTCAAAGCTCGCAACGTCGGTGCCCGAGCCGACAAGCACCTGCTGGACCTCCGGCATGGTCGAACGGGCAATCTCTCCCAGGACGCCTATGTTCACCGGCACATCCCGCCAGCCAAGCACGTGGCATCGCTGGGCCCGCAGAGCGTCTTCCAGGATCGTCCGCGCACGCGGATCCCCCGCAGGCACGAAGACCATGCCGACACCCAGCGACTCCGCTTCAGGCAGTGAAAAGCCGGTGGCCTGCAGTAACAGCGCGCGTGGCACTCCGGTCATCACCCCAACGCCATCGCTCGAGGCGCCATCGGCGGCAACGGCCCCGCGATGTGCCAGGCGCGCGAGTGCGGTCAAGGCGTGCTGCAGGATCGGGTGATCTGCGGAGGCGCTCGTGGACGCCACAAACCCTACACCACACGAATCAAATTCAAAGCGCGGATCGAGCAGCGACACGCCGCTCCTCGCAGAGATCTGTGCCGAGGGAGGAGACACCTCGAAAGGGGAGGCTGCAGCCTCCGGCGCTGTGGAAAAACGCTGATCCATGGTTCACTATACGACTTTAGTCGGAGTAGGGCGAG
>CAXTGE010000155.1:0-5699 GCA_964243645.1 uncultured Acidobacteriaceae bacterium | reverse complement strand
CCCTGCATCTGCCGGTTCATCTCTTCCATCCGCTCACGCATCTGCAGCACGATCGCAATGCCCGCAATATTCACGCCAAGATCCCGGGCCAGGTTCAGAATGAACTCCAGCCGCTCCAGATCCTCGTCCGTGTAGAGGCGCGTGTTGCCCTCCGAGCGCGAGGGCCGCAATAAACCTTCACGCTCATACAGCCGCAGTGTCTGCGGGTGGATGTCGTACATCTCGGCGACCGCCGAGATCATGTATGCGCCCTTGGATCTTCGTTTCGTCGCCATATCCGTTTGTGCGGCCCGCCAAATCGAGCATATCCTGCCGTCCCCCTCATCGTCACACGCGCCTGCATCCAAGCTGCCTATGGGTCGTTCCGCAAAGTCCTCACTTGCCATCGCCGCTGCCGCCGTCGGCGCGACAGCTGCCATCATCGCTACAGCACGCGCACTCACGGCCACGCCGCCGCCAGAGGGTGCCGTCATTCTGATCACGGGCGGATCCCGCGGCCTGGGCTTTGCCATTGCCTCCCGCTTTGCGGAGCGCCCCGTCAACCTTGCCTTGGCAGCACGTAACTTTGAAGAGCTTGAGGAGGCGCAGGCTTCCCTGCTCGCCAAGCATCCTCACCTGCGCACCGAAAACTTTTACCTGATCGTCGCCGATCTTTCCAAGCCCGAAGAGTGCCAGCGCATGGTGAACGACACGTTTGCCCGCTTCGGCCGTATCGACATCCTGGTCAACAACGCAGGCATCATCACCGTCGGTCCCGTCGAAGCCATGACGGCGGACCTCTTCGAACACACGATGAGGGTCAACTTCCTAGCGGCCATGCAGGCCTGCTGGGCCGCCCTGCCCCGGCTCCTGGCACAAAATCCCGCGCCAGGCTGGCAGCATCGCGCCGCGATCATCAACATCTCGTCGATCGGCGGCAAGTTTGCGGTGCCGCACCTGCTCCCGTACTCCGCGGCAAAGTTTGCCATGACGGGCTTCTCCGAAGGGCTGTACGCGGAGCTCAAGGGAAAGGGTATCCACGTGCTCACGGTATGCCCCGGCCTGATGCGCACCGGTGGAGAAAATCACGCCATCTTCTTCGGCAACAAGGAGGCGGAGGCCCGCTGGTTCAAGTTCTGCGGCAGCACCCCCGTCATCGCGACCACCGTGGAACACGCGTCCAACAAGATCTTTACGGGCATCTCGCAAGCCCGCACGGAGATCACGATCACCCCACAGGCCTACCTCGGCGCACGGTTTGCCGGACTTTTTCCGGGCACGCTGAACGTGATCAATCGTCTGACCAACGACTACGTTTTGCCTAAGCCGTAGAGTGGGCCTGCGTGAAACTCTGCTTACACTTCGGCGAGCATGTCCGCGCGGGGATCTTCGGGGTTGAGCTTTTGCAGCTCCCGTAAGATCTCCTTGGAACGCTCATCCTGCACCCTGGGGACGACGAGTCTCACCTCGACAATCTGGTCGCCACGCTGCCCGTCCCGAGCCGCAGCCGGTGCGCCCTTCTCCCGCATGCGCAGCTTCTGCCCGGTCTGCGTTCCGGGCGGAATCTTTAACTGGGCGCGTCCTCCGTGCAGGCCCTCGCCATCGATGGTCGGCACATCGATGCGTCCACCAAGCGCCGCTTCCATCGCGGTTACCGGCACGGTAACGTGGATGTCGTCTCCCTGGCGCTTGAACAGCTTATGCTGGCCCACCTTGATGATCAGGTAGAGGTCTCCCGCCGAAGCGCCCTCCGTTCCGGCATTGCCCCTGCCGGCTAGACGGATTCGCTGCCCATCCCGCGTACCCGGCTTGATCCGGAATTCCAGCGGTTCACGACGGGTAAGCACACCCGCTCCATCGCATGTCGGGCAGGCATTCTGTACCTTGCCGGAGCCACCACAGCGCGGACACTGGATGTTGAATTTCATGCGTCCGCCCATCTGCGTGACCTGACCCGTCCCATGGCACTCGGGGCACTCCGCGCTGCCACCCTGCACGCCGCGGCCTTTGCAGGTGTTGCATTGCTCCCCCCGCTGGATCTCCAGCCGGGTTACGCCGCCCCGAATCGCTGTCCAGAAGTCGATCTCCACCTGGTACTCAAGATCCGTACCCGGTTGGGGACCCCGAGGCTGGCGACTGCCGCCGCCGCCATTGAACATACCGCTGAAGATGTCGCGGAAGCCGGATCCGAACCCGCCGCCAGCCTCGGTCGGGGGCCGTCCGCTGCCGGCCGCACCGCCGCCGCTGAAGTTGGAGAAGTCGAACCCACCGAAATCGAAGGGAACACCCTGGCCGCGGCCTCCGCCCGGCTGCGCTCCACCGGGGAAGCCACCCCCACCGGCACCGCCGCCTCGCGCATAGGCCTCTGCGGCGGCAGGGTCGATGGAGTCGGAGTAGAAGCCGATCTGGTCGAAGACCTTGCGCTTTTTCTCATCGCTTAGAACGTCGTTAGCTTCGGAGATCTCTTTAAACTTCTCCTCGGCCTTTTTGTCATTCGGGTTCACGTCCGGATGGTATTTGCGCGCGAGCTTCCGAAACGCCTTACGAATCTCATCGGCAGTGGCGGTCTTCTTCACACCGAGCGTGCCGTAATAGTCTTTCTGTTGTGGTTGTGCCATAGATCTCTTAGGGCGCGCGTCCGCGCGCTCTTCCAACACTTTAGATGAAGATGGACTCAACTTGTCTCATCAGGTTACGTGCAACTCGCCATGCGAGTTCCGCTTCAGCCCAGCACGCCGGCCTTCTTTGCTTTCAACCTCGCCCGCGACGCCCGCAGACTGACACCCTGCTCAAAGGCGGTGGCATTCTGAGCCTCGGTCGTGCGCTGACAGACGGGGCACCAGTACAGCGTTCTCCCGGCAAGGTCCCGGTGCAGGATCGGCGTGCCACAAAGGAAGCACGGCTTACCGTGACGCCGATAGGTGTAGTGCTCCTCGCCTCGCAAGGCCGGGTCCTTCCGGCTGGGTCGATCGGCACGCTTCGTGCACACGATGCGCCGGTCCACCATGCCCGCCTTCAGCAGCGGGATCGCGTCCTTCCAGATCGCCTTCAGCACCTTGGGCTCCATCTCCATCCCCGGGGTGAAAGGGTTTACGGCATGACGGAACAGCAGCTCAGCCCGGTAGATATTGCCCACGCCGGAGAGCACCTCCTGATCCATCAGCAACTCGGCAATCGGCTTCTTGCCTTTCAGTACCTTGTCCAGATAGCGTTGCGGCGCATCGTGGCCCGCTGTGTCCTCGCCGAGAGGATCAGGCCCCAGGCGGTCAAGTAGTGCCTGCCACTTCGCGCGATCATAGATGCTGCAGTCCGTGGGTCCGCGCAGCTCACACCACTCAACCTCCGCCGGTGGGAAAGGCTGCGTGCCGTCATCGGCCTGGCAACGGAGGTTATGAGGCTGTCCCTTCACGCTTCGCGACGGTTTTCCCGATCCAGCACGCTGCAGCACCGCGCGCAGTGCCCCTTTGGGCTCCGGTACGGGGCCGCAGCCCTCGTTCCAATCCCCAAAGCGACCAAGGTGGACATGTAACATCAGGTCGTCGCCGAACTCGTAGCCAAGGTGCTTGCCCACCGCATGCACCCGCTTCAGCTTTTTGCCGTCCACCCGATGCGCATCATGGAACCGATGTCCCGGTCCCGGGAGCACATTCAACTTCCGACCTGCAAAAGCAGCGTTGTGGCGCTCCGCCCAGCGGTGTACCTCATTTCCTTCCGGCACCGATCTCCTCCATGCTTGTCTCTGCCCCTGTGCTGTCCAGAACCCGTCCGCGCTCCTCGGCGCGAGGACGCAGGCGCACGCGCCGCGTCACCGAACCTACCTCCAGCTCGTAGCGGTAGTGGCAAAGGATGCGCTCCGGTGTCCACAGGGCAAAGTGGTTCGTGTGCTTTTCGTGCATGCGCTTGATCTGAATATCGTCCATCCCGCGCACCAGTCGCTTCAGGTCCGTGTAGTGATCGCGGAACGCACTGTCTTTGCCCTCCACGATCTGTTGCAGGTCCACATACACCGGCTGTGCCCACTCGTAGAAGGTGTGCCACACGTCATAGACGTCCAGATGACCCTTCTTGACCAGCAAGCCGAGGTGGTCGTAGAAATCCAGCACCTCAAACGCAACTGCCGGCGGGTCTTCCACGGAGAGCGGAAGGAGCTCCTCGCCCTGGGTACGTGCTTCGGCGAGACGTCGCCGCGCCGCCACAAAGACCTCGCTCAAGAAATATGTCAGCTGCTTTTCAAGGTTGTCGACCGACCGGTAGGCACGCTCATGCCGCAGTTGACGACCGGCGTAGGCGATGGCGCCTCCACTTGTCACCACCAGCGCCGTATTGGCGATCGCCTGAAGCGCTACCCAGTCCATGGTCATCCATCCCCGCTGCACGTCAGATGCAGAACGACCGCGATGGCAGTTTTTCCATCGCGGTCATCCTGCAAACTTGCTTAGTTCCAGGTCGCGCTGGCCTTGATCTGCTCCACATTGAAGCTTTGATCCGGCTCCGCCCGCTGCAGCTGCTGCGCGAACTGTTGCGCCTCCTCCAGGGAGGTAAAGAGCCCGGAGGTGTAGATCCGGCCGCCTCGCGTTCCTTCGCAGCGCCACAACATCTCGCCTGTGCCGGAACCCAGACCCAGGTCAAACGAGATCGCCTGTGGCCATGCCTGGTCCATCCCTTGCTTCAGCTTCGACTTATTCATCTCGCTACCTCCCAAGTCATCTCTCTGGCGAGAACATCCGCCCCTCACGACCTACTGCATTAGACCCAACGACAGCGCTGTTGATGCTTTGTAGAAAAGGGGAAGGCCAGTGTTGGCCTCCCCCTTTTCCGTCAGCCGAACATATGTCCGGCACAGCCTCAGGTTGCGCCTTATTTCTCCGCATCCACGTACTCGGCATCAATCACGCCTTCGTCTTTGGATCCGCTGCCATGTTCATCGGCAGTTCCCGCGCTCGCTGCAGCACCGTCCGTTGGTGGGACACCATTAGCACCGGCGTTGGCCTTGTACAGGGCCTCGGCCAGCTTGTGGCTCGCTGTCGTCAGCCGCTCGCGCGCTGCACTCAGTTCCGTCACACCCGGGTCCCCGGTGAGGGTGGTCTTGGCATCCGCCAGCGCCGCTTCCACGTCGCCCTTGTCCGCCGCCTGCACCTTGTCGCCGCCGTCCTTCAGCATCTTCTCGACGTTGTAGACCATGGAGTCGAGTCCGTTACGCGCCTCGATCTTGTCCTTGGCCTCCTTGTCCTCGGCAGCATGGGCCTCCGCCTCGCGCGCCATACGCTCGACCTCGTCCTTGCTCAGACCGGAAGAGCTCGTAATCGTGATCTTCTGATCCTTGCCCGTCGCGTTGTCCTTTGCCGTCACGTTGAGGATGCCGTTCGCGTCGATATCAAAGGTGACCTCGATCTGCGGCGTGCCGCGCTGTGCGGAAGGTATGCCGCCCAGCTTGAACTTGCCCAATGTCCGGTTCTGGCTCGCCATGGGCCGCTCGCCCTGCAGCACGTGGATCTCGACTTCCGTCTGGTTGTCCGCCGCCGTAGAGAACGTCTCCGTTTTCTTCGTCGGGATGGTCGTGTTGCGCGGAATCATCGCCGTCGCGACGCTACCCATCGTTTCGATCGCCAGCGTCAGCGGGGTCACGTCCAGCAGCAACAGATCCTTCACGTCGCCTGAGAGCACGCCCGCCTGCACCGCGGCACCGATCGCCACGACCTCATCCGGGTTCACGCCCTTGT
>CAXTGE010000154.1:2340-5726 GCA_964243645.1 uncultured Acidobacteriaceae bacterium | reverse complement strand
GGTGCCTGCTGGGTCTGACTTAGAACTTACAACCTAGAACTTACAACCCCTTTCAGCCACCCAGGTCTAGAAGATGCACCTGGGGAATGGGCTGGCCGAGAAAATGGGTGCCGAGGCGGGCGAACTTTTCTACTGAGTCTGTGGCATAGCAGGTGAAGGTGGAGGGGGTGCTTGCGTCGGTATTGCCGTTCCAGAGGGTGCGGGCGGCCTCGGCGGTGGCTGCGGCGGAGTCCACGACGGGGACGGGGCAGCCGAGTTCCCTGAGGGTCTGGCCGATGGGCGACTCGATCAGAGGGTAGTGGGTGCAGCCGAGAAGCACGGCACCTGGCTGTACCTTGGCGAGGGCCTCGGCGAGGTAGATACGCAGGACCTCGCGGGTGACGGGGTGGTCGGTCCAGCCCTCTTCGACGAGCGGCACGAGCAAGGGGCAGGGCATCTCGTAGGCCTGGAGGCCGAAGGTGGCGCAGGTGTCGCGATAGGCGTGGGACTGTACGGTGGCCGCGGTGGCGAGGACGAGAACGGTTGGGGTGCTCGTTTGCGGTAGGCTCGCGCCTTCAGCTCTCGCCTGGCGGAACACAGGGATCTTTCCACTTCGCTGACGGACGTCAGCTTCGGTCGAGATGACAGAGCGGGGGTGGGATGACGCTTCGGTTGAGATGACGGAGTTTTGGATCGATGGCAACAGGGCAGCAGTGGCGGCCTGGGCGCCGGGCTCGATGACACCGATAACGGGGACAGGGACGGCGGCGCGGATCTCTGGCAGGGCGAGGGCGGTGGCGGTGTTGCACGCGATGACGAGGAACTCGGCACCTTTCCCGACGAGGAAGCGGGCAGCTTCTACGGCGTAGCGGGCGACGGTAGCCTGCGATTTGGCCCCGTAGGGCAGGCGCGCTGTGTCGCCGAGATAAAGGAAATGGGTGCCGGGCAGGCGAGGCAGCAGGGCACGCAGGACGGTGAGGCCGCCGAAGCCGGAGTCGAAGACGCCGACGATGCGGCGCGACTCAGTAGATGGTTGCGTGGAAGCGGCCTCAGGCGTCATTGTGCGCCCTGGATGCTGGGGTCGTGCGAGGGGTAGATGCGCAGGAGGTCGGCGTGGCCGGCGAGGGTTTCACGGGGTTGGCCGTCGACGAGGAAGCGGATCTGTTCGATCTGGGGGAGATTAGTGTGCAGGGTGGCGATGATCGAGGCGAGGGTAAGGGTTTCGACTTCGACCCCGGAAGGGTGGGTGTTGACAAAATTGCTGCGCAGATCGATGACCGCGAGTTCGCCGCCGGGACTTCTGGGCTGGAGTGCCGTCGCCGTATCGCCGGGGGCCACGGGAATGGTTTGGATGCGACCGTCGTTGGTTGCAGGGGCGGAGGTGTCGATTGTGTGACCGGTGACCGGTAGCGGGACAAGGAAAATTTGGTTGACCATGAGGCCGGGCGGCAGGGGATGTTCGGAGCCGGGCATGGCGTACTCGGTCACAAGATGGTCGAGCAGGGCACGGGCACGGGCGGTCACCTCGGTGGGCAGAGCGATCTGGCGTTCGGCCGGGGCGACGGTCCCTTCGTCGTCATTGGCAAGGTTCAGGGTGACGGATTCGGCGTCGGTGCCGGGGGTGTCGAGCGGAGCATTGTCGGCGAGATCACGGACTCGGTCACGGGCGCGGATGTGGTCCACAACCAGAAGCGCGCCCATGCCGAGAATGCAGGCGAACAGACACCAGAAGAGGATGCGAAGTTGACGATTCGTCATGGCTGGGGCTCCGCGGATGGTGGGCTGACCGGTCTCGGAGCGTGGTGGTGCGGGCTGTGTATGGCGGAGGGAGCTGAGGTGAGCTTCGGCGGGGCCTGCACGCCGTTTTGCCAGAAGACGAGCGCCCCTGCCACAGCCGCGGCGACGCGCTCCTGATAGGCGGCGTCGTTTACCGTCTGCACGTCGTTAGATTGAGGGGCGAGTTCGACGACGAGAGCCGGGCAGGTGAGGGAATCGACCGGGCGAATGGAGGCCGTGCTGCTGACGAGGGCGATGTGCGAGCGGCCCAGCGCGGAGCTGACGGAGCGCTCCAGTTGCTCACTGGCGGGAATCCAGGCTGCCTGGGCGGTGAGCCAGGGCAGCAGCGCGGCCTCGCCGGGTGCGCGTTGCAGATCGGAGGTATAAAGGTGAAGCCCGTTGCCGCGGCCGGTGGCGTGGAGGAGCAGGCAGGCGGCGGCGCGCGCGTGATTGGCAATCCCTGCGCGGTCGTCCAGCGTGAGCGGGGTGGCGACGGCCGTGGACGTCAAAGCCGCATCGCTGTCACGGGTCAGAATGACGGTGAAGCCGCGGGCCGTCAGCAGCGAGCGCAGGCGGAAGGCGAGCGCGAGGGTGACGTTTTTCTCGAGAATGTTGTCGCCGATGCGCGAGCCGGAGTCCGTGCCGCCGTGGGACGGATCCAGCACGACGACCGTGCGGTTTAGGCCGGTGGTCGAAAAGGCCGGCTTTGCCGGCGTGTTGGACGCCGTGGCTTTCGGCAAGATCGTCCCTGCCGCTTTGGTTACGGTCGCTGTGGTCCCGGTTGCTGTCGTCCCAGCCGCAGCAGATGTAGCTGAAGCGCGGTTCGCGCGGGGAATGGAGACCTGCCCGGTGGCTCCGGACGCCGAAGGCTGGGCCGGGCGCGGATGTGTCGGGGAGGCGGCGCTCTGTCCTGAGGCCGCCGTGACGCCGCTCAGGTCCCGGGGGTTGACCGGCCTTGGGCGTGGCGCGCGGTTGACCAGCGGGGCCGCGTCGGGCGGAGCGGTGGCCGGGACTGATGTCTGGGGCCGCGGGCGGGGACGGACCACCGGTGCGGGTGCAGGGACTGCATCGGTCTGCCCCGCGGACAGCGCGTGCGCAGGGAGGGTGGGCGCGAAGAGGAGGCCGGTGCTCAGGACCAGTGACAGAGCCGCACAGGGACTATGCGAACGAAAGCGGCGGGAGGCTGGGAGCGCGGGTTGCAAGCAGGATCTGAACCTTCCAAGCGAACTCGCGGTTTGGCACAGGGATGGGTTTTAGGAAGACCCGAAGGGAGTGCCGTCTGAGAAGCTCCGGTCGATTGTACCGGCTGAGCGGTTGCGGGGAGAGGGTAGACTCGGGGCTATGCGGGTGTTCGGGATCGACTGCGGCACGGAGTTTACGGGATACGGGTGCGTCGAAGTGGACGAGCGAGCCCGCAGTCCCCGGCTGCTGCACCTGTGTTCCGGGGCCGTACGGCTGAACAAGAAGGATCATACCCCGGTGAGGCTGGCGCAGGTGTACGCCGAGCTGACGGCGCTGCTGGACCACTGGCAACCGGCATGTGTGGCGATTGAGGATGTCTTTTTCGCCCAGAACGCGAAAAGTGCCCTGAAGCTCGGCCAGGTGCGCGGGGTGGCGCTGCTGGCGGCGGC
>CAXTGE010000154.1:0-2240 GCA_964243645.1 uncultured Acidobacteriaceae bacterium | reverse complement strand
AAGCTGTTTGCGGCCGTGCCGATGGTGGAGGGTGGCCGCTGCGAGACGCACAACAAGAACATCGCGAAGACCGGGGTCAAGGTGATGCGGTATAGCGGCGCGGGTCGTGAGGCGCAGTGCACCTTTAACTTCTCCGACGATGACCGGGTAAATGAGGCGGCGACGGCGTTTGAGGGCCTGGCCGAGACCTTGCAATTTGGCGACCGGCTGCGAACCAAGCTGCGCTTCGACCGGCTGGGCCTGGATGGTGAACTGGACGCTTTGCAGACCGCGGTGACCGAGGGACGTGCGTCGGAGTTAGGCAACATTGCGCCGGTTCTGCAGTCGATTGTCGAGGAGGAGCGTGTGATGGACCGGGTGCGGCGCAAGGCGGAGCGGCTGCTGGGGGAGGTGGCCCCGGCTCAGGCAGCGGAGGGCGTGGCTTGGGGCGCACGATCTTCCAGCCCGCAGTCCAGCCCCCGGTAAAGCGCGGTGAGCTGCTCGAGCGTGACCGCCTCCGCCCTCACCTGCGGGGGCAGATCGACGGGCCAGGCTGCCGTGAGTTGCGTTGACAGATAACCGGCAGAACGCAGGTTGTTGGCGAGGGTTTTGCGCTTCTGCGCGAAGGTGGCGCGAAGAAAGCGGTTGAAGCCCTCGAACGGGATGCCGAGTTCGTCGAAGCGCGGGGCAAAGTCGAGCCGAAAGACGGTGGAGTGGACGTCCGGCGGAGGAAGAAACGCGCCTGGCGGCAGGGTGAACAGCTCCGTGACGGTCGCGTGCAGCTGGGTGATGGCGGAGAGCGCGCCGTACTCGCTGGAGCCGGGTGGGGCGGCGATGCGCTGCGCCACCTCGCGCTGCGTCATCAGCACGGCACGGCGGGCAAAGCCGGCACGGGCGGCGCTGAACAGGTGCAACAGGATATCGGACGTAATGTAATACGGAAGATTGCCGATGAGGTCCAGTGTGGGGCGGTGCTCCTCGCCGATGCCGGGCGATGGGTTGGTCGGGGGCAGTGGAAGCAGGGTGCTGAGGTCGGTTTTGAGGACGTCGGCGTGATGCACGGTGACGTGGGGGTCGTTGCGGAAGCGGAAGGCGATCTCGCGGGCGAGGGCGGGGTCGAACTCGAGCAGATGGAGATGCGCGCAGCTTGGGTTTTGGTGCGCAAGATGGGCGGTGATGGCGCCGTGGCCGGGGCCGATCTCGACGACGGTGCGGCCGGTGAGATCGCCAAGAGATTCGGCGATGCGCAGACATGCGGCGTCATCGACGAGAAAGTTCTGTCCAAGTTTGGTACCGTTTCGTCCCATGGGTCTGCGCGCGACTCGCTGGACTAGTTTATAGACGGTGCGCCGACACTCGACGGGCGAAAGCGACGCGTGGACGCATCAGAAGGCGCAGAAGGCTTAAGAGAGGAACAGAACGATGGAGTGGCAGCCTGGCGGTCTCAGCAGTGACATTGAGGATCGACGCGATAGCTCGGGTGGCGGTGGGGGCGGCTTCGGCTTCGGCGGCGGTGGTGGGATCGGCATCGTCGGCTTCGTCGTGTTGCTGGTCATCAGCCTGATCACAGGGCACAACTTCCTGGGAGGGATGCTGGGCGGCGGCGGTGGCGGCGGATTGCAGCCAGCGACCCAGGGAAGGCAGGGGATGCAGGGAGGACCGCAGGTGCAGGGTGGCCCCGCGCAGCCGCATCCCGCCGGGGAAGACCGGGATGCGCAGCTGATTTCCTTTGTGAATACGGACGTGCAGAAGTTTTGGAGGGGAACGCTGACCGCGGAGGGCAAGCCGTGGCAGGAGGCGCATGTTGTGCTGTACCGCGGCGAGACCTATGCCGGTTGCGGTACGGCGGAGTCCTCGACAGGGCCGTTTTACTGCCCTGCGGATCAGAAGGTGTATATCGACCTGAGCTTCTGGGATGAGTTGAAGAAGTTCGGGGGCTCCACGGCGGACTTTGCCCAGGCTTACGTGCTGGCGCATGAGCTGGGTCACCATGTCCAGAACATGCTGGGGACGGAGAGCCGCGTGAGCCACCTGATGCGTACCGAACCGGATGAGCGGAACCATCTTTCGGTGGATCTGGAGCTGCAGGCCGACTGTTACGGCGGGGTTTGGGCGCATCATGCGCAGGAAGAGCACATCCTCGATCCGGGCGATGTTCAGGCAGCCTTGAGCGCCGTGGCGGCCGTGGGCGACGATCATCTGCAAAAGATGAGTGGACGCGCGGTGAGCCCGGAGAGCTGGACGCATGGGTCGTCAGCGCA
>CAXTGE010000153.1:0-5742 GCA_964243645.1 uncultured Acidobacteriaceae bacterium | reverse complement strand
TTATTGATGATGTCCAGCTTGACCATGGGCGCTGAGCCGCTGAGCGTGCTCTGTCCATCAAGATCGACCTGCTCCGTACTCTGGATGTCTGTTGCCACGCTCATCGGCTCACCTCGTCCGTTCAGATGCTCTACGCTGCCAGGAAGTTCCGCAGAACGCGCAACCCCGCGTCCCCGGACTTCTCCGGATGGAACTGCACACCCATCACATTGCCCCGCTCCACCGCTCCGGTGAAGGCCCCGCCGTACAGCGTAGCCGCCGCCGTGTCGGCGGAGACGGGGGCCCGCCAGGAGTGCGTGTAATACACAAAAGCCCCGGGTTCCACGCCCGCCAGCAGCCGCGAGTCAGGCCGCATGCCCTCCAGCGAGTTCCACCCCACATGCGGGGACTTCAGCTCCGCGCCGTTGTGCGCGGCCGGGAAGTGCTCACATTGGCCTGCAAAGTATCCCAGCCCAGCAGTGCCAGGCGCCTCCGTCGAGCCCTCATAGAGCCACTGCAGCCCCACACAGATGCCCAGAAACGGCGTCCCCCGCGAGACGGCCGAGCGCACAGCCTGGGTGAGACCCAACTGGTGCAACAGCTCCGTCGACCGGAAATGCCCCACACCCGGCAGCACGATCCGGTTCGCCCGCTCCACGTCGCTCGGCTCCTGGGTGACCAGGATGTCGTCCGCGCCAAGATACCGCAGTGCCTTGGCCACACTGGTCAGATTGCCGGCCTTGTAATCGATGACCGCGGTCACAGCAGACCCTTGGTGCTGGGCAGCAGATCGCGCATGCGCTCGTCCCGCGAACAGGCGCCGCGCATGGCTCGCGCAAACGCCTTGAAGATCGCCTCGATCTTGTGGTGGTTGGAGCGGCCGTACATTGTCTTCACATGGATGTTGGCCCTGGCACCACGGGCGAAGCCATCGAAGAAGTCCGGCACAAGCTCGGTCTGAAAGTCGCCCACCAGCGGCTGCGTGAGTTCATCGTTGACGACGCAGCTGACTCGTCCGGAGAGGTCGACCGCCGCCACCGCCAGGGTCTCGTCCATGGCCATCACAAAGTAGCCCGCCCGCAGAATGCCGCGCTTATCGCCCAGTGCCTCGACGAACGCCTCACCCAGGGCGATGCCGACATCCTCCACGGTGTGGTGCTGGTCCACATCCAGATCGCCTTTGCAAGTCAGGTCAAGATCGAAGCCACCGTGTTTGGCAAAGCTCTCCAGCATATGGTCAAAGAAGCGAATGCCGGTGGACACGCGGTACTGCCCGGTGCCATCCACAAGCAGCCGCAGGGAGATCTCGGTCTCAAGGGTATTGCGTTCCACCGAACCCACGCGTGCCGGTTGCGTCGGCTCCACGGCCACGCCAAGTTCCTGCACCCAATCGCTCATCCCTTGCCTTTCCTGAGGCGTCTCGCCTCCAGTGCCCGCTCCAGAACATAGCTGAAGAGAGCGGCGAACGCCAGGCACCAGACCACCACAAAGGCGCTCAGGTACCGCGTCCCGTGCAACTGTTCCACCCCAAAGATGCCGACGATGCCGACGAAGGGAATCAGAGGGGCGATCAGGAAGGGGCGGCTACGACGGGTGCGCGTCACATCGGCCATTCTACGAAGAAACGGCTAAAGAAGCTTGCCTTCCGCCGCCAGGCGACGATCCGCAGCACCTGCGCGCAGCTTCGCGTAGAGAAGAGCAAAGCCGGTTGCAAACAAAACACACAACAGCGCGGCAACGACCGCCACAAAAAACAGGCTCATGCGACCACTTAGCAGCAGGACGCCGCCCAGGGGCAAAGCTGCCAGCGCCACCAAGCCCATCCATCCTCTACGCTGCACCGAACGGCGTTCGCGAATCGTCATAAACACTCCTTAGATCACAGGATTTAGATGACGCAGAAGGCTATTCATATTCACGCGCGTCGGTTCCCGTATTGCGCGCATGCATGCCCTCGGCAGGGGTCCAGCCGATCTCGGCAAGCGAGGCCTTCAGCGCCTCGATGCCGCGGGTGACATGCTCTTGGGGGCCGATCGTGATGCGGACATATCCCTCGCAGCCAGGATCGGACGATCGATCGCGCAGCAGCACGCCTCGGCTCCGCATGACGTCGCAAAGTTGCCTGTGCCGGGGCCCGATATCCATCAAGACGAAGTTGGCCGCGCTCGGCCAGGTGCGCACCCCGAGCTCCCCTAGAACTTCCACCACGCGCTCACGCCCTCTATGCACCTCGGTCGCATACCAGTCCAGATACTCGGTGTCCGCGAGCGCCTCGGGCAGCACGGCCAGGGCCACGCCGTTGACGTTATAGGGCGAGCTCACCTTGCGAAGGAAGCCGATCAGCCGTGCGTCTCCGGCGAGCATGCCGATGCGCAGGCTGGCCAGACCATAGGCCTTGGAAAAGGTGCGCGCCACGATCAGGTTCGGCACAGAGGACACCTCGTCCAGCAGACTGTCGCCGAAGAAGTGGAAGTAGGCCTCATCGACCATCAGCACCGCGTGCGGAGCCGCCGCGGCGATGGCCAGCAGGTGCTCCCGGCTCACTACGGCCCCGGTGGGATTGTTGGGCGAGGCCACGATGATCAGCTTCGTGCGCGGCGTAATGGCCGCCAGAAAGCGCTCGAAGGGAAAGGCGAGCGAATCATCGGTCTGCACGCGCACCAGCTTCGACGTCATCATGCTGACCGACACGTCATACATGAAAAAGGTAGGCGTACAGATCAGGGCCTCATCGCCCTCGTCGAGAAAGGCGCAGGCCATCAGGTGGATCGCCTCATCCACGCCGTTGGTCAGGATGAGCTGATCGTGGGCAAGACCCAGGTGCGCGGCAACGATCCGCTCCACCGGCTCCCGTTCCGGGTAGATCGTCAGACCCTCGGCCGTAAGCTCACGCATCTTTGCGAGCACCCGCGGGCTCGGGGCGAGCGTGTTTTCGTTGAAGTCCAGCCGCAGGGCATCGCGGCCCGCAAGCGGTGGATGGTACTCCGGCATGGCCACAACACGCGCCCGTGGCTGCGGCAGCACGACAGCCTGTGCCACAGACGACTCGGCCTCAACAGCGACGCTCATTCCTACTCCCTATCAACGAAGCGCCTAGCGCATGCGAACGCGTACGCTTTCGGCGTGACCGGCCAGGCCTTCAGCGGTTGCCAATGCAATGGTGTGCGGTCCTACCTCGCGCAGCGCGTCTTTCGTGTACTGCTGCACCGTGATGATCTTCACGAAGTCCAGCACGCTCAGTCCGCCGCGGATTCGTCCACTGCGGCCCGTGGGCAGCACATGGTTCGGGCCGGAGATATAGTCCCCCATGGACTGCGGCGTGTGATGGCCGATAAATACCGAACCCGCGTTCTTGATCCAGCGAAGATCACTGCCGGCATCCACGGTCAGGTGCTCCGGGGCAAGGCGATTGGTCAACTCGCGCGCCTCCCCTACCGTGGCGGTGACAAAGGCGAAACCCTGGGCCCCCAGGGCGTGCTCGGCGATCGCATTGCCTCCCGCCAGCCGCTTCACCTCCAGCGCAACCTCTTCGGCCAGGTCAGCTTTGCTCGTAATCAGGATCGCCAGCGCCTCGGGATCATGCTCGGCCTGTGCCACCAGATCGGCCGCGATGCCGCTCGCATCGCCCTCCTCGCTGGTGACCACGATCTCCGTGGGCCCCGCGGACATGTCGATGCCGGTCTCAAACGACACGGCCACCTTCGCCGCGGTGACGTACAGATTGCCCGGGCCCACGATCTTGGTTACGGGCAGGACGGTCCCTGTGCCGTAGGCCATGGCGGCCACGGCCTGTGCGCCGCCGATGCGGTAGAACTCCGTAACGCCGGCCAGATGAGCGGCTGCCAATGTCTCGCGCGCCGGCTTGGGTGAGCAGACGACGATGCGTTCCACGCCCGCGACCTGCGCCGGCGTCGTCGTCATCAGCAGCGTGGAGGGCAGCGGATAGCGCCCGCCCGGCACATAACAGCCCACCGAATCCAGGGGTCGGACAATCTGGCCGACCTCCATGCCCTCCTGCGGACGGAAGCTCCAGGCGCGCGGCAACTGCTTCTCGGCAAAGGCGCGAATGTTGGCCTGGGCAAGACGCATCGCCGCCTGCAGCTCGTCGGAGGTCTCGCTCCAGGCGGCTGCCATCTCTTCGGAGCTGACCAGCAGTGGGGCGTCTGTGGTGAGTCCATCGAAGCGCCCCGCGTACTCGCGCACTGCCGCGTCGCCGCCCTGGCGCACGTCGGCGAGGATGGTCCGCACCGTTGCGTCCACCTTGGCGGTGTTCGCCGAGCCGCGATGCTCGATCTGCTTCAGGGCGCTCTCGGCTTGCCCGGCACATTCGCCATATGTTTTGAGAATCTTCATCGGTTCCTTCTACGTTCATCGAATGCGCTAAGGAGAGGCGTTCAGCGGCGATTCAGGTGCTTGGGGTAGGGAATCGCATCGCGCGGTGGCTGCTGTCCGTTGCCTGTTGCGCCGACCCGCATGTGCCGCCGTTCCAGGCGCGATCCCGTGACCACCACCCGCTTGGCCGCCTCCGGGCTGGCCGGGTAGACGCGCTGCTTGTTGGTGGGATCCAGGATTACGGCAATCTTCATGCCGTAGGTGATCTCCTGGCCTGCCGGCAGGCGGGTCCGCAGGGACACCTCGCGCGGCGTGTTCGTCCCTGGATCCTGGATGCGCAGCACGACCTTTTTCATGTCGGCGTACTTCAGCAAACCGCCCAGCGGGGCAGCCGAGACGACGGTGGCGTACAGCACCAGGCCGTCCTTTTCCGCGCGTTGTTGCCGGCGTTTCTGCAGTAGGTACATCACCAGCGAGTTGATGGCCAAACCCAGCACAATGACGGCCAGGACAATCCAGAAGATCTTCATCGGAGGCTCCGCCCCTTACCTGTTTAAAGAACGACCTTGCTCAAAGGGTACTCAACAATGCCGGTGCCGCCCGCCGCCTTCAGTCTGGGGATGACATCCCGCACCACGCCCTGATCGAGGATCGTGTTGACGGCCATCCAGTTCTCGTCGCGCAGGTGATTCACCGTCGGCGAGTTCAGGGCAGGCAAGACACCCAGCACGGCATCCAGTGCGGCTCTGGGCACGTTCAACATCAGACCCACCTGCGTCTGCGCGGCCATGGCCCCGTTGAGCATCAGGCTCAGCGTCCCGATCTTTTCGCGCTTCCAGGTGTTTTCCCAAGACTGCCTGTTCGCGATCAGCTGCGTCTCGCTCTCCATCAGGGTTTCGATGATGCGCAGGCGGTTAGCGCGCAGGCTCGATCCTGTCTCCGTAACCTCGACGATGGCGTCGGCCAGTGTGGGCGGCTTCACCTCGGTCGCACCCCAGCTGAACTCCACCTTGACGGGTATGTTTTTGCCCGCGAAGTAGCGCTTGGTGAATTCCACCAGCTCGGTGGCGATGACTTTGCCGGCCAGATCCTCGGGCCGCTCAAAAGGCGAGTCTTCAGGCACGGCCAGCACCCACTTGACGGGTACACGGCTCTGCTTGGAATAGGTGAGGGAGGTGACGCGCTCGACGTCGCTCTCGTTTTCAAGTACCCAGTCGTTACCCGTGAGGCCGGCATCGAGCGCGCCGTGCTCCACATAGCGGGCCATCTCCTGGGCGCGTACCAGCATGCATTCGATCTCGGCATCGTCGATGGAGGGGAAGTAGCTGCGTCCGCTGGCGTAGATGTTCCATCCGGCGCGCGCGAAGAGGGCGATCGTAGCGTCCTGCAGGCTGCCTTTGGGGATGCCGAGCTTGAGTTTGTTTGCCATGG
>CAXTGE010000152.1:3992-5880 GCA_964243645.1 uncultured Acidobacteriaceae bacterium | reverse complement strand
GCCCAGCCTGCCGGCAGCTTGACCGTGCCATAGGGCATACCCCAGCCAGCGTCCATCAGGGTGTGATCGACCGTCGGCGTTCCCGGGCCCTTGAAGCTTGTTGTAGCGGCATGGGAAGCTCCGGCGGCCGTTGCCGGACGGGAACCCGAAGCATGCGTGGCCGATCCGGCTGCCCGGTGCTGGCCGTCGCAACTGAGAACGCCGGGGATGCAGAAGCAAAGGAGCGCAAAGGCGCGGGAGCGCCGGAGAAGTGGGGAAGCGAAGGGGAACCGCATGACAACTCCTGAGGAGAGGGACTCGGAGGATGCCATTGATGCGCAGGGTGGCAGAAGATCGTTGGCTCCGGCGATCCCAGTTAACCGCGTCTCCGCCCTAAGTTGTTGGGGCAAGGGAGGAAAACGGCTCGCATGCCGGAATCTGCCGCGATCTGCCGTGTTGTCCCGTGCCGTCGGAGTCACCGGAGCCACTCCCGGGTGCCCCATCTTCGCCGCAGCCTCATCGCGGCTAAGGTGGGTTAAGCGCCAGGGAACCCCAACAGCAAACCTCAGCCAAACTCCCGTTCAGCTACAGTCTGAAAGGGCACGGCTTCAGAGCCTGCCCTGCGCGAGCCGAACGGATGCCATCCCACGCCGCGCACGAAGCGCCTTCAGCCGCTGAGGTAAAGCCCATTGCAGCGTCCCAAAGCAAACCAGCTCCGCCCCCAGGCCATGACCGTCGCCGGCGTCATGAGCGGCACCTCAGCCGACGGCGTCGACGTCGCCCTCTGCCGCATCACGCCCTCATCCCAGCCGGGTGCCCCGCCCAAGGTCAAGGTGCTCGAACACCGCGGCTTCCCTTTCACTACCGAGATCCGCGAGGCCGTGCTGGCCGCCATGAACGCCGCCGGAACCTCCACGGCGGAGCTCGCCAGGCTCTCCTGGCGGCTCGGCGAGGTCTACGCCGACGCGGTACGCGAGACCACCAGCCGCACCGGGCTCACCCCGCAGCTGGTAGCCATGCACGGCCAAACCCTCTTCCACGAAGCCACCGAAACCGACTTCCTCGGCAGCCCTATCCGCTCCACCTGGCAGACCGGCGAGCCGGCCGTGCTCGCCGAGCGGCTCCGGCTTCCCGTCGTCAGCGACTTTCGCCCCGCCGACCTGGCCGCCGGGGGCCAGGGCGCGCCGCTCGTGCCCATGCTGGACTACTGCCACTTTCGCCACAGGACCAAAAACCGCATCCTGCTCAACCTGGGCGGTATCGCCAACATGACGGCGCTGCCCGCAGGCTGCGACACCGACGGCGTCCTCGCCTTCGATAGCGGCCCCGCCAACATGGTCATCGACGGCTGCATGGAACAGCTCACCGGCAAACGCTACGACTGCGGCGGCGGCCTCGCCGGCCGCGGCGAGATCCTGAAGCCGGTGCTGGAGGAGTTCCTGGCCGAGCCCTACTTTGCCGCCGAACCTCCCAAAAGCTGCGGCCGTGAGCAGTTCGGCACAGGGTTCGTCACCCGCTTCCTCGCCGCCTGCGGCGACGCCTCCAAGCGCGACATCCTCGCCACCGCCACCGCACTCACCGCGCAGACCGTCCTCGACGCCTATCGCCGTTTCGTCTGGCCGCACCTCGGCCAGCGCGCTCCGCTGGCCAAAGCCACCGAGGTCTTCATCTCCGGCGGCGGGGCGCACAACGTCACCCTCATGAAGGGGCTGCGCGCCGGCTTCGAGCCGCTCTATGTCTCCGTGAGGTCCACCGACGACGCCGGTCTTGGGGTGGAGGCCAAGGAGGCCGCCGCCTTCGCTCTGCTCGGCTGGCTCACCTGGCACGGTTTGCCCGGCAACGTGCCGGCGGCCACCGGTGCCTCCCGATCCGTCGTTTTGGGGCGGATTACCCGTGTCTAAACACCGTC
>CAXTGE010000152.1:0-3892 GCA_964243645.1 uncultured Acidobacteriaceae bacterium | reverse complement strand
GACGACGTCGTCTGGTCCATCCACAGCCTGATCGACGGCTCTCTGCTCAGCGCGAAAGCAGGGAGTTTTGTTGGGATTTCCGGCGTAAGTGCCCGTGATCCGCTCACTGTGGAGGTGCGAACCGCGGAGCCCAATCCCGGTCTGCTGTTCAACTTCAGCGACGGCCTCTTCGGCGTGGTGGAGAGGGGTGCAGGGCACGACGAGGGCCTGCATCCCGTGGGTACAGGCCCCTTTCGCTTCCTCAGCCAGGTGCAGGACAAGGAGGTCGTCCTCGAACGCAACCCCACCTATTGGGGACAGCCTGCCCAGATTCCGCGGGTGCGCTTCGAGGTCGTCCCCGATAACATCACCATGGCGCTCGAGCTCAAAAGGGGCTCCGCCGACATCGAGAGCAACGCCATCACACCCGACGAGGTTCATGCCCTTGCCGGCATGCCGGGACTCGTGACCGAGTCGCGGCCGGGCGCGGATGTCTTCTATGCCAACTTCAACGTCAACGACCCGGCACTGCGAGATCCACGGGTGCGCCAGGCTGTCGCGTGCGCCCTTGACAAGCCGGCCCTGATCGCAGGTCTGTGGCGAGGTCACGCTGTTCCCGCACGCACCCTGCTGCCCCCGGGTCACTGGGCGGAGGCGACGGCGGCGCAGCTGCCGGACTACGCCTTCGATCCAGCCCGATCGCGCAGCCTGCTCGACCAGGCCGGCCTGCACCCGGATGCCCACGGGATACGGCTTCGATTCACCCTGAAGACCTCCACCGATGAGACCACACGGCTGCTGGCGCAGGTACTGCAGCAGCAGATGCGGACAGTGGGCATTCAGCTCGATCTGCACTCGGCCGAGTTCGGCACCTTCTACGCCGATATCACCAAGGGCGCGTTTCAGATGTACATGCTGCGCTGGACAGGCTCCAATGAAGATCCCGACATCTTCCGCTATGCCTACAGCACAGCCAGCTTCCCTCCCAAAGGTGGCAATCGCGGCCGGTACAGCAATCCGCAGGTGGATGCCCTGCTGCAACAGGCAACGCGAGAGACGAGCCAGACAGCCCGTGCGGCAGACTACGTCGCCGTGCAGCAGATCCTCGCGATGGATCTGCCCAGCGTGCCGCTCTGGTACCCGGATGCCGTCGTCGTGCACACCGATCGGCTGGAAGACCTGCATCTGGAATCGGGTGGCGAACCGGGTGGCGGCTTCGGATTTCTCAGGACAGCGCGGCTGCGCTGAGAGTGCCTTAAATTCGGACGGAGATGCAACTTCTGTGTGTGGCAGAACACACCGATTACCGCACCACCGGTGGGCATCTCGGCCATGGAGGACTAGCATAGAGGGCGTCATGGCCACAAAGACTGCCCCCGAACCGAAGCTCTCCCGAAAGCCTGAAATGCAAGCAAATGCAGCAAACGGCAGGGAGACGGGCACTCCGGATCGCGACGGGGTCTTCGACATCTTTCGGCGCTGGGGCTTTCTGCAGGCGTCGCTCGATCCGCTCGGCCAGTACCTGCCGGCCGAACCATTCCCGACACCCGCTCCGGACGGTCAGGCCTCCACCGAGGCGCGCGGATTCTACTGCGGCTCCATCGGTGTCGAGTTCATGCACATCGCCTCGCCCGAAAAGCGGTCCTGGATCCAGGAGAGGATGGAGCAGCCCTACACGGCTGCCGATCCGAAGCGGATTTTGACGGGTCTGATTCGCGCGGACATCTTTGAGCAGGTAATTCAGCAGCGGTATCTCGGAACCAAGCGTTTCTCGCTGGAAGGACTGACCTCGCTCATCCCGTTCCTCGACCAGCTGTTTACCACTGCGGCCGAAGGGGGCGTGACACGCTCCGTGTTTGCGATGAGCCATCGCGGCCGGCTGAACGTCATGGTGAATACGGTGGGCCGCAACTCGCACGAGATCTTCTCCAAGTTCGAGGACGTGGATCCGCGCTCGACAATGGGCGGCGGCGATGTGAAATACCACATGGGCGCCACCGGAGACATCATCACCGCCACGGGCAAGGTCGTCTCGCTGCACCTGGCCTCCAATCCGAGCCATCTTGAGGCGGTGGATCCCGTGGTGATGGGCCGTGCGCGGGCTCGCCAGGAGCGCATCGGCAAAGAAGGCAAGCGCAGCGTGCTGCCGCTTATCCTCCATGGCGATGCCGCGTTTGCGGGGCAGGGCATATGGGCCGAGACCCTGAACCTGGCCAGCCTGCATGGATACAACGTGGGCGGGACGATTCAGGTCGTTGTGAACAATCTGCTTGGGTTTACCGCCAATCCGGAGGAGTCCAACTCGTCGCGCTTTGCGACCGATCTTGCCAAGCGGCTGCCCATTCCGATCTTTCACGTGAACGCGGAGGACGCCGAGGCCGTTGTGCGCGTGGCCGAGATGGCGGCCAATTATCGACAGACCTTTGCATCGGACGTGGTGATCGATCTGATCGGCTATCGCCGCCACGGACATTCCGAGGTGGACGACCCGACGGTGACACAGCCGCGGCGCTACGCGCGCATCAAGGATCATCCGGCGCTTTACAAGATTTATGCCGAAAAACTTGGGGTGGACCCGGCCGCGGAGGTGGCGTCTTTCCAGAACGACTTTCTGGAGGCGCAACGGCAGGCGGCTCACCACGACGAGAACCACGGTGAACACACCGGCTTCGTCATGAAGCGGATGCATGAGCTGCCGAAGTACTGGGATGCATACTGCGGCGGCGCTCTGGCTCCGGACGACAATCCGTCGACCGGGCTGCCCGCGCGCGAGGTGGAGTCGCTCACGGGGGCGCTGACGCGCTCGCCGGAGGGGTTTCACGTGCATCCCAAAGTGGCCAAGCTCCTGGAGCAACGTGTCGAGATGGGCGCAGGCAAACGGCCCATCGATTACGGGTATGCCGAGCTGCTTGCCTATGCTTCCCTGCTCAAGGCGGGTACGCCCGTGCGGTTGACAGGGCAGGACTCGCAGCGGGGCACCTTCAACCAGCGACATTCCGTGTTGATCGACACCGAAACAGAACAGCGCTGGTCGCCGCTTTCGCATGTGGGCGAGGGCCAGGGCCGCTGGGAGGTTTACAACTCCCTGCTCTCCGAAGCAGCCTGCCTCGGCTTCGAGTACGGCTTTTCGCGCGATTCCCCGGAGACGCTTGTGCTGTGGGAGGCGCAGTTCGGCGACTTCGCCAACGGCGCGCAGATCATCATCGACCAGTTCCTGGCCGCGGGCGAGGCGAAGTGGGGGCTGCTGTCCGGCCTGGTCCTTTTGCTGCCGCATGGCTATGAGGGTCAGGGCCCGGAGCACTCGTCCGCGCGCATTGAGCGTTATCTGCAGCTCGCGGCGCAGGACAACCTGCAGATCGCGCAGCCGTCCACGGCAGCGCAATACTTCCATCTGCTGCGGCGGCAGGCCATGCGCAGATGGCGCAAACCGCTTGTGGTGTTTACGCCGAAGTCGATGCTACGGCACCCCGATGCCATGTCCATGGTCTCCGATCTGGGGACCGACCACTTCCAGATGGTGGTGCCGGATACCTCTGTGCAGCATCCGCGGCGTCTGCTGGTCTGCTCCGGCAAGATCGGCCACAATCTGCGGGTCGAACGAGCCAAACGCGCGATCGACGACGTGGCGATCATCTTCCTGGACCAGCTGTACCCGTGGCCGGAGCACGAGTTGCAGCAGGCTCTGGACATGTACCCGCAGGCGAAAGAGATCGTGTGGGTTCAGGAGGAGCCTGCCAACATGGGAGCGCTCTCCTTTGCCATGCCGCGCCTCCGTCAGCTCGCACACGACCGGCCGGTGACCTCGATCAAGCGGACCGCGTCGGCCAGCCCGGCAACCGGCTCGGCCAAGGCCCACGAGCTGGAAGAGCGAACGCTGGTGAACCTGGCCCTGGGGCACTAGGAGCGATCCGCG
>CAXTGE010000151.1:4869-5993 GCA_964243645.1 uncultured Acidobacteriaceae bacterium | reverse complement strand
GGAGTCCTGGGATCTCATGGTGACCGTTGTGCGCCTTCTTACATCCGTTGTCTTGGTTATCGGCACACCCCCGCTCCTGGGAGCCCAGACACTTCTCCTTCCGCAGGCTAATGCGACGCTTCCACAGTTTGAGGTGGAGACGATTAAACCTGCTTCATCTCCCTACCTTGGTATCTACACCAAACCAGCGGGTCGGCTTATCGCCGGAAACTGCTCGGTCCTGTGTTTCGCGATGGAGGCCTTCCACGGCCAAGACTTTAGCATCTCCGGGCTGCCGGCCTGGGCAAAGTCGATGAAGTTTGATCTGGATGCCGTGCCGCCGGACGACTCGCCTGCTCGCCGATACAATCCTCCCGGGATCAACTCTCCGAAGACCGATGACCAACGGTTCATGCTGCAAGCTCTTCTGCGGGATCGGTTCGGTTTCAAGTACCACATCACAACGATTGAACAGCCGGTCTTGTTCCTTGAACTGAGCGGTAAACCACTGAAGCTGAAGTCGCCCAAAGACCATACGCTTGTTCCATTTATGAGTGTGAACACATACGCGGGCGGCGAAGGGAACGGTGACGTAGAAGGTGAAAACGCCACCATGACCTTCACAGCCTTTCGGCTCAGCCAGATCCTTGGCCGCGCCGTCATCGATCGGACTGGCTTGGTGGGCGCATACGACTTTCACGTGGAGGCCCCAGAAGCAAGGGATGCGGATGTCATCAATGCAACCCTGGAAAGCATAAAAACGCTCGGGCTGAAACTAAGGGCTGGTAGGGCTCCCCTCACCGCGATCATCGTTGATGCGGTGAACCAGCCAACACCCAATTAGGGCGAGCCTCCAGTGTCTAGCTCTCTTACATGTGCCCATGGTGGGGTGTGCTGCGGTCGAGATGAAAGATTGGGGGATGGGAGCAATTCGGTCAGGAGGACAACGTTGTCGCCGGGCTGAGAAGCTCCTGCATCGCTGTGCCTGATCTGGCCTAGGGGTGGTAGAACTCGCTGCGTTTGCGGCTGTAAAGGAAGTACACACACAGGCCGATCACAAGCCAGATGAAGAAGCGCATCCAGGTGATCACCGGGAGGCCGGCCATGAGCAGGACGCAGAAGAACACGCTCAGCACGGGAAAGAT
>CAXTGE010000151.1:0-4769 GCA_964243645.1 uncultured Acidobacteriaceae bacterium | reverse complement strand
AGCAGGCGGTCGCGGGACATGGCAAACCAGATGCGGGCCTGTCCGTACTGGCCGACGAGAATGGAGGAGATCATGCCCAGGATGGCGCCGATGAGCACGAAGAGGCGTACCCAGTGCAGGCGATGGCCGCCGGGCTCGACCGAGAGACGCTTCAGGGCGTTGACGATGGGGGCGCCGTCGCCGATGACGGTATTCCAGGGCACCATGCCGGTGAGCACGAGCGCGACCCCTATATAGAGGATCGTGCAGACGATGAGGGTCGCAATGATGCCGATGGGCACGTCGCGCTGCGGATTCTTGCACTCCTCACTGGCTGTGGAGACGGCGTCGAAGCCGATGTAGGTGAAGAAGATGATGGAGCCGCCAGCGAGTATGCCGGAGAAGCCGTTCGGCACAAAGGGGTGGTAGTTGCCGGGGTGGATGAACCCGATGCCGAAGAGCACAAAGGCAAGGATGGCGGCAATTTTGATCAGCACCATGAGGTTGTTGGTGCGCGAGGACTCGCGGATACCGATGACGAGCACGACCGTGATGAAGAAGACGACGAGGAAGGCCGGGATATCGAAGCCGGCATGCCAGCCGATGGGAAAGATGTCCTTGCCGGCGAGATCCTGCAGGCCCTGCGGCAGAAAGGCGGGGGAGAGCCATTTGGGGTCGAGCCGGATGTTGAGCCAGTCGAGCAGATCGACGATGTGCGCGGCGAACCCGACCGAGACGCTCATGTTGGCAAAGGCGTACTCGAGGATAAGGTCCCAGCCGATGATCCAGGCGATGAGCTCGCCGAGCGTGGCATAGGTATAGGTGTAGGCGGAGCCCGCGATGGGGATCATGCTGGCGAGCTCGGCGTAGCAAAGCCCGGTAAACGCGCAGACAATCGCCACGAGCACAAGTGAGATGGCCAGGGCGGGGCCCGCGCCGGGTCTGCCCGCGACCGCACCGTGATGGAGGATGAGATCGATGACCGGCGAACCCTTCCAGTCGGCCAGCTTGGCGGGGTTGCCGCCGATGGCCGTGCCGATGACCGTGAAGATGCCCGAACCGATGACAATGCCGACGCCCAGGGCCGTGAGCGACAGCGGACCAAGCGTCTTCTTGAGCGCGTGTTCCGGGCGTTCGCTCTCTACGATCAATCTGTCGATGGACTTGGTGGCAAAGATTTGTCGGGGCAGCGGTGCAGTCCTCGGCAGGCGTATGCAGATGGGATACGGCGATTGTATGCGAGAGCGCAGGGACGGGACGGGTCCAGCTGCCAATCAGTCGTTTCGGGGCTGCAGGCCTACGATGATCTGCAGTATGGCCTGTTCCGCCAGACGCTCCACGGGCACTCCCCCAAGGCTCCCATCCACTGAAAACGAGAGCAATCCCTCAACGGCCGCAAAGACTATGAGAGCCTGCCGCTCCGGATCACCCGGCGTCACACGCCCGATCTGCTGACCGTAGGCCATGGTCTCCGGCCCCGCGGAAAGCGCCCGGTAGCTCGCCCCCAGCAGCTCCGGGGAGACGTGTGGGTGCTGTTTGGCAGCAAACATTAGCCGAAACAGGGCACGGTGTCCGGTGGCAAACCGGATATGGGCATGGGCGAGCCCGATCAGGCGCCTCTCAAACGAGGGTTCTTCCACCGCCAGCGCCCCGCGTAGATCGTCTCCCAAGCGCTCGAAGCCATCCATCGCCAGAGCCTCCAGCAGATACTGTTTGTTGGCAAAATGCCGCCGCGGAGCGTTGTTGCTGACACCCACCGCACGGGCGAGCTCCCGCATGGAGAGGGCTTCCGGTCCACGGCTTTCCAGCATCGCTGTGCCCGCATGCAGCAGAGCGGCGCGCAGATCGCCATGGTGGTACGACTTTCTTTCCTTCATGGTTTATCGCGACGGAAACAATCCCCGATAGGGAAAGTATACGCTGGGTACAAAGTATGCATTGACAACAATGTTTGCAGAAGATACATTCGGATCACCTGAGCTTCGGGTCCTGTTTGGGCACCGGCTTGCGAACGGAAGGGAACCGATGAAACTGAAGGGCAAAACAGTCCTGATTACAGGGGGTACCAGCGGAATCGGCTTGGCACTCGCGCAAGAACTTCTTAACCGCGGCAATACGGTGCTCATTACCGGACGTGACGGAGACCGGCTCGATGCCGCCAAGCAGGCTGCACCGGGGCTGCACACCTATCGCAGCGATGTGAGCGACCCGGAGCAGATTGTTTCTCTCCGCCGGGAGGTGCTCGCGCAATTTCCGCGGCTGGATGCCCTGATCAACAACGCCGGGATCATGCGCAATCTCAAGCTGAGCCAACCTCGGGAACTGGGCGATTTGACCCGGGAGCTCCAGAGCAACTTGAATGGTCCGCTATGGATGGTTCAGGAGTTCCTTCCGCACCTCCTGCAGCAAGAGGGCGCACTCATCGTGAATGTGACCTCTGGGCTCGCCTTCGTTCCGTTTCCCATTTCACCCGTGTATTCGGCCGCGAAGGCCGGTTTGCACGCCTATACCCGGGTGCTGCGCGCGCAACTGGCGGGCTCGGGCGTCACGGTTGTGGAACTGGCACCGCCGGGGACGGACACGCCCCTGCTCCACGGTGTTTCCGAAGGTGAGAGCCGGGGACCGAAGGCTATGCCGGTCTCAGTGTTGGTGGAGCGTGCCCTGGCGGGTATCGAAAAGGGCGCATTGGAGATCCGGCCCGGTTTGAGCAATGTCCTCAAGTTGATGAGCCGCTTGGCGCCGGGATTCGCGTTCAAGCAGATGATCAAAATGACCATGCCGAAGCCCACAACGGCTTAGAGCGATGTAGCTGTGACTGTGTTCATTCCCGAAGCCGAGGTCCCCCGTTGAGCGTTTTGCTCGATGGGCGGAAGTAAATCCGCGTCATTTTCGCTCTTCGGCTCTACACACCCCAAGCAAATCCGCCCTGGGTAAACGCTGTAACGGTTGAAGTGGCTACTGTCGTCAACCGTAGCGCAGCGAAGGGATCTGCTGTTCGACTGCCACGATTCCCCAAGGAAAACACTTCTAATTCGGTAAAGAAGAAGGGGCAGAGCCGAAGCTCTGCCCCTTCCTGTGCTGCTGGCGCGAATTAGCGTTTGGAGGTGCCGCGCGTGAGCTTGCGAAGCTTTTTCTTGTGCTCGCCGCGGGCGTAGGTGCGGGCGGTCTTGGGGGTGGCCTTCTTGCGGGAGGCGCGCTTGAGCTTTTTGCGCTCGAGGCGATCGGTGACTGCGGTGGTGTTTGCCATTGATCTCTTCCTGGTTCTATGAGGTACGTAAGGTACGGCGAGCGCAGGCTCTGCCGGGTGCTGCTCGCGATACAAATCTTTGCCGGCTCGGCTGCATGACCGCTACAACCGTTCAAGCTGGGCAAACTTCTCCACCAGCTTTTTTACGCCGTGCCCTGTAAAGGATACCGTAATTTTCGCGTCGTCGCCGTCCCCTTCGCGGGCGACGATCATCCCTTCGCCGTATTTGGGGTGCCGCACCCGGATGTTCTTGCCCAGACCGGTCCGGCCGGTAGGGGCGGGGATGTCCATTTTGGGGCGGCCTGGGTAGCGTTTATCGCCGAGGCTGTACCCGGAACCGCCGCCCGGCGCGCCTTTGCCGAAGAAGGTGGCCGTGCGATCGCCAGCTCCGGCGGGGCGGGTTGGGCTGAATCGCTGGGTGGCGTACTGGCGCGCGCCTGTCCCTGCGCCGGAGGGCTTGCCCGAGCCAGTCTCCTGGCTCTCATCCTCATAGGAGTAATGACCGGAGCCGCCCTCGTCCTCGCCCGGGGTGAAGCGGCGGCGGGCATGTGGATCGCCGCGTTGCGGGTAGGGCGTGGCATAGGCGGAGCCGGACCGATAACCGCCGTATTCGTCACGCTCGGCATTTGAGTTACCGAAGCCGGGCGAGCCCAGATCTTCGGCCAGACGCGCGGGAATCTCTTCCAGAAAACGCGAGGCGATGCTGGACTCCGGCGAGTCGTTGCCGTAGCGGCGGCGATAGCGTGCCCGCGTCATGACGAGCGTGTCCATGGCGCGCGTCATGCCGACATAGCAGAGGCGGCGCTCCTCCTCCATCTGGGTGGCATCGGTAAGGGTGCGGGAGTGCGGAAAGAGACCCTCTTCCATGCCGGCAAGGAACACCAGGGGGAACTCCAGGCCCTTGGCCGCATGCAGCGTCATCAGCGTGACGCGGGCGTCGGCGGAGTACTGGTCGGCGTCCGAGACCAGCGCGGCGTGGTCGAGGAACTCGGCCAGGGTCTCGCCGCGGGAGGTGGCGTCCTGCGCGGCATTGGCGAGTTCTTTTAGATTCTCGATACGGCTGAAGGCCTCGGGCGTCCCTTCTTCTTCGAGCGCGCGAATGTACCCGGAACGATCGTTGAGGAACTTGATGAGTTCCGGCAGGGTGGCCGGATCGCCGGGCTTGCGGAAGGCCTTGTCGTCGGCGGCGTTCGCGGCTTCGTGGTCGCCACCCTGGGCGGCGACGATGCGGGCGAGACGGGCCTGGTTCTGTTCCGTGATCCGGTCGCTGCGATCCGGGGTGGACGAATTCAGCGGCACGGGAGCAAAGGGGTTGAAGCTTGCCTCCGCGATATGACGGAAGCTTGGCTCGCCATCGGGACCGAGCACCTCGGCCGAGCCGACGTCGGGGTCGGACGCGACGGCGTTTTCTGCGACGATCGTGGAGACCTCTTCGCTGGGACCGAAGTCAAAGTCGAAGTTGAAGCTGGTATCGAAGTCCGTGTTGGCGTCGTTGGCGCGGACCGTGGCCGGGGCAGGGTCGGGTGGTCCGAAATCGAAGCTG
>CAXTGE010000150.1:4410-6099 GCA_964243645.1 uncultured Acidobacteriaceae bacterium | reverse complement strand
TTTTGCGTTGGATTACCTTACCATCCGTTTGAAGAGCTGCAACCTGCTTGTTTCCCATCTCTGTAGTCGCAGACCTGGGCTATTGCCTGAGCGGATATGCCCCCCGCGAGAACTTACCCGGCGCCAGCGCGCTATGGTACCGTTCGAGTACCCTGCCCGGCGCACAAACCACCGTTTTCGGCTGCCTTTTCGCTGGCGATGCTTGCTCCGGCTGAACCCTGTTTCATTGCCGTTTCAAAACGAATCGCTACGAGCAGACCGCGACAGTCGACCTCTTCGCGGAGGAAGGATGGGATGGCCAGACAGATGGAATCGCAGGGTGTCGGCCAGCAGTACAGCACCCATATTGAGGAGTTGCGTGAGTTCTTTACGAGCCGCCAGGTCCGTTTTGGCGCACCAGGGGACCTGAACGCCTTTGCGGCACAGGTCACCGAGAGGGGCCCCTTGGAAGAGGAGATGGGCTCCATGGTCCGGACCATCCTGTACCAGGAGGAGCACCTGGGCCGCAACAAGCTGCTGGAGCTGGTCACGATTGCGGTAGGCGGTCCGGAGGCGCTGAGTGGAGCGCCTGAGCTGCAGGGTGCCGTACGCCAGATCTTTCTATTTCTGAACGCCGCTCTCCGGCAGACACGGGCGTCTTTCGTGCAGGAGGAGGAAGGGGAAGAGACCGCTGCGCCAGCCGCTTCGCCCCTCATGAGTCAGGGAGCAAGTCAGGGAGCGGAACAGGCCGGCACGCAGGCAACCTGGCCGCAGCCGGAGACGTTGGCGGGTCCCAGCATGCAGGAAACTGGTATACCGCAAGACAGTCTGCCGCAGGACGTGATGCCGCAAAACAGCATACCGCCGAACAGCATACCGCCCAACGCCATGCGGCCGGGGAGGCCAGCACGCCCCATACAGGGCAACGAGGTTCTCTACCGGGCTATGAGCCTGTCCGCCGAGGAGCCGTTCCCACCGACTCCTGCTCCGGGCACGCCCGCCTGGCAAGGACAGCACTCGCAAGAAAAGGACTCGCAAGGAAAGGATTGGCGGGGAGGGGAGAAGCCAGCCTCGAAGGTGCCCTGGTGGGTCATACCCGCTGTTGGTCTCGGTTTGGCGGCCCTTGGTGCCGGGGTCTATCTCGGTCGGCCTTTTTCGTCTCGCGTTTCCCCAGGAATGGCTGCGTCGGCAGGAAAGGCCGGTGTCGGGGAGGCCAGTGGCGCGGAGGCCGGTGCCCCTACCTCCTGCGCGCCGCCGACGGTAGCCGGGGTGACGCGCTCCGGGCTGGAGGAACGCTCGCTGTGGGCGCACAACCTGCTGGAGCAACGGCTCTATGAGGTGGCCTTACCGGAGCTTCGTGAGATTGCCAGGCTGGACCCCGGATATCCGGGGGTGAAGCTCGATGAATCGGATGCCCTGCTGCAGCTGAAGCGTCCGGAGGAGGCAAGGGATGCGGTCGATGCCCAGATTGCCACCTCGGCGTGCCTGGCGAAGCTGCCCACCGCCGCCCTGGACGCCTACTGCCACGCCCAGTATGCCTCGGCCGCCGTGAGCGGCTGCCGTCCGCAGCTGACGCACATTCGCCAGGCGGCGGAGCTCCAGGCGGCGCTGGTGCATCTGGAGCTGGGGCACCAGGTGCAGCCGGATGGGGCCGCCGCGGCAGCCATGGCGGAGCTGACCGGCGAGAGCGAGACCCCGGTAAAGCCGCAA
>CAXTGE010000150.1:2267-4310 GCA_964243645.1 uncultured Acidobacteriaceae bacterium | reverse complement strand
GCGGACTGCTTCATCTGCTCGATGACGTTCTTGTTGGCTGACGTCGCTTCGATCGCGTACTTCTTTGGCAGCAGAAAATTACGTCCGTAGCCGTCGGCAACGCGGACAACGTCTCCGCGGTGGCCGAGGGTCTCGACGTCCTGCTTCAGAATGACTTCCATGGTGATCTCCAGTCGGTTCCCTTAGGCAGGGAAGCGGGGCTTAGTACTTGGCGGCGTAGGCGAGCAGGGCGATGGCGCGGGCCTGCTTGATGGCGCGCGTCAGCTTGCGCTGAAAGGGAGCCGAGGTGCCCGTCAGACGGCGCGGGATGATCTTGCCGCGGTCCGAGACGAACTGCTGCAGCAAGCGCACATCGCGGTAGCTGATCGAATCGATCTTCTCCACGGTGAACTTGCAGACCTTTTTGCGGCGGAAGAACTTGCGGTTGCCGCCGGGGCCGGAGCCGCCGGGACCACCGGTGCGCGGACCGCGGGGACCACGGGGGCCACCCTGGCCGCCAGGTCCACCGGAACCGCCCTGACCTTGGGGGGCGCCGGATCCGCCGGAGGCGGGTGCACCGGAAGGAGCGGCGGCGGGAGGAGCTACATTTTGCGTTTCGTCAGCCATTTTGAATTCCTTTTTGCTGAGCGGCTGTGAAACCGGTCAGCCGTTTGGCGGCTCTCGCTCCAGATCCGCGTGGGGACCTCTGGACTTGAAGCTGGCTGTTGAGACAGCCGTGGGAGCGATGAGTCGCGTTGCCGTGGTCCTGTACGGACGAGCTGTCGGCTCGCCCTCAAGCTTGGGAGAGTGTTAGGCCTGCGCTGCGGGCTCGAGCTCACCCTGTTCCGCTGCTGCGGGTGCCGGGTTGGCTTCCAGTGCGGCGACCTCGGGGGTAGGCGCCTCGGCGGCCACGGGAGCCGGCTTCGGCTCGGCAGGGGCTGCGGCGATGTCGGCCGCGGGGGCGGGGGCAGAAGCAGCTTCAGGGTTCTCCTGCGGCAGAGCGGAGCGCTTCACGTGCGCGGCACGGTGGGCCTTGATCTTGTTGACGCGCTTCTCTTCTTCGTCCGTGCGTACCGTGATGAACTTGATGACCTGCTCGGAGACACGGAGACGACGCTCGACCTCAGAGATGAGGCTTGCCGGGGCATCGACGATCAACAGGATGTAGTTGCCATCATTGAACTTGCGGACAGTGTAGGCGAGGCGACGGCGGCCCATCTTTTCGACCTGCTTGACGGTGCCGCCCCCGGTGGTGACGTAGCCGGAGAAGGTTTCGATGATCTTGTCGATGTCGGCGTCTTCCACGTCCGGACGGACGATGAACATGATTTCGTAGCTGCGATTCATAGGTACTTCTTTCTGCGGGGTTGTGCCCCGCACCGCTCCGGGGTGGGTTCCGGGGCCGGTTTGGCTCGTGTTTGAGTTGTAGGTTGCAAGTTCTAAGTTGTAAGTGGAACCGGGTACCAAAACCACTACTTACGACTTAGAACCTACAACTTACAACCTCCTGTTGAACTCGTTCATCGCCGCGCTGACACCCTTACTTAAGATGCCTTCCACGGCGCGTACTGCAAGATCCAATCCTTCATCCAGCGTCGCGAGCTCGGCTTTGCGCAGGGGCGCCAGCAAGTAGCTTGTGCCGCCGGCCTTGATTGCGACTCCCGTTTCGGTGGGCGGCTTGCCGACCCCGATCCGAACCCGCGTCCATATGTCCGTTCCTAAAACTCCGGTGACGGACTTTACGCCGTTGTGGCCGTTGGCCGATCCGCTGGCGGCGATCTTCATCGTGCCCAGCGGAAAGGCCAACTCGTCGTAGAGAACGATTAGATCTTCTACGCCGAGATTCAAGTCCCTGAGCAGCGCGGCCACCGCCAGGCCACTCAGGTTCATAAAGGTTTCCGGCTTGGCCAACAGGACATCCTGTCCCATAAACCGTGCCCGCCCGGTCTCTGCCCGGCCCCGTCGATTCGCGACGGTTACATCGCAAATGGCGGCGATGCGGTCGATGGCCATGAAGCCCGCGTTGTGTGGCGTCTGGAGGTACTCCATGCCAGGATTGCCGAG
>CAXTGE010000150.1:0-2167 GCA_964243645.1 uncultured Acidobacteriaceae bacterium | reverse complement strand
CGACCTCGGGCTCTGAGGGCGCGTTGACTACCGGCTCGGTGCTGGCGTCTTCCCTGGGCGTCGTGATCTGGGCGACGAGTTCGTCTTCGCCGCTCAGGAATTTGAGGTTGCCGGCGTGCGGCAGGTCCTTGATGTGGATGGAGCCGTTGAGCTCGAGGTCCGTGATGTCGACGTCGATGTGGCTGGGGATGTCGGCGGGGAGGCACTCGATCTCGACCTCGTGGAGGATCTGCGAGAGCACGCCGCCCTGGGTCTTGACGCCGGCCGGGGTGCCGGTCAGCTGAATGGTCACCGAAACCCGCATGGAGACGTTCATGGCGATGCGCTTGAGATCGATGTGCAGCAGCTTGCTTTTGATGGGCTCGTTCTGCCAGTCGACGATCATGACCTTTTCGGGCCCGGAGCCTTCAATGTTCAGGTCGAAGATCGTGTTGTGGCCGGTCTCCGAGTACAGGATCTTGGTGATGACCTTGGGGTCGACTGTGATGGCGATGCTGGGTCGACCGGCACCGTAGATGACGGCGGGAATCAGCCCCTGGACGCGCACGCGGCGAGCATGATTTTTGTTGAAGGTGCCGGTGCGGGGTGTGGCATTGACTGCCTGGATAGGGGTGGTGTTGGCCATGGTGGCTTTCCTTTCGGGCACGGGGTGGGCCCCGCTCCCTTTGCCTTTGCGGCGGTTAGTTAAACAGGGTGGAGACCGAAGTTTCCATGTGAATGCTCTCCATGGCACGGCCCAGGAGGCCGGCCACGGAACGGACTTTGATCTTGCTGACGGCCTGGGCGGCTCCGGTCAGCGGAATGGTGTTGGTGACGATCAACTCTTTGAGGCCGGATTGCTCGATGCGCTCCACGGCCGGGCCGGAGAGGACCGCGTGCGTGGCGCAGGCGTAGACGGCTTCGGCACCCTGGGCGAGCAGAGCATCGGCGGTTTTGCACAACGTGCCGGCCGTATCGACGATGTCGTCGAGGATGAGGCAGGTACGGCCGTTGACGTCGCCGATCACGTTCATGACCTCGGTGATGTTGACGTCGGTGCGGCGCTTGTCCACGATGGCCAGCGGTACCTCGAGCTTCTTGGCAAAGAAGCGCGCGCGCTCCACGCCACCCGCGTCGGGCGAGACCACGGTGAGGTTGGGGAGGTTGAGCTTGCGGAAGTAGTCGACGAGGACGGGCGAGGCGAACAGGTGATCGACCGGGATGTTGAAGAAGCCCTGGATCTGCGCCGCGTGCAGGTCGACGAAGAGCGCGCGGTTGGCGCCGGCGGTTACCAGCAGATCGGCTACGAGTTTGGAGGTGATGGCGACGCGGGGGCGATCCTTGCGGTCCTGGCGGGCGTAGCCGTAGTAGGGGACCACGACGGTGATGCGGCCAGCGGAGGCGCGGCGCAGGGCGTCGATCATGATCAGCAGCTCCATGAGGTGCTGATCGGTCGGATAGCAGGTGGGCTGCACGAGAAAGACATCGGTGCCGCGCACGTTTTCGAGCAGCTGGAAACGGATCTCGCCATCGGAGAAGCGACGAAAATCGGTCTGCACAAGCTGCACGCCGAGAAAATCGGCGATCTCATCGGCGAGCGCGCGATTGGCGGAGCCGGAGACGATTTTGAAGTGTTTGTCTTCACTGAGCTTGGTGGGCTTTTTGGCCTGGGCCGCCGGCTTGCTGCCGGGAGTCACCAGAGGCGGAGCCAGGTCTGGAGCTTGCGAGGTGGGTTCGAGGACAGCGGTCTGCGCGCCGGCCTCGTTGCCTTGGTTTGTGGAACTGGGGAATGGAACCGCTGTCATACCGTTTTCGTTCGCCACGCCTGGAGACTCCGTGAGGTTGGTTGACCTGAAGAGAGTTTCATACAGCTGGTTAGAGGCTGCCGACGGCCGTTGTGCCCTCGGGTGCTGCGACTGTTGCGACTACGGCTCCATCTCGGCTGAGGCGCGCCTGGTTTGCGTTGCGCCCTGCCCTTACTTCCTTTGCGTCTCTCCGCCCGGCGTTACGGGGCGGGGTGTTGGCTCAACATCGGGCAGTCCGGTTTGGAACTGCCGTCCATCTCAAAAGTTCCCATCTGTTCTCGGGTTCAACTCGGGCGTCGACCTTGGGTGGTTGGGCGACCAGGATTCGAACCTGGACTGTCTGCGTCAAAGGCAGATGACCTACCGTTAGTCGATCGCCCAGT
>CAXTGE010000149.1:4280-6141 GCA_964243645.1 uncultured Acidobacteriaceae bacterium | reverse complement strand
GAAAACTGGCGCGAACTGCCTCGGCTCAGCACTACACCCGCAGGAAAACAGCGCTAGCCGGCCTTGCGCTCTTCGAGAACCTCGTCCAGCATGCCCGCCAGCGAACCCGTGCGGGTACGGACGTTGCTCTGGGCCTGGTTCAGGCTGCCGGTCAACGTGTCGTAGCGCGCGCGCAGCGTCAGCAGTTCGTCCGCAATATTCAGGGCCGCCAGGACGGCCACGCGCAGGGAGTCCACCGTGGCCCCGTGTGCCGAGACGGCACGCATCTTGGCGTCAACAATGGACGCAAGCCGTTCAATGTACTGCGGGTCGGTGCCGCGCAGCTGGTAGATCTGGTCGTAGATGTCCACGACCACCGCGCCCGCTTCGCGCGCTGCCATCTCGGCCCTTGAAATCTCCGCTGCCGTCTTTGCTGCCTGGTCCGCCAATCCGAAATCCTCTGCCCTCTTCATGATGTCTTCAGCAATTCATCCATCTGCGCCAGCAGGCGTTCCACGCGGCCCCGCAACGATTCGCGCTCCCGGTGGTAGGTTTGGAGCTCTGTCTGCGTGGTGCTGTGGGCCTCTTCGATGGACCTGAGCCGTTCCTGCAGGGTGGAGACCTCAGCCTGTGCGGCGTTGCGCTCCGCTTCCACGGCCGAACGCACCTCGCGTTCGCGGCGGATCATCTCGACAGCCTGCAGCACCTTGGCCTCGAGTGCCTGGAACTCGTCCGCGCTGATCGCCCCGTTGAGGACCTCGTTTCCCACTCCGCCGTCCATCATGCCTTTCACGCAGCGCAAATCGCCTTTCGCACATGCGATTCCGGTTGCAGTATAGCGAGTGCGGCAGTGAATTGCCTCTCCCGAAGGGTGGGAGGTATCTCTTTACACCCTCTTCCCGTTTTCACGGCTGATCCGGCGCACGTTGTGTCCCGCCCAACTCCGTCAGGGTTCCTGTGATGGCCTCTCCCCATCCATTCAGCTCCTCTTCGGTGAGCGTCCGGTCGGGCGACTGGAACTCAAGGTGAATGAGCAGCGAATAGCTTCCGCGCGGGATGGCCTTGCCTTTCGCGTCACGGAAGATCTCGAGCGGCTGGACGACCTGCAGTTCGGGCGGCGCGACCGTACGCACACGGGCCTCGATAGTGCCCCAGATAAGGCTGTCCGGGAAGATGAACGAAAAATCGCGATCCACGGCCTGAAAGCGGGAGAGCTCCCGCAGAGCCGGCTGCCGCAATGGCAGAGCGAGCAGGTACGCGGCATCGATCTCCGCAAAGGCACAGCTCTGGCGAAGCTTACGCGCGGCGGCTTCGCTGGCCGAAAGCTCCCCAAAGACTCCGACCGACTGACCGTCGACCAGAACGCGCGCTCCACGGCCGGGCTCGATCCATGCGGGAAGCGGCGCGGCCTCGGTGCCCATTTCAAAGCGAATATCTTTGCTGAAGACCGCCAGCAGGGCTTCGACCGTGCCTTTCACCTCGAACAGCAACGCCTCACGGGACCTGTGCAGCGAACTGGGGCCGGTTCCTCCCGTGGCTCCCAGCGCCAGACCGGGCCGCTCTCTGACCGCGGCGGGTGAGCCTGTAAAGACGGTGCCCAGCTCGAACAGTCGCACGGCATCCGCCCCGCGGGCAAGATTCCGGGCGAGCATCCCGGCCATGCCCGCGACGAGCGACGGCCGCAGGGTGCCGGCCTCCTCGCTCAACGGATTGCCAAGGGCGACCGCACCCTTCCGGGCGTCGCCAAAGATGGCCGCTTCCTCCGCCGAGGTGAACGTCGAGGAGATCGCCTCGGTGTAACCAAGCGCCCGCAGCGTCGAACGGACGGCAGCCTCCGCCTGCTTGTGTGGCTGCTCGTGGACCTCGCCGGACCAGCCCGGCA
>CAXTGE010000149.1:0-4180 GCA_964243645.1 uncultured Acidobacteriaceae bacterium | reverse complement strand
GCATTGAAGTCCGCGCCGCGCTCAAAGCGATGACTGGCATCGGTGTGCAGGCCATGACGGCGCGAGCTGGCGCGAATAGCCGCAGGATCAAACCAGGCTGCTTCGACGAGGATGTCCCGTGTCTCGTCGGTGACGCGCGAGTCCCATCCGCCCATGACGCCTGCAAGCCCCAGCGCCTTGGTCTCGTCGGCAACCACGAGATCGTCGGCCACCAGGGTGCGCTCGCTGCCATCCAGCAGGCGGAGTTGTTCGCCAGCGTGCGCTCGGCGCACCACGATGCCGCCCTCAACCTTGTCGAGGTCAAAGACATGGGTCGGCTGGCCCATGGCAAGCCAGCCAAAGTTGGTGACGTCTACCGGTCCGGAGATCGGCTTCTGTTCAAGAGCTGCGAAATACTCCGCGATCTGGCCGGTTGAGGCCTTCACGTTGATGCCTCGAATCACCCGCGCCGTAAAGCGGCCGCAGAGGTCGCCGGCTTCGATGCGAACAGGGAACGCGGGTCCGGTCTGATTCTCCTTCACGGGTGCGGCCAGCCCCTCTTCAAGCCTCTTCAAGGGCACGTCGTAGATGGCCGCGGCCTCGCGCGCGACACCGTAGTGGTTCATGGCATCGACACGATTGGTGGTGATGTCCATCTCGAAGCGCGAGCCACCGCAATCAGCAGGGAAGATGCCCTCGACGGCGATGCCGCGCAGGGTCAGGTCCTCGGCAAGCCGCACATCGTCAACAGGCAACGCGGGCAGATAGCTGCGCAGCCATTTGGTCAGGATAATCAAAGCTCAAACTCCCCCAATTCACGGGCGAAAACATCATCGCAAGCCCAAGGGCGGGCATACGAGTCCATTCACAAGTGTATGGATTTCGACTTGACGGACGCTGTCCGACCGGGGCAGCGCAGGATAAAGCTTCGCGCTCATCCCCAGAGGGAGAGCGATGGAATCTTGGTCAGGGTATCCGCCAATCGTCCCCTGGGATGATGCGCTTCATGAACTCGTCAAAGAGCGGCACTGTGAAGGCTGTCTCCCCAAATGCGGGACTCCAGACCATTCCCTTTGTGATGAGACTTTGACGTAAGACTCCAAAGGTACTCACAGGTCTGCCGATCTCTGCAGCAACATCACCAGAGCGATGCGGACCGGAACCAAGTTCAGCCATGGCACGCAGGTATTGCTTCTCCTTTGGGGAAGTGCGGTCGAAACGAACGCGAAAGAAGTTCTCGTCGAGCGCCGCCACGGCGGATTCGGTGCCTCGGACCACATCGGAGTAGGTGATCGGGCTCACCGTGGCCAGGTCCCACGAGTGTTTACCCCACTCCTGGAGGAAGTAGGGGTAATTCCGTGTAAGGCGAAGCACTTCCTCTAGCGCTTCATCGGTGAAGGTCACACTGTGCACAAGAACTGGTCTGTTCAGGGCGTCTCGGGCGTCCTTCGGCGTGAGTGGGCCGATGAAAGAAAAATCAAAGAGTCTTTCAGCATCAGGCTTTGCGTTTCCTGCCAGGGCCAGCAACTGAGGTAGTCCCGCACCCACCATCGTGACGGGAAGTTGCTGCTGAGCGCAGCGGTGAAGTGCCGCAATGAGAGCGCCGAACTGGTCTTCTTCAAGGTATTGCAGTTCGTCGAGGAACAACACAACTGCCGTTGAGGCCTCCCGTGCAGCTTTGCCTACCTCTTCGAGCAGTGCAGTCAGATCGTGTTCCAGATCGCCATTGTCGGCTAGACCTGGTTCTGAATCGAAGTCAAAACCGACTTCAATGTCCTGGTACTTAATCTTCAGTGACTTTGCGAGTCCAGTCAGGGCACGTAGACCTCTTCGAGCTATCTCCTGGGCCTTTGCGACTCGGCTTAAGTGAAGGAGTACCAAACGAATTTGAGGCGCCAAGAGTGCTGGTAAGGATTTCCTTTCAGGTGCTTCTGCACGCATGGTCAATATGCCTGCTTCATCTGCTTCACGCCGAAGCTGATCGAGTAGCACCGTTTTGCCGACACCGCGAAGGCCTACAAGAATGACGCTTTTCGCCGCTCGACCGAAACGAATTCTGGCAATTGCAATGCCTACATCTTTGCGTAGGCGATCCCGGCCAGCAAGTTCAGGGGGCGGAGTTCCCGCTCCTGGCGCGAACGGATTGAGTACGGCGTTCATATAAAGATATAATTAGATTAACAAGATTAAGTCAATAGCTTAATCCATAAAATCTTCTTATAACCTACCAGCCGTACTGCTCGACTTCGCCCAGCAGCTTGAGCTTCTTCTCCGGGAGGAGAAAGCTGGCCTCGAAAGAGTTGGCGGCAAGCTCGCGCATCTGCTCCAGCGGCAGCTCGAAGTCACGGTGTACGAGTTCGTATTCGTCGAGCAATGTGGCTCCGAAGAATGGCGGGTCGTCGGAGTTCAGCGTGATCATCAGGCCCTCCTCGAAGTAGCGGCGGACGGGGTGCTCCATCAAGGCGGGGCAGCAGCCGGTGCGCAGGTTGCTGGTCACATTGAGCTCGAGCGGGATCTGCCGCTGAGAGAGAACCTCGAGCAGCTCCGGATCCTCCCCCGCAGTGAGTGCGTGCCCGATGCGCTCGGCCCCAATATTGATGGCACCCCATATGCTCTGCGGACCGGTAGTCTCGCCGGCGTGACAGGTCAGGTGGAGGCCGGCCTCTTTAGCGGCGGCGTAGAGCTCGCGGAAGCCGTTGGCCGGACCACGCGCCTCGTCGCCGCCGATGCCGATACCGACGATGGAGGGACACTGTTTGCGCAGACTGGCGGCCTTTTGGAAGACGCGCTGCGCTTCTTCCACGCCGAAGTGGCGCACCGCGTCGATGATCCAAAGGACACTGGTGCCGAAGTCGCGTTCGGCGCGTGTACGTCCCCGCTCGGCGGCCTCCATCACGGCGTCGGGGTCCAGCCTGCCAAAGCGGTACAGGATGCCGATCGAGAGATAGACCTCGGCGTGGCGAATCCCCTGCGCGGCGAGGTCGCGGACCATGTTGTAGCTGATCGTCTCGTAATCCGCGGGCGTGTGCAGGCGCTCGGTGACGGCCTTGAAGCTCATCAGGAAGCTGGGAAAATCATGGTAGAGGTAGACCTTGCGGGCCTGCTCCAGGGTGAGCGGCACGGCGTCATACCGCCTGGAAAGCTGAAGAAGGGTCTCGGGGGTGATGGAGCCTTCGAGGTGCAGATGCAGTTCGGCCTTGGGCAGCTTGCGTAGCCACTCTCGGCTCTCGGCGGGATCGGGGCGTGCTTCGCGAGCCATCCGTTCAGTGTAACGATCGGGGAAAAGAAAGGACCCGCCTAAGCGGGTCCTTTGGGTGAGGGTCTGTGATGAAACCTTCGCTCCTGCGGTTCGGGAATGGAAGCAGATCCCCTTCGGGAGCTGACAACAAAGCAGGCTAAGCGTCAGGTATACGTTACGACCAGCGGCTGTCGCGCCGGCCGTTGCCGTTGCCGAAGATCTGCACCAGCGCGATGAAGATATTCAGCGCATCCATATAGATGCTGAGCGCGAGCTGCACCGGCGCCAGACCCCGGCCGCCGTCCCGCAGCCGCATAAAGTCCACCAGCAGCAACACGGAGAAGATGGCCAGCGTCGCCCAGGCGTACAGGCCCGGTGAGACGAAATGCACGAACGAGCCCAGCAGACCGATCACGATTAAGCCGATCAGCGCGGCAAAGGCATAGCTGGCCACGCGCTGGTAGTCGAACCGGGCAATCTGAGCTACCAAGCCCATAGCGGCCATGCCTACGGCGGTGGTCAGCGCGGCCTGGAAGACGACGCTCTGTCCGCCTGCCATGTGCATGTACGCCTGCAGCATCGGGCCGATCTCCACGCCCATCAGGGTAGTGAAGGCATAGAAGAGCACCAGGGCCAGACCCGGCGAGCGCCGGCTGGCCGCATTGATCGCGAAGATCAGGCCGAGATTCAGAATAAAAATGAAGAAGATGCCGCCGCCGAGGAAGGGCGGAGCAATGTATGCGCCGAAGGCCGTGAACAAAAAGCCGATAGTGGTGATCCACAGCACCTTGCTGAGCAGGCTGGCGGTGGAACGGCTGTCCAGAACGCGAACCCCGCCCTGCGTTACGTCGATGGTTCTCATGGCTACGATCCTACCTCTGGTGCCCGCTCCGCCGCAGCCTCTCGCGCCGTCGAGCGTAAACACCTGAGTGTTAGACGCTCAAATCGGGTTCGGGTCGCGGG
>CAXTGE010000148.1:1792-6170 GCA_964243645.1 uncultured Acidobacteriaceae bacterium | reverse complement strand
CCGTTCGAGACGGCGACGACCGCGTCGGCGTCGAGGATCGCGGTGCGCTCCATCCACGAGCTCAGTGCGTAGCCTGAGCCGAGCTGCTCGGCCTTCCACGCGCGGAGCGGCTCAAGGGAGTGCGTGGTGAGCACGAAGGGGATGCCGTACAGCTTTTTGGCCCAGAAACCGGCCATGGAGACGTACCAGGTATGGGTGTGGACGACATCCAGCCTGTCCAGGTTGAGCTGCTGCAGCAGGTTCAGCGACAGGGCTTCGAGCGCCCCTTTGAACTTGGCACCCGTGCCGTCGGTGACCGCGCTCCAGGGCTGCTCGAAGTGCACTTCGAGATTGGGGTTGGGGGGGTCGGTGTGGCCGGGCATCTCCCCTTGCGCGGGGACGTTGCCCCAGGCATGAACTTCGACCTCGATCCGTTTGGCGAGCTCGCGTGAAAGATACTCCACGTGCACGCCCGCACCGCCATAGACATAGGGCGGGTACTCCCGCGTCATCAGACCGACTCGCATCCCGTTTGCCTCCGTGCTCGCCGTTCCGTTCCTGGAACTGCCGACGCCGCCATTTGCAATTTATATGATGCGAACTGAGGCAGGTGCTTCACCCCACGCCACTTCGGTGGATCATCCAGAGACAGGGTCGGGTACACTCGGCCCATCGTCCTTTCCATGAAGCGCTGCCTGCTCCAGCTCGCGTTGCTGTTCGGTGTTCTCGCCTCGCCAGTTGCTGTTTACGCCTCTGCACGACCTGCGCCGGCAGCGCCGGTTGCGGTTCCCGCGGCGCCCGGCATAGACCCGCAGACGACCTACTCCCTGGAGACCGAGCGGGAGCCCATCACCTCGCTCGAAGGGCAATGGCGCTTTCAACCGGGAGATGACGGGAGCTGGGCGAACCCGAACTTCAACGACTCGCACTGGGCGCTGGTCAGCAGCACGGGTGATTGGGACGCCGTGGGGTACCACCACCTGGACGGCACGGCCTGGTATCGCTTTCACCTGACGATCCCTGCCGGGGACGAGTCCTACAGCCTGTATCTGCCGGCGATTTACACGTCGTACCAGCTCTTTGTGAACGGACGGCTGCTGCTGACGCAGGGCGTGATGCCGCCCCATCCGCGCACGTTCCGGTCGCGTCCCCTGGTAGTGGACCTGCCCCTGACTCCACAGCGGCAGGCACCGGAGACGCTGACGGTGGCGCTGCGGATCTGGCATGACCCGATGTGGAGTCAGTATCGGCACGGCGGGATGCAGGGCATGGCGCAGGTCGGACGCAGCGATCTGATCCACGACCAGTTCAACACGCGGGAGGAAGCACATTTGTGGCAGTACAGCGACGACCTGGACCTGGCCGCGCTGGAGTTGCTGGCCTTCTCCGTGGCGTTCGCTCTTTTCCTTACCCGTCGCACGGAGCGCGAGTTCCTGTGGTTCGCGCTGCTGGCGCTGTTCCAGGGCGCAGGGCACCTCTTGACGGCATGGGATCATCTGCACGCGCACCATCTCATCGTGCTCGATCTGCTGATGACCGTTGCGAACACTGCCGGCCTTGGCTCGGCCCTGCTCTTCATCAAGACCCTATTTGGCGGCAAGTGGAGCAACGGCCTGGTCTTTGCCCTGGCATGCTGCGGCCTGGGCGCACTCACGAACCCGCTGGTGTGGACGGGCGCCCTGGGCGCGTCGCAGGCCAATCTCTTCACCCTGATCCTGAATTTACCGGTGTTCGGCTGGATCATTTTGTTTGTGCGGCAGCAGGCCAAACGCCGGCAGCCGGATGCCCGGACGCTCCGCGGTCCCATCACATTTCTGTTCCTGTCCTCCCTGTATAGCCAGTCTCTGTGGACCATGGAGACGTTCGGCATGGTCTGGGCCAATAAGCTGAGCGTTCACTGGCGGCATCCGTACTACTTCACGCTGGACGATCTCGCAGAGATCATCTTTCTCGCGGCTATGCTGATCATTCTGCTGCGGCGATTCGCTCTGCGCAGCCGCGAGCAGGACCGCGTGCACTCGGAGATTGAAGCGGCGCGTTCGGTGCAACAGGTGCTGGTGCCGGAGAGCCTGCCCCGTGTCTCCGGGCTTTCTATCAATACCGCGTATTTTCCAGCCCAGGAGCTGGGCGGCGACTTCTTTCAGATCCTGCCCATGCCCACCGGCGACACCCTCATCGTGATCGGCGATGTGGCCGGCAAGGGTCTGCCCGCGGCGCTGCAGGTCTCGCTGGTGGTGGGTACGCTGCGCGCGGTCGTCGACTACACGACGTCGCCCGCGGCGATCCTGGCGGCCCTGAACCGCGCCCTGCAGGGCCGAGGGCCTGGGTTTACGACCTGCCTGGCGCTCTGTCTTTCCGCCACGCGGACCGTGCTGACCTTCGCGAACGCCGGCCATATCGCCCCCTATGTGAACGGATTTGAGCTGCGCACGGACCCGAATCTGCCGCTCGGCATTGTGCCCGAGGCGGAGTACGAGGAGGTTCGTTACGCCCTGAGCCCCGGCGACCACCTGACCGTGTTGACCGACGGCGTCCCGGAGGCCATGCACCACCGGGAGCTGTTCGGCTTCGAGCGCACCGGTCAGCTCAGCCGGAAGCTGGCCGGCGAGATCGCGGAGGCTGCCCGCAGCTTCGGCCAGAACGACGACATCACCGTGCTGACGATCGATGTGGTGGCCATTCCCGCCAGCCACACCGAGCAGCTGCAACCGGCGCTGCAGCCGGCGTGATGTCGCCCCAAACCATCCGCCCTGCGTCTTTGGCTTCCGGGAGCGCGTAGAGTAACGACATCCTCTTTATCCGCAAGGAGCCTCAGCCCCATGGCTTTGGACTGCACTTCGCGGCGCCTGCTGGGCGCTGCCACGCTCGCCTCCCTCGCTGTTTCGTCGGTCCCCGCCGTCGCCCAGCGCCACCCCGCGCCCGATGCCGAGAAGACCACCACGACCACCACGATGGAGCCTGCTGGGGACAAGAAGACGCCCGGGGCCCTGCCCGCGGATGCAACCAGCGAGGCCTCCGTGGCACTCGCCTCCGGGAAGACCGTGGCGTACACCGCCGTCGCCGGTATGCTCGCGGTGGGAGCGACGGACGCGCAGGACGCTATGCTGGGACTCGATGGCAAATATCTGCCCGATGCGGCGATCGACCTGCCGCCCAAGCTAGAAGAGCAGCCCGCCACCGCGCACGTCTTCTACACAGCCTACTTCGCCAAGGGTACCGACACAGCGACGCGGCCGATCACGTTCTTCTACAACGGCGGCCCAGGATCGGCGACGATGTACCTGCGCATGACCTCGCTGGGACCGGTGCGTGTGCAGCTGCCTGACCTGCAGCATCCGGTCGGGGGACCGTACAAGGTGGGACCGAATCCGCAGTCGCTGATCGATGCGACCGACATGGTGTTCATCGACGCGCCGGGCACAGGCTACAGCCGGGTTGAGGGTCGTGACGCGATGAAGAGCTTCTACGGCATCGACCAGGATGCGGCCGCCTTTGATCGCTTCATTCGCCGCTTTCTGACCAAGTACAACCGCTGGTCCTCGCCCAAATACCTGTTCGGCGAGAGTTATGGCACCACGCGCGATGCCGTGCTGGGCGCACAGCTGCAGCAGCATGGCGTGGACCTGAACGGCATCGTGTTCCTATCGCAGATCCTGAGTTTCAATAACTCGGCCGACGGCTCCGATGGCAATCCGGGCACCGACAACGGCTTCTTTCTCGCGCTGCCGAGTTATGCGGCAACAGCGTGGTTCCACCACAAAGTAGCCAATCAGCCGGCGCAGCTGGAGCCCTGGATCCATGAGGTGGAGCAGTTTTCGCTGGGCGACTACGCCGCGGCCCTGCTGCAGGGTGCCGACCTGGACCCCGCAAAGAAGGCCGCGATTGCCGCCAAGCTGGAAGGCTACACCGGCGTGCCCGCGGCCACGTGGATCAAGGGCAACCTGCGCATTACCGGCGGCGAGTTCTCGAAGTTCCTGCAGGATGGCAGCGACATTACCACGGGTCGCCTCGACTCGCGCTATCAGGGCCCGGCCATGGATCCATTCGGCAAGGAAGCCGACTACGATCCCTTTACTGAATCCATTGAGAGCGCGATCCTTGCGGCGCAGAACACCTATGCCCATGAAACGCTGCACTTTGGCCGTGAGATGACCTATAAGCAGAGCGCCCGCGAACCCGGCTTCAACTGGGACATGAAGCACCGCAGCCCTGGTGGTGGATGGCCCGGCACCTACGCCAATGTGTCGCCGGATCTGGCCTACACGATGAAGGTGAATCCGCACATGCATGTGCTGCTGATGGGCGGCTACTTCGATCTGGGAACCCTGTACTTCGGGGCGACCTATGAGATGAAACACCTGCCCATGCCTGTCGATCTGCAAAAGAACATCGAGTATAA
>CAXTGE010000148.1:0-1692 GCA_964243645.1 uncultured Acidobacteriaceae bacterium | reverse complement strand
GCGCTCGAGTTGCGGAAAGCGTTCGCCTTCGTGGTAGTCGAGGCGAATCACCTTGTAATAACCCGTGTTGGCCACGATCAGGTCGATGGCCGGGCCATGCCCCTTGGCTTCCTGAATGGCAGCGCGCAGCAGTGCCGGTTGAAACGCGCGTCCGTTGACGGCGACGATGACGAAACCGGGAGCCAGCCCTGCCTTGTAGGCCGGGCCGTCGACGATGACGTCGGAGACGGTGCCGTTGGTCCCTGCGGCGAGGCCCAGCGAGTAGGACGCGTCCACGCCGTTGCCTTCCGAATCGACGAGCTGTGTCCAGTAGTCGGGCTTGTCGGAGTAGGTGAGCTTGTAGCCGGAAAGCGTGTTCAGGCCCGGGGTCTCCGGCGCGTGCTGTTGATTGGCGTCCAGCCGTGAGCGGAGAAACGTCCCCCAGTCATTTGGCACGATGGTGTTGAGTCCCTTCACCACATCCTCGAACGTGTAGGGCAGGACCTCCGGTCCGGTGTTGCCGCCCACCCCGTGAAAGAGCGCGACGAAGTCGTTGAGGCTCTTCTTGCCGTCGGTCTTCCCTCGGATCGTGCAGTCGACCTCGAGCCACAGCAGTTCGCCCTCGTCGTAGTAGTCGGTGGCACGCCGCCAGTTGTCATAGGGGCCGCCGGCCGAGTACAGAATCTGCGCGGCGGTGGCGGTGTCCTGCAGATCGCGCCACACGCGCCCGGGGCGCGCGTCGTTGTACTGCGCCCACACCGTGGCGAGGCGATCGCGATAGATGGCGGGATTCCATATGCCGGAGCGTGCGGCGAGCACGTCGCCCAGGTACTCCGTCAGGCCCTCATAGACCCACAGCAGATCGCCCTGCATCGGCTCCTGATAGTTCTTCGTGGCCAGCCCAGCCGGGCGACGGTACTTGCCGTTCCACGAGTGCGTGAACTCGTGCGGCAGCAGAAGGCCGGCGGCGATGAAGGCATTGTCATCGACAAAAGTACGTTCCCCTACACGGTCGTCCGAGCTCTGATGGTGCTCCAGACCGAAGTGCGCGACCTGGTCGCTGAGCGTGACGAGGAAATGGTAGTCGCGGTAGTGACGCGACTTATAGAGCGCGCCTGTCTCGCGGATCAGCGTGGAGAACTCGTCGATGTGCTCCTGCGAGAGGGCTATATCTTCCGGGCCGTCGCCGGCTAGGTCGAGAAAATGTTTCGGGGTGATCTCGGGGGCGAGCGGGATCTCCTTGAACCAGCGGCCCGCGAGCACGGGCGAGTCCACCAGCTGCTCCAGAGAGACGGGCTTGAAGCTGAGCTTCTCCAGCGAACTGGTCACGGGATGGAGGGCTGTCCCGAAGTGCCACCCGGCCGGGACCGTGAGGGACGGCGTAATGATGACGTCGGCGGCATCGGCCCCGCCGGGGTACACCACGACCTCGTTCCAGCTGAGCAGGGCGAGGTTGGCGCTGGTGGAGGCTCCTGCGGAGAAGCCCGAGGCGGCAGCCGTCGCAAGGAAATCCATCTTCGCCGTGAGCGACGTGGCGCCGGCCGGGATCGTGAGGCGATAGGTGTACATATCCAGGGGATCACGCTCCCACTTCACGCGCTCCCCCGTGTTCGTGGTGAGGAGGAAGCCGGCCTGGTTATCGATGGGACCTGTGGGGCCATGCTCGCCGGGAATCCATTTGGGATAGACCAGCGTCATGGGACCGGGCTGGAC
>CAXTGE010000147.1:0-6172 GCA_964243645.1 uncultured Acidobacteriaceae bacterium | reverse complement strand
CAATTGCCGGCAAGTGAAAGAGACGGTTCACGGCCGACTCGCGGCCAGGTAGCCGTCGATTCAGAGAACAGATCTTATTGCGGTGGCGGTGGCGGTGGCGGTGGCGGGACTGCGGGGGGCGGCGCTGGGGCGGGGGTTGAGGGCGCGGTCTGGAGGTCAGAGTGTGTCCCAGGGGTCGCGTAGAAGGCGTAGGTAGCGGTGTAGGGCACACGCAGGGTCTGGCCGATCTGCGAGCGGTCGCAGCCAGTCGCCGGGGCTGCGCCGCCGTGGGTGTTGTAGCGGCGAACATAGGTAACATCAGCCAGCATGCCGTGGGGCGCATCGGTTTGCCCTGTCGCGGCCGGGGTGGGCGTTGCCCCAAGCAGCAACCAGGGCACGTCCGCAGGGTTGTTCGCGAGCCGGTTGCCCAACACAGTGCCGCGCACGGAGCTGCCATCGTCCAGCGTCCAAGAGGGCCCGGCGTCGTGATGACCCGCCGGTTTGCCTGTGGCGAGATTGATGAGCTGGGCTTCGGGAGCTTTGAACATCCAGCTGTAGCCCCGCAGATTGGCAGCGCATGTGTAGATCTGGACGCCGCGCCCTTCGAGAATGGCTACGGTGGAGGCCGTCTCAGGAGGCAGCGTGAGGTCCTGGGCCGGTGCTGAGAGGAGGGCGGTGGCAAAGAGAGCGGCGGTGGCGAGCATGATCTGGCAGTGTTGGATGCGCAGTTCGTCAGAGGTGTGGAAGGGGTAGGTCCGCGCGACCAGCCTAGGGTCGCTTTTGTTCCGTGCTCGGCCAGAGTAGTGTGCAAAGGTAATACCCTGGAGCATTCGTTATGCCAGCAACCGTAACCAGTCTGAAGCTTGACCCCGCAATCAAGGAACGAGTGCAGCGGCTTGCTTCGGCGCGGCGGCGTACGCCGCATTGGATACTGCGTGAAGCCGTGGAGCAATACGTTGAGCGAATTGCTTCGGCTCAGCACCCACTCGTAGGAGAACATCTCTAGTCTGGTCACAGACTGCGCTTATCGACGTGGCGCCCTCATGCCTTTCTGAAACGGCAGTGGAGAGCACGATCCGGGATCGTACGATGCACGGATCGTCCGGTAGTGTGGGATGGGAGATGGCTACCGGCTCCACGCGCCTGAAGGCACGCCGCGACAGGTCAGCTTGGGACAGTTATTGTGGGCGGTGATTCAGTGGGTAGAAATGCAGTGCACTACGGCCGACCAGAACAACCTGGTCTCCGGCCGGCGACAGAGCGAAGCCCTGCTCCGCGAGGGCGAAGTCGTCCGAGCTAAGCGAGGCAAGTCGTGTGCCCGTTTCGCTGCTGAACACCGCGACCCGTTCGCGTGTGAGGTCGGAGGGGCGGAACGGCTGGCTGGAGTCAAAGGCTCGGGAGGCCTCTACAGTGCGGAGGGCGAAGATACCAGGTGTGGATGCCTGGATGCTGAGCTCCAGCTCGTTGGAGGCGGATTCGCCCTTCAGGACGGGATGACCATCCTCATGGAGGATTTTGTACCAACGACCGCCCGTGGATGCACAGCCGGTCATAAAGAGAAGGCCGTGCTCCGGTGCGGAGAGAGTGGGCCGACAGGCGGATCGGGAGATCGCGAGGACGTGCTCCTCACGAGTCCATGTGATCTCAGAAATTCTCCAGCGACCACGTGCCTCATGCTGCACACGAATCTCTCCAGAGTCGGATAGTACTGGCGGCACAGTGTGTGAGGACTGGAGAATGGCCATGAGCAGTTGAAAGTTATCGTCGAAGACATGTACCACAATGTCCTCTTCGGGTTCGTCGGAGAAGGTCTGTGCCAACGCGTCGCGGAATGCGAGGGAGTAGCGTTCGCGCACGGTGCCCACGGCGATGTGATTGCCCGAGGGAGATGTTGTGACCCATGCAAGACGGCCTTCGAGATGGATGCTCCGAAGTGGTTTCAGGTCGGTGTCGAATTCCTTCAGCTCGCGGCCGAGATGCACAAGGAGGTGGCCGGAGGATAGTTGCCATAGATATTGGCCGTTGCCACGGACGCGCCATTCGAAGACACGCTGCACGCTGAAATCCGAGGTGTTCACCAGAACAGCCCGGACGGTGCGGTAGGATTCCCCTTCCGTCTCGGATCTCTCACGAAGGTGGTGTGGATCAAACGTGCAGAGAAGATGTCCAGCGCCGAGATAGACGACGGCGGTGTCCCGGTTGAAGTGAGCCATCTCCCGCTGACTTGGGGAGGGATATCCGAAACGATCGAGCTGGATGCTCCCAACAGCGTTGCTGAGGGGCTTTGTCTCCGTGTTGTTGTTTGTGACGGAAGTGCAGGCTGCCGAGCAGATATCGGTGATATCGGGAGGGTCAGGAGGAGGAGCGGGAGAGGCAGAAGCTCCGGCCGGCGTGCTTGTCTTGGCAGCGCCTGAGAAGGTGGTCCTCGCAGCAATTGCCAGCTTCGGGGTGAGGACGAAGGTGGTGCCTGTTTCGAGGCGAACGTCACGTCCGAACGCGCTCACAACCGTGGCTCCCTCAATACCAGTGCCGACGCTGAGGTGGGTCTTCGCAACGTCGATGACTTCGCCTGGAAGGATCTGCGATGGGAGATTGCGAACGGGTAGAACAAAGGTGTCGGTAAGGGCAGAGGCTGCATTGGCATTGCGTATCCCGCCACCCACGCCGCCGATTGTGAGGGGAAGTTCGTTCGAGAGCGGAGGTCCCTCCGTGACGCCCGACTCGGCGTTTGACGCCCCGTATGCAATGGGGCCTACGAGTGCCTGGATATCAAATGCGGGTGAAATGTCAGGGTTGTTCTTGCAGTCCGCCTTATCAAAGAGCAGCTGCAGCGAAGAGTTCTTTTCCAACCGGGACCGTTTGGTAAGGGCCGCCACATGACCTTTTACAACGCTGCCCGGTTGTAAGACACAGTTGCTGTCCGACCAAGCCGTGAGGACGTGTGCGAAAACGGGTGAACCCTGATGAACGTGGGTGAGATCGAGCGGTGCGATCAGCGCGACTTGCAGGGGCCGCACCGGGGAAGACGACTGTGGTTTTGCGGAAACCTGACTGCTTGCCAAAGGCGAACTCGCTTCAGCCAGCAGAAGCATACCCGAGACCAAGAGATAGGCGGTTGCGCTGCGTCGCTGCAGAAACATGAGCTTCACCTTGTGGGCGACCAGCCTACCGTTTAGGGGTGAAGATGGCAAACAGAGGAGGCTCTTTCACACAGAAGGCGAGCGATCAGGAAAAGCCGCGTACGAGGTGCTGGGTGAGTTTATCGATGCCGAGGTGCTCGGCGGTACGGAAGAGGCGGTGATTGCGTTTCCAGCGAGGTTGGGCGACGAAGGGGTGGAGAAAGGGCTGGCCTTCGGGTTGGGTGGTCCAGTCCATCAGCATGGTTTGCTCGAGAATGCCGCGGGAAGCCTCGTGGCGCACGGGCAGCACAGGGACGTGCGCCACAGGGAAGTAGGGCATGTTGGAAAAGAGCTTGCCGAAGAGCCGACTGGCGGCGCAGCGATAGATTTCGAGCTGTGGATTGAGGAGCTTGGCGAAGCTGGGCAGGGCGGAGGAGGTTTCCAGCACGCACGCGCAGCGGGAGAGCAGGAGGCAGTCGAGCAGGGCGCGATCGGCCTTTTCCGCGCGGGTGGTGGAGTGCTGGGCGGCGAGATGGAACTCTACCTCGCCGAGCGAGATGACGGGGAGCGAGAAGGTCTGGCGCAGGCGATCGACAAAGGCGATCTCGTCGGTGGCGGCGAAGATGGCGGTGAACTCGTGGCGATCCTCAAGGAAATCCTGGATGAGGGTGAGGTATTGCTCTTTGGAGATGGGATTGCTGTCCCATGTGGCGGTTTGTTTGTCGGTGCCGCGATAGTGGATGCCCAGGACCGGGCCGGGCGGTAGACCATCCTTCCCTGCGGCGAGAATGCGCGGCGGTATGCGGAAGTACAGGTTCCAGAGTTTGTGCAGGGCCTGCCAGTCGTTGCCCACGACGTGGGCGTGACGGCGGCGCATCTCGAAGAGGGTGATGTCGCGATAGGGACCGGTGGGTGGCGGGTAGGCGAGGTCCAGGATGCCTGGGAGGGTGATGAAGTCGGGAGGATCGCCGTAGTGTTTGGTGCGCAGCTCCCACTGCGGAAAAATCGCCTGCTCATGGAGATAAGGGAGGAGCTGGAGGAGGTAGTAGAACAGCTCGCCAAAAAGTCCCTGGCTGAGGTCCTCGGAGGCACAGACGATGCGGAGTGGCTTTTTCATCAGGATGCGGGAGCGATGTCCGGTTTTGGGTACGGTAGCAGCCATGCAGGCCGATGCAACTAGCTCTTTCGTGTGGCGGAGAGGACGGCGCTGGCATCGGTGATGCGCGGTCGGGATAGGTGTCTCCGCGGTGGCATTGCCTGGCTCAGGCATACCCGCCCATACGGGGATGGCATCGATGCTTTCGTGATCGGTTGGATCGGTTGGATCGGTTGGGTGCTGGTCATCGCTAGAATAGGCGCGAGGTGCGGTTTATGGATTGGAGCGGCTGTGATCTGGTGGAGGTGGTGCCGGGTAAGGTGTCCGGGGTGCCGCTGGTGAAGGGAACACGCTTACCGGTGGATGTGGTTCTGAGCAATTTCAACGCGGGTTCGAGCTTGGAAGAGATAAGTGAAAATTATCCTTCTGCCTCCCCTGAAACGATCAAAGCATTAGTCGCATATGCGGAAGGCCAACGGGTGCGCGAGGTTGCGTGAAGGTTTTGCTTGATGAAGATCTCCCTCACTCTTTGCGCAATGCTCTGCCCGGTCACGACGTGAGCACAACGGTCTATATGGGCTGGGGCGGGCTCAAAAACGGAGTGCTTCTAAAGACGCTTGAGACGGCTGGCTTCGAGGTCTTCGTGACCTGTGATAAGAATCTCCCTCACCAGCAGCAGCTAAGAGGAAGGCGCTTTGGGGTGGTCCTGCTGACCGCTCAGGAGACGGTAATGATCTTCAAGCATGTTCCGTCAATTCTTCGCGCTGTCCACGCGGCGACGCCTGGTTCGTTTCAGGTTGTGGATTGCGGGGAGTTTCGGCGGTAGAGGTTTGGCAGATAGCCAGGTCTGCTGTTTTGCGATGCAGCTGTACAAGGAGCTGTCCAAGGATGGACGGCTGCATAGAAGGCACCGTTGCGGGTTAGGTTTGTCCGTTCAGTTCGAGCTGTGGGTTGGTGCGTTTTCAGGGTTGTTGGTGCGCTTCAGTCGAGGAAGCGGCTGGTGATGCCGCCGTAGGCGTCGATGCGGCGGTCGCGGAGAAAGGGCCAGTGCTGGCGGGTGATTTCGACCTCTTTCGGGTCGAGGTCGGCGTAGAGGATCTCTTCGCGGTCGTGGGAGGCTTTGGCGAGGATGCGGCCGAAGGGGTCGGCGATGAAGCTGCCACCCCAGAACTCTAGACCAGGGTTGGGGCCAACGGTGAAACCACCGGGCTGGTCGCGATCTTGGCCGACAACCTCATTGACGGTGGGTGGGACGCGGTTGAGTTTGCCGTCGATGAGGATGTCGCCGAACTCGTGGCCGACGCGGTTGACGGCGCAGACATAGACGCCATTGGCGATGGCGTGGGCGCGCTGGATGGTCTGCCAGGCGTCATATTGGCGCTCGCCGAACTCGGCCTTTTCGGCGGGATGCCAGCCGATGGCGGTGGGGTAGAAGAGCGTTTCGGCGCCCTTGAGCGCGGTGACGCGGGCGGCTTCGGGGTACCACTGGTCCCAGCAGACTAAGGTGCCGATGTTTCCTGCCGATGTCCTTTGTGCGGAGAAGCCGAGGTCGCCGGGGGTGAAGTAGAACTTCTCGTAATAGAGCGGGTCGTCGGGGATGTGCATTTTGCGGTAGATCGCGGCGATGTTGTCGGGCTTGTCGGAGGCGTGGTCCCCGTCTTTCCAGTCCAAAATGGCGGCGGTGTTGTGATAGAGGCCGGGAGCGCGGCGCTCGAAGAGGCTGGCGATCACGACAATCTTGTGTTCGCGGACGACTTCGGCGAGGGCCGCGGTGGAAGGGCCGGGGATGGATTCGGCGATATTGAAGAGGGCGTGGTCCTCGCGCTGACAGAAATACTGAGCGCGGAAGAGCTCGGGGAGGCAGACGAGCGTGGCACCGTTCTCGGCGGCCTCGCGAACGCGGGCGACGGCCTTGGCGAGGTTGGCCTCTGGGTCAGGAGCGCAGGACATCTGGATAAGGGCGACGCGGGTGGGCTTG
>CAXTGE010000146.1:0-6205 GCA_964243645.1 uncultured Acidobacteriaceae bacterium | reverse complement strand
AACGAGCCACAACGATTCATCGTCAACCCGATCCATCAAATGCCGGGACTAAACACCGACCTCGTCGAGAGGATTGGATCGCGGTGCCACGAGGCCGGAATCCCTGCGCCGAACTGGAGAACAATCTACAGCCGCGTGCTAAGGACGAACGCTGAACGACGGGCACGCAGACGGCAGGACCGCTCCACGCTGGCGAAGCTCCTGCCGGTGCCTGGGGAATTTACCGCAGCAGGGCCGCTGGACGTGGTGCAGATCGACCATACCCCGGTCGATGTGTTCGTCGTCGACGCCGAAGATCGCCTTGGCATGGCCCGGCCTTGGCTGACACTCGCCATCGACGTCCATACGCGCATGGTGGTGGGCTAACACCTCTCGTTGAACGAACCGTCGGTTATTTCCGTTGGTCTCTGCCTTCTGAACACCGTGTTCGACAAGTCCGCCCTGCTGGAAGGCATCAAGATTGATGCCTCATGGCCAACCGTGGGGATGCCCCGGACCGTTCATGTCGACAACGGGTCCGAGTTCCATAGCAAGGCCTTCCTGCGCGGGTGTCAGGAGCACGGCATCCACATCGACTGGCGGCCACCCGGAACGCCGCGCTATGGCGGCCATATCGAGCGTCTGATCGGCACTCAGATGGGTGCCGTCCACATGCTCCCCGGAAGCACCGGTAGTTCCGTTGCCGATCGCCAGGATCGCGACGCCCAGGCAGGTGCGAGCCTGACGATGCGTGAGCTCGAGCGCTGGGTGCTGCTGGAGATCGTCGGCAAGTATCACCACAAGATCCATTCCAGCCTGAACCGCCCGCCGATCGCTCTCTGGCGCGAGCTGGCCGGGTCAACGCCACTGCGTCTGCCGCCAGATCGGCTGGCGTTCTGGGTCGCCTTCCTGCCCGAGTATCGGCGTCTTCTGCGGCGCGATGGTATCCACCTGTTCGGAATTCGCTACTGGTCTTTCGCGCTGTCACAGGACATCGGCCGCATGAGCGAGGGTCTGAAGCTCCGATACGATCCGAGGGACCTGTCAACAATCTTCGTGCGCCGCTCAAACGGGCACTTCGTCGAGGCGCGCTACCGGACCCTGGAGCGATCGGCAATCAGTCTGTGGGAGCGCAACGCAGCAGCCAGACGCCTGAGCGAGACAGGCCGAAAGGAAATCAACGAGGACATGATCTTCACGTCGGTTCTCGAACAGCGGGCGATCGAGGATGGAGCGCGTCGCGCGTCGGCTCAGGCGCGCCGGAACCGGGAACGTCGTCCAGCCGGCGCGAAGGAGAAGCAAAGCGAGATCCGGCTGCACGACATCGACATGGCGGCGGCGGCACTTCGCCACGATGACGGCGGGAGCTCATGGGATTAAGTCTTGATCATGCCCACCTCACGTCTGCCACCGCTGTCATGCTGAACACGACCGATGCACAGCGGATCGAGTCCATCCGTGAAGAGCGGTGGATCACCTACCCGCGGGCCCGCTTCTCGCTCAAGGTGCTCGAGACGCTGCTGGTCAAGCCGCGCACCACGAGGATGGCCAGCATTACCATCTAGGCCGATAGCGGTATGGGAAAGACAATGCTGATGGAGCGCTTCCGGCGCGCTCATCCAGCGAAATATGACCCGATCGAGAGGCGCATCATCACGCCCATTCTTGCCATGCAGATGGCAAGCCACGCCACCGAGCGCAGGTTCTAAGGACACCTTCTTACGACGATCAGCGTGCCGTTCGCGCCGCGCTCCAGCGTGATGGACCTCGAGATTCAGGCTCTTTGCAACCCTCAGACGCATGGAGGTCCAGCTCCTCATGCTGGACGAGGTCCACAACATCCTCGCCGGCACTCCCCGTGAGCAGCGCGTCGTGCTCAACAAGCTCCGCTACGTGAGCAACGAACTGAAGATCTCGCTGGTCTGCTTCGGCATCACAGAGGCGAGGGAAGCCATCGGCGGCGACGTGCAGTTGGCGCGCCGGTTCGAGGAGATCGCCTTGCCGCGCTGGCAGGGCGATGAGGAATTTCAGGAGCTTGTCATCGCCATTCTTCGGCATCTGCCACTAAGAACGGCGAGCCAGATCTCGGCTGTCGCTCTCCGCCACGTGCTCCAGGTGACGGACGGCCTGACCGCGCGCGTCTTTGGGCTGTTCAATGACCTGACAATCCAGGCGATCGCGTCCGGAGCCGAATGCATCAACGACGAGAACATCGAGTCCTGGCGGCCGATGACCCGAGCAACTCCCGCGTTTGCATGAGACGATCCGTGCTCCGATGCACCTCCCTCCCCTACATTCCAGCGCTGTTTCAAGGCGAACTTCTCTCTTCATGGCTCAGGCGCACCGGAGCCGAGTTCGGCGTCAGCCTCCAGACCCTCGCACAACATTTCGAGCTGTCGAAGACAATGGCAGTTTGCATCGATCAGAACCTCTCATCCGACGATATCCAGCACCTTGCGGCGGCGATGCGCTCCGCGCCGGCCGAGATCCGCCGGGCAATGCACCACCGGTTTCAGCCTGAGGTTCGTGCGCTTCGGGCAGCGTAGGTGCCGATCCAGGTCTGCTTGACGTGTCGCGCGCTTCATCAGGCTGGCAGCGCCGAGCCGGTTTCCATCAAGGCTTGGTTCGAGATCTGGGAGACCGAATGCAGGTTCTGCTGCACCCCCCTCTCGGCACCGGGCGGTCCGAGGCTGCGACAGTGCAACCCGGCACGCGAGATGCCGCACTGGTTCGCCCAGATCCGCCCGGCCGCCCGCAACGGCAGCGACCGCCTTCGGGCCTTTGCACAGTGGCCACACAACACAGCTCTGTCGCCCGTCGCGATACTCGGACTGGTGTCCAGGTCGATTGGCAACATCCGGGCACAAGCTGACGCTGAAATTGAGGACGACATCAGCTGGCCTGGTCCGCATCGTATGGCCAAACACTTCGTGCCTGGGCTGCACGACCTCTGCCGAGAGCACGCACTGCTGCCAACCACTTGGTCGGAAGCTAAACCAGTGCGTTTGGTGACGGCGCGGACCATCCTGCTGGCCGCCATGGCACGCTTCTGCGACGACCCGCCGGGCGCGCTCAGCTTGATCCGCGGCGCCGGCGGCAGTGCACGCTACAGCGTAGAGCAATGGTTCAGTGGACTGCCATCGCATTCCCAGGAATTTCTATCTGGCTCTCGCGGAACGAGGGGGGCGCCCTTTCCAACAACTGCAGCACATCTTGGATAAGTGTCGACACTTTTCCCGGATTAAGCGCAGCGTGATGTGACACACCAACAAATTCCGACGTTGAGCAGCAGCCCGACGTACTGCCCTTGATCCAGCTCCAGTAATCGATCCCTACCACTCGCAGGAGTGGCTGCGTACTGGCGCAGCCAACTTGGCGTTTGAGATGCCGCAGGATGGTGTCGTCGCTCGCCGGCATGCCCAGCCGCGTCATCAGACGCTCTGCCGGCCGTCCGCCGGCGGCGTGGCCGAGCAGGCGAACCAGCTCTGCCACCCGGCCCGTTCGCCTCGCATAGAGCGCCGTTACCGCTGGCATCAGTTGGGAAAACCTCCGTTGCTTGCATCGTGGGTTCCGGCACTGCCACCGCGTCACCTGGACGCTGAGCGTCAGCGACTGATCCCTGTTCCGGCAGATCCTGAAGTTGTCGACCGTAGTGGCCGTGACGCGTGGTAGATGGAGCCGAGCAGCTTGGACAGGCGCCGGAACCTCCACCAATAGCCGTAATCAGCCATTTTCCATCAGGACGTTCGGCGTCCAGAACCCGCATGCCAGCCCCAGGCGCCCATTGTGCTTTGCTTTTCATTCAGCATAAACGCTGGTGATCGCCTGGGAAGCTATGGGCTCACATACATTGAGGAAGAGCCGATTGGCTACAACGCGACAACCAGTAATTCAATCAAAAGATTTATTTTCTAAACCTGATTGATGCTGCCCAATGATCTATGTTTGCGCAATTCATTTGTTAGAAAGGGTGGAGTTGTGATGCCCTTACAAGATTACCTGCCGGCGCGACCGACAGAATCATCCAAAAGAGTGGCCGTTAAGTCTTTTTAGCACCGATGGCATATGGAGATGCGATAATCGTCAGCGCTAGCTTTTGTTATCGTCTTCTAATGACTACGATTGTCTCACCGTGTAACACTAGGACACCTGCCATCTGCAAGCGAACAAGCCGCTCTGGCACAAAAACTGGGGCGACCTCAATATCCCATGCGGTTTCAACGGTTGCTGTTATACGTCGGTCATCGGAGCAATCCGTGTCTGGCGTCAAGGTCAAACCATCCATGATGTTGCGCGGCGTCTCCGCGATCACTTTCGAAAACAGCACATCCGCCTGATTGAATATATCCGTATATCTCTCCATGACTTTTGGGCTACCGACCGCAAACAGGTCACAGATATCGTTGGTGTGGTGCCTGTGCTCTTTCAAGAAGGAATTGACCTTGTCCGTGAGAGCAGCCTGCCCCTGGTGCGCCACATAAAACGCTTGGCATACGACACAGCCTCCCCCGCCCCCCGGATGAACGTGCCACGCCGGCGATGGCGCGATTAAAACATCTAATTTAGGATTTTGAGCAACGAAGCGAAGGTCGTTGATGACGGGAAGATGGGGTGGAGCGTCGAAACGCATGCGTACGACAACGTTCGATTGTGCCCCATTTTTCTCTTCAAAGGCTCGGCGCAACAGATCGGCTTTATGAATACTATAAAGCTGGGACATAATGCTGTTCCGACCACCCTGCCAGCTAGACAGGATGACGGGACGCATGCTTTGCACCCTCCTCTGAAGCTCGGTGGACACACTCTCGATCGCGTAAGCAGCCGGTCGGAGATAGGAGACGAGTTCCTGTAGCCGGTTATACCTTCCTGGCTCTAATGCTCCCTCCGTAAAGCCGTCGCTGCTCTTCTGAAGAAGGCCGGCATCTGCCCAGCTGTGAAAATAGACACTAAGGTCAAATTCCTCTTGAATTACATTGAAATATTCATTCCAAGCGGACTCGTGATCTAGAAAAGATCGGGGATGCCCGGAGAAGCATATCGATACTCTTTTTCGCACGCGATCTATCCTTAAGCACATACCCTCAATCACTTTTGACAGGCAAGAAGTCCCAGGTTTGTCGTACTTCGCCAGGCACAAGCTTCCTGCCAGCGAAGCCAGACTAGGTGATCGTTGTCGTAGGCGAAAGCTTCCGGTGAGCTGGAGGTTATTCTCGATGTTGCGCCGACAACCGAAGTTCCGGAGAGAGTACTGAACCTGAGGCTGTTCACTCTACAATCTGACACGATACGATAGACCTGCTTCGGAAGAGGAAAGGTTGGCATCGAGCTCGTATCGCTGGAAAGCGTTCCTTCGTGCATAAGGATCATGCCAGCGGTGCCGTTAATCGCCGTCTGAGAGAAGCCGCTCGACACACTGACCGGTTTGGGAGAACCATCCACAGCGCCGCCCTGCGGCGTCACTTTCTACAGGTTTTTTAATGAGATTTGACTGTTGGTATTAAGCGCTTGCCTTGCATAGCCGCTATACATCCCCTGGTAGCGTGCGCCATCCGTGTGTGCACCGTTGTCTTGTAGGAGCTCCGTCGCAGATGAGATTGACCGGACGTCCGCGTTGGCGGAGGGCTAACTCCCCATACTATAAAGCCACCCTTCTGTCATTTTGGTCCTTTCCGACCAGGAGACTGACATTCATGTCCTGCGAATTGTTATTGCCGAGCTAGACGCTAAGTCCTCCTACGTTGGAGGAGAAATAGGAAGCACCGAGTGCGATGCCGTTAATCAAGCCATCCGATCCCGCTTCAGCCTGCGAAATAAAATTCGCCGCCCAAGGCTGAGCATTGGACGATCAGTAAGAGGTAAGAGCGACTGGCCAGGCCGGCGCAGTCATCTGCTGACCGCTCGTGGGTGTCGTGAACGTGATGGTGCATGGTTGGCGCATTCTCATGGACGTCCATCCGGGGCTCCGGGCTGTGGGTTGTTGGGTTCGCGACCATAGCCTCCCACCTCCAGCCCCGGAGGGACAACCTCCATAGCAGCGACATCTAGTCGAGGCCAACTCCATCCGATCCAGGGAGCGCATGACGTTCGCAATCGTGGCGACCATTGCGGGTGGTCTTTGGATACTCGTACGCTGACTCTTGCGTGTGGCCGGTCTTGGTCGTGTCCCTGGTGGTGGTGTAGGAGGCGGCCACCGCGGTGGAACTGGGTAGGGTTGGGTTGCGACACG
>CAXTGE010000145.1:0-6237 GCA_964243645.1 uncultured Acidobacteriaceae bacterium | reverse complement strand
CCCATGGGTCCGAACATGCGGTTCCACATCATGAAGAACTCCCAATGCGAACAGGAGTACCAGCTCATGAAGACTTCCATCCCGTACCCATAGGCCACAATGGAGCCGGTCGTCAGCATGACCTTCGCCATGTTGTCCAGGTGACGCAGGGTCACCAGATCCTCAAGGTGATACCACTTCCGGATGGGGATGGCCAGCGTCAGCACCATGGCGAATCCGGAGTACACGGCACCCGCCACGAAGTACGGCGGAAAGATCGTGGTATGCCACCCCGCCATCGCCGCAACTGCGAAGTCGAAGGAGATCGTCGTATGTACGGACAGCACCAGGGGTGTGGACAAGCCCGCCAGCAGCAGGGACGCTGACTCATAACGGATCCAATGACGTGTCGACCCGCGCCAGCCCAGCGAAAGCAATCCGTAGATGTACTTGGCCACGGGCAGCTTGGCGCGATCGCGCAGGGTACCGAAGTCCGGAATCATGCCGATGTACCAGAACACCACCGAGATGGTCGCGTAGGTCGATACCGCAAAAACGTCCCATGCCAGCGGGCTGCGGAACTGCGGCCATACGTTCATCGTGTTCGGATATGGCAGCAGCCAGTACCCAAGCCACGGCCGTCCGATGTGGATCAACGGGAACATGCCGGCGCACACCACGGCGAAGATCGTCATGGCTTCGGCGAAGCGGTTGATCGAGTTTCGCCAAGTCTGCTTGAACAGCAGCAAAATCGCGGAGATCAGCGTGCCCGCGTGGCCGATACCGATCCACCACACGAAGTTGATGATCGCGAAGCCCCAGGCGCCGGGAATCGTCACGCCCCAAATGCCGACGCCCTTCAGGACGAGCCACGTCAGGGCGATTACGGTCAGTGTCGCCACCGTGGCCGCCACAAAGAAGCCGCCGAACCAGGCCCAGGGGGTGTTGGGCGTAAGAACGATGCCCGCGATCTTCTGCGTCACGCTCTTGAAGTTGTGGCCGGGCGCGATGACCGCGTACTCACCGGTGCGCGGGTCGATCATCGGATCGATGACAAGATCCGGATCGTGGATAGGTCCCTGGGTCGCCATTATGCAAGCTCCGGGTTCGGGTTGATGACGCCGGCCGTGTAGGTCGTGCGTGGGCGGTAGTTAAGGTCAGCGAGCACCTGGTAGTCGCGCTCTTCAGCTTTACGCTTCGCCACGCGGCTGTTGGGGTCGTTCTTGTTGCCAAAAATGATCGCTTCGGTCGGGCAGGTCTGCTGGCAGGCCGTCACGATCTCCCCGTCGCGGATCGCGCGATTCTCTTTGTCTGCGGTGATCTTGGCTTCTTCAATGCGCTGCACGCAATACGTGCATTTCTCCATCACCCCGCGCGAACGCACGGTAACATCCGGGTTACGCATGAACTTGAGGCTTTCCGTCTCATAATCCGAGTACAGCAGGAAGTTGAACCGGCGCACCTTGTACACGCAGTTGTTGGAGCAGTACCGCGTGCCGACACAACGGTTGTACACCATGGTGTTCAGGCCCTCCGGCGTGTGCACCGTCGCGCCCACCGGGCAAACCTGCTCGCAACCGGCACTTTCGCAGTGCTGGCACATCATCGGCTGAAAGTGGGCCTTCGGCGCATGCAGATCGCCTTCGTAGTAGCTGTCGATCCGAATCCACTGCATGTTCCGGCCGACCTTGACCTGCTCCCGGCCAACCACCGCGATGTTGTTCTCCGCATAGCAGGCCACGACGCAGGCATTGCACCCAATGCAGGAGTTCATATCGACTGACATGCCCCACGCATTCTGCAGCTGCTTGGACGAGGGGTCCTGATGGTCGTAGCGCCAGGCACCGGCATACATACTCTCGCCTGCCGCGGGAGCCTCTCCCTGCGGGTTGTAGCCGACCTTGTTCACCAGCGTCCCGCTTGCGCCTTCATGGGCGAAATTGGGCTCCTTGGTGGCCTCTTCCACGGTGGCGTACCGGACGATGGAACGCTCCATCGCTTCGTGTCCGGCCATCGAGAAGGTACCCTGCTTATCCGACTCGGGCCGCTCGAGATCTCGCTGCGCAAACGCGCCGCGATGCTCGATGTTGTGTACCTTCGTGACGCAGAGATCGTACAGGCCGTGGCCCTTGGCCAGGGTCGCTCCGCCGGTCGCGACCGAACTGTCCGCCGTGCGGATCTGGTAGGCATTGAACCCTACGCCGGCCCCGACGCGCCCCACTTCGGCACGGCGACCCAGGCCCAGGTGAACCGTGATCGCCCCATCGGGATGACCCGGCACCATCAGCACCGGCACGATCACCTTGCGACCCTTCACGGTGAGTTCGACCGCATCGTTTTCTTCAATGCCCAGCTTGCTCATCGTGTTCAGGCTGGCCAGCGCCGCGTTATCCCAGGACAGGCTGGTGATCTGCTTGGGGAGTTCCTGCAGCCAGCCATTGTTGCCGAAGCGGCCGTCGTACACCGAAGGATCCGCCAGGAAACGTACTTCCAGCATGTCACCGCTGGCCGCCGGCAGGGGTTGCGCCGTCAGCTTGGGAGCGGCCGCACTGCCTGTCAGCGGATACGCCGTGCCGGCCACCCAGCCGTCATGCAAAGCCGTGCGCCAGCCTGCATCGAAATCCCCCTTGATATAGCTGCGTGCCGTGGCAGCCACGACATCGTAGCTCACTAGGGAGGGATTCAGCAGCGACTGGAGTACATCATGGGCACTCACGCTGTTATATAGCGGCGCTATCATCGGCTGCACAATCGAGATCGTCCCGTCGGTCGCGCGGCAGTCCGTCCAGCTCTCGAGATAGTGCGAGCGAGGTATGTGCCAGGTAGAGAAGAAGCCCGTCTCGTCGACGTGTGAGCCGAGATGCACCGTGTTCGGTACATTGTTGAAGGCTTCGGCAAAGTTCAGGTCCGCCGGGGCGTTGTACAGCGGATTGGTCCCCAGCATGACCAGCCATTTGACCTTGCCGGCATTCATGTCGGCCACCAGGGAGCGAATGTCGACGCCGGTCTCGGCGGGCACGGCAAGCAGCGATGGGGTGTAGAACACCGTCTTGCCCACGGCGCCCAGGCTCGCATTCATCGCTGCCGCGGCATTCTGGCAGGCGATCGAGCTCTGCGGCCCGGCGACCACAACACACCGGCCACCCGTCTTCTTCAGATCCGCAAGCACCGCTGTAAAGAACTTCTGTGCATCAGGGTCGGACAGCGGAGATACGCCCCCGCCCGCGAGAGCCGCTGCAAAAGCGTCCACATCGCTGGGCTTCAGACGCAGTGCGTGCTCCGCCTTATAGCCGGTGACCGAAGGCATCGTCTCCACGACGTACATCCGGTTCATCGTCTTGCCGGCCTCGAAGCGGTGCCGCTCGGCGTACTGCGAGGACATCGGCAAGAAACCCGGGAAATGAATGCCGCCCAGGAAGTCCGCATCGAGCGACAAAATCACGTCGGCGTCCGCGAGACGGTACTGCACGCCGGTCGTGTCCTGGCCCACTGGCTCATAGGTGATCAGCTGGGCCTGCGGATACTTCGCCTGCATCTGCTTCCACTGCGCGCCAAAGCTGGGCGAGGTCGTCGCTTCACTCAGGAAGTACAGTCCCTGGCCGCCGGGCAGTTGGTTCACGGCGGTCAAAAACTGCTGCTGAAAATAGGGCCACTCCGCGTTCTGGCCGCGGAAGCGCACATGCTGCGACCGATCCGGGTCATACAGGTCCAGCAGGGATCCCTGGGTAAAGGTGTCCGCCTTGCCCTTGCTGGCCGGATGTTCCGGATTTCCCTCGATCTTGATCGGATGGAAGGCGTCGGACTTGACCAGCACCGGGATCGCTCCCGTGGGGAACGGGTGAGCGGTGGCGAAATAGTTCGGGATGCCGAGAATCAGGTCTTCCGGCTGCTTGATATAGGGATAGATTGGCTCGTCCGGCTGCTTGGTGCAACCGGCCAGGCCGGCCAGGGCAAAGCTCGCGCCCATCACCTTCATAAAACCGCGGCGGGAGACAGCGTTCACCCACTCCCCACCGGAGGCCTGACGGGGAAACTCCTCCTGCATCAGCTCCCGGAAAGACGGCGTGTCCGCCAGCTCATCCAGATTCTTCCAGAAACGCTTTCCCGTCTGCCCCTGAAGCCGCGTGCGTACCTCGGCCAGGGTCATCTTGTCCGACGGCGTGATCCGCGTGACCACCTGCGCCGGGCTGCTTGCTGCACCTGCCTGATTGGCTTGCTTCTCCATCGGTCCTTGCTCTCTGTGCATGGCGTAACTGTTTGTTGTGGGCTCCGCGTCCCCCCGGGTTACCGGTGGCATGTTTCACAACTCGAAAGCTCGTTGGCTCCGCGTATGTGGTACATCTGCACGAGGTATGTGCCGAGAGCATCCTGGGTGGTGAACTTCGTATAGCTTGCCAACATGCGGATCACCGGTGTATCCGAGTAAGTGGCACCCGCCCCATTGATCGGAACCGGTCCGCCCATCGTGCCGGACTGCGTCTTCGTCATACCCTGCGGGCCCGGCTGCTCCGGACTGCTCTGGTTGCCCATGCCCGGCGCCTCTTGCGCTCCGTTCAGCCCGCCCTTCGTCCCTGGGCCGACCGCCGGCTCCTGCAGCATCGCGATCTGCGGATTGTTGTTCCCTGGATCCTTGGTCACGCAGGAGATACCCTGGGCCGTCGGGCCGGGCCTTCCTGTGGTCGCGCACCATACTGGGTGCTCCTTCGACGCGCCGGCCCAGGCCATGTTGTAAATCTCGCTGGTCGGCCGCAGATTCTTGACCGGATTGCGATGGCAGTTCAGGCACCACTCCATCTGCAGCGAATTCTGCATGTACATCAGCGGCATCTCGTCCACACGGCCATGGCAGCTCGAGCATCCCAAGCCCTTGTTCACGTGCACGGAATGGTTGAAGTACACGTAGTCCGGCAGATCATGGACACGGATCCACGGAATGGACTGCCCCGTCGCCCAGCTCGCCCGCACGGGCTCCAGAAGCTGCGCATTGGTCCAGATCTGCGAATGGCAGTTGATGCACGTCTTAGTTGGCGGAATGCCCGCATAGTGGCTTTTTTCGACGCTGGTATGGCAGTACTGGCACTGCAATCCCAGGCCTTCGACATGGTGCTTGTGGCTGAACGGCACAGGCTGATCCGGCCGCTGGCCTTGCCGGGTCACCCACGGCGAACGCTGCAACTCGTTGAGCGTCACGCCAAGAACGATGACGATCAATCCCGTCAGCGCGAGACTCGCCCGGATCAGAGCGTTCGAACTGCGGTCAAATACCTGCGCCATAAAGGTGGATTCCTGCAAACGCGGATCTCGTCTGCCGAGCCGCGGGGGTGAATTCTACGCCGTCTTCCTGCTTCACGTGCCGTCCGTCTGGCCGCGAAACGCGCCGGCGGACTGCGGGATTGGGGGAGGAAAACCTTCCTTATACCCTGCGAAGAACTTGAGTATAGCAGTGCGAGGTAGCCCTCTTTGTGGGGGGTGAACGCTGTTCGCGCAGGAGTTTACCGCCATTTTATCGATTATCGAAGGACAGTCGGTGGACAGTCCGCCACGCGATCCCGTCCTTCCCTGCTTCGGGGGTTCCGGGAATCTGAGAGGTGGTTCCATAGTAGTAAATCCGTCCAGACCGGTCTGAAATGCTCCCTCCTCTCACCTCTTTCCTGCCAACTGCGCGCGTCATCGCACCCCCCGATCGCGCCGCATGGCAGACTGTGAGTCCATGCCCGCCTCCCTCCCTCGCACACGCAAGCTCCCCTACGACCCTGCGGAGGCCCTGCTCGCGCTCGGGGAGGCGGACAAGAAACTTGGCAGGTTGATCGAACGCGCGGGCCCGTTTACCCTCCGTCTCCCTGCCCAGCAGTCGCCGTTCGAGGCACTTCTGCGCTCTATCCTTTATCAGCAGCTCCACGGCAAGGCGGCCGCCGCCATCCACGCCAGGCTCCTCACCAGCTTCGAGCCCCTCTGCGGCCTTGGCAATCACCCCTCCGCGCAACACGTCCTCGATTGCCCCAATGAGCAGCTCCGCGCCGCCGGCCTCTCCCACAACAAGACCCTGGCCCTCCGCGACCTCGCCGCTAAAACCGTCGACGGCACCGTCCCCTCACTCGCCCGCATCCGCCGCATGCCCGACGAGGACATCATCGAGCACCTCACGCAGGTCCGCGGCATCGGCCGCTGGACCGTAGAAATGTTCCTCATCTTCCGCCTCGGCCGCCCCGACATCCTCCCCGTCACCGACTACGGCGTCCGCAAAGGCTTCGCCCTCAC
>CAXTGE010000144.1:0-6281 GCA_964243645.1 uncultured Acidobacteriaceae bacterium | reverse complement strand
GGGTGGATGCGTGTAATCCAGACCCGCAAAGGCCTGCGGGTTGTGTTGCTGAAGCCACCTGGCCGCGGACGGTGCCAGACCCGCATGGTAGCTGTTGTGCGTGCCGATCACCTGGATCTGATTGAGCTTGAGGGCCGGTGCCGGAGCCTGGGCCGACGCCACCGAGAGGGTAAGCACGAAGAGACTGAGACAGCGATTGAGCACAGTTTCCTTCCAAGAGGCGGAGATGTGTAAGAGCTCTCTCGGGGAGGCTCAGAGTTTTAGATCAGCGGCCGCGGAGCCGCGGCGACTTGACCCACGGATCAGGCGCGGTAGGGCTTGCTATAGTGTGTCGACCAATCGACAAGGCTCCCATTCATAAAGCGCCAGGTGCCGTGGCGACTGTCGATCTCGAGCAGCATGTAGGCGTTTGGATCGTAGCGGGTGGACGCCATGATGTAGTGCTGCGGCCCATAGGTATGGGCGAAGTCGATCCACTTGTGCAGGTGGCCGGACACGACGAGTTGGATGGTGTCGGCGTGCTTGCGAACCAAAGGATGCAGGCCGTAGTCGGCAAACTCCGTCGGCATAACCTGGAGCAGAGGGTAGTGGATGAAGACGAAGGTGGGCCGGCGGTCGGCAAGTTGTGTCTCCAGCCAATGCAGCTGCTCTTCGCCAAGAGAACCGACGGCGGGATTGAAGTCTGAGGCGGTGTTGTCCTGCGTGGCCCCGAGAAAGTTGTTGAGGTGAATGAAGCGGCAGCCCTTGTAGTCGAGAGCGGAGTAGGGCTGCGCGTTGAACTTGGCCTTGAAGAGCCGATGACTCATCTCGCGGGGAACGCGATGCACGTCGTAGTCGTGATTGCCGAAGCCAAGGTGCACGGGCATGCGGAAGCCGTCGGCGATGGCTTTGGCGTTGTCGAGGCGCGTGGTGTGGGCGAAGTAGAAGTCGTAATCGGTGGAGGGATAGTTGTGAAAGAAGTCGCCGATCAGGAACACCTGCTCGATGGGTGGATCGAGGCTATTGATAAGGTCGCGCGCGGCGATGAGGCGCGGCGTTGTGACAAGGATGCTTTCGTTGTCCTCGACGCCGTTCTCGCTGCCCGGCTTATAGAACGAATCGATGATGTGCGAATCCGCGAGCAGCGCGATATAGAAGAGGTGTGGCGCGGCCGTGCGACGCGCCTGTTCCGCCCAGAGATTCCGGGTGAGCAGGCTGCCCACTGAAGCGCTGGCGAGTGTGTGGAAGTGGCGGCGCGTCAGCATGGAGGTACCCCTTGCACAGTCACGTTAGAAGATAATTTTTGCCGCGAACTGCAGCACACGTGCCGGCAAGGTGGTGGACGCCGTCACCACACCGAAGCTGGTCGAGGTCGGACTGAAGCTCGCGCTGCCCGGGAAGCCATAGTTGGTTTGGTTCAGCACGTTAAAGGCCTCGGCGCGGAAGTCCAGCACGGTGTTCTCGAAGTTAAAGGGGAACTGCTTGTGTAGGCCCAGATCGAGATCATAGTAGGGGTCGAGGCGAACGGAGTTACGCGCCGCGTTGCCGTACGGATGATTGACGTCCGGGAGACTGAAGGCGGTGAGCCGCAGGGTGTTGATGCCCTGATTGCCTGGGGTGCGGGTGCGTTGCGATTTCGGAATGACGGCATCCACCCCGTGGATCTGGTTGGGCCGCTGGTTCAGGATGGTGCTGACCTGCTGGAAGGAGTTCGGCGCGTAGGTGACGTTGACCGGTTGGCCCGAGTCGGCGTTCTCGATCGCAGTCACCTGCCATCCGCCAAGCAGCTCCTGCACGATAAAGGGGGCGCTTTGACCGAAGCTACGCCCTTTGCCGTAAGGCAGGTCATAGACGACGCTCAGCGTCTCATTCAAAGGCTGGTTGTAGCCGGAGACACCGCGCTCGCCGAGCGGGTTCGCGAGGTTGATACGTGAGTTGTCTCCGCTGTTGGTATCGAGATGGCCGCTGGCATTGTCGAGAGCCCGCGACCATGTGAACGAGTTCAGCAGATAGAGACCGTGGCTGGTGCGGTGCTCGAACTTGGTCTGCAGGGCGTTGTAGGAGAGAAAACCTGCCGGCAGCGTTTCTTCGATGGTGGTGAAGGCTTTGAGGGGCCGCCCGGCATTGCCGCTGAGGAGATTGACGCAACCGGTTGTCGTGCTTGTGTTGCAGGTGGCGGTGGCCGCGTTTGCGTTGGCCTGGTTGTAGTCAGCCAGCACCTGAAGTTTCACACCATGCTCCCCGACGTAGGAGACCTCAAAGGTGGAGGATCCTGTGATCTGTCGCTGCACCGTGAGATGCCACGCCTGCACATACCCAGTCGGCAGATCGGACGGGATGTACCGTGCCTGCGTGTTGGCGTTGCTCGCTGCAGTCACCACGGAGGGGCTGGTGAGGCCCACGGGAAAGCCTTGCACCGTTGTACGGAAACAGGGGCTGGGGTTGGCCGGATTGTAGGGCGCGGCGACCTGCGCGGCGTCGCATACAGGGAGCTTTGGTGCCGTGCCCAGGATGCCCGGATTCCCAAATTGCGGCGACTGATTCACGTTGGTATTCACGATGTTCGGGAGATTGTAGACCAGAAGATTTTCGCCGCCCTCCCGATTGAATTGCGCGAAGTTCACGCCGTACCCGGCACGGATGACCGTCTTGGGATCGGCGGAGTAAGCGAAGCCGATGCGCGGGGCAAAGTCCAGCTTGGGGGTATGGACAAGGGCCCGGTCGTACAGCGAACCAGACTTCGCCTGAATGAGGCTGTTTGTGCCGGGATCAAAGTTGGCCAGCAGATTGCCGGATTCCCACTGCGGCGTGACGAGCTCATAGCGGAGACCCGCGTTGACAGTCAGCCTGGAGTTCACGCGCACATCGTCCTGAAAGTAGAGGAAGTGCATGCGCTGGTTCAGGTGCACGACCTGAAAATTGTTCAGCTGATAGCTGTTCTGCGCGCCGAAGAGGAAGTCGGCGAGAGAGACGGCCTCTTTGGTTCCCGGATCGGCCGCGTTCAGGGTGTTCGCACTTGCACCGGTGTAGCTGAAGTTACCGGTGTAGGTGGATTGCCCGTAGGTCGGATTGAAATCGTCGATGGTGGTGAAGATGGCCTGGTACTCGTAACCCAGCTTGAAGCTGTTGCGGCCGTGTAGCAGGGTGCCGTTCACCTTCGGGTTGTAGATGTACGGGTTCTGAAACTGCGGGTTGCTGCCCTGATTGCCGAACTGCGAGTAGTTGCCGACGTTTTGCACATTGAGGCTGCGGGCCACGGTGGGATCCGTCGGCAGACCGGGGATACCGGCCATCAAGCTGGCGAGGGTCTGACCATATGGAAACTTGCCGCCATCGGTGCGCGTGAAGGCGAAGCGCGCATCGAGGATCGCGTTCTGCGTAAGGAAGCGCGTGAGCCCACCGGCGATCTGCTGATTGAAGATTTTCACGTTGCCATTGCTGTTGCCGCCCGCGGGTCCCTGGATGTTGGGTGGCGACAGGATCTCCGTTTGACGCTCACTGTAGCGTGCGAAGGCCGTGGTCTTGGTGCTGAACGTCTGGTCGACACGGACATCGCCCTTGTCATCGTTGATCGTGTCCGCCGGCAGCGAGGCATAGTTGTTTGCAAACGGATTCCCCGGAACATTGGGCGCCGGCAACGCCGCGAGAACGCCCTTGGCAAACGCCGAGACGGACGGATCGCCGAACGGGATGACGCCGTTGGCGTAACTCTGCCCTGTCAGCGGGTTCGCCAGAGGAACGGGCGTCCCGCTTTCGGCGCCGCTTACAGAGCTCAGAAAGGTGTAGCCGCCGTTTGCCTGCGCAAGCGCACTGGTGCCAGCCTGGTTGGCCGTGGGCACCGTCGCTTGCATGACCGAGTGCACGATCTGGCGTGTGCCTTCATAGTCAGCGAAGAAGAAGGTGTGGTTTTTCCAGACCGGGCCGCCAAAGGTTGCGCCGAACTGGTTCCTGATCAGGATCGGCTTCTGAGACTGGCCCGTGGCGCGATCGGTGGGCGGCGTGAACGGGCCGATCGCGTTGAAGACGGTGTTGCGGAGGTAGTCGTACGCCTTGCCGTGAAACTGGTTGGTGCCGGACCGGATGCTCACGTTGATCACGGCACCCGCCGAGCGACCGTACTCCGCGGAGTAATTGTCGGTCTCCACGTTGAACTCGGAGATGGCATCGGGCGAGGGCTGAATCGCCTGGTTGGAAAAGCCCTGGTTCGACGTGCCATAGGCGTTGTTGTCGAGTCCATCGAGCAGGAAGTTGTTGAACTCGGAGCGCTGACCGTTGACGTTGAACGAAGCATCGCGACTTGAATCCGTGCCGTTCTCAAGCGCATTACGGCGTACGCCAGGGACAAGTGCGGCAAGATCGGCGTAGGCACGACCGTTCAGAGGCAGGTTTTCCACCTCGCGGGTGCCGATCACCTGACCACGTTCGCTGTCGTCGGTGTTCAACAGAGCCGCGGCGCCGGTGACGGTAACGGTTTCGGCCGCACCTGCCTGCAGCGTCATGTCAATGCGCTGGCGGGCATTGACCTGCACGGTAAACAGTGCCGTGTCCGCGGTGTTGAAGCCGGGGGCCTGCGCGGTGACGCGATACTGCCCGACCTTGACGTCCGTGAACTCAAAAGCCCCCTCGCGGTTGGTTTTGAGCAAGACCTTCTGCTCCGTGTTCTGGTTGGTGAGCGTCACCTGCGCATTGGGCACCAGAGCGCCGGCGCTGTCGCGCACATAGCCGAGGACCGAAGCCGTTTCAAACTGCGCAATAGCCGGGGAACAAGCAAGAAGACTGGCGAAAAAACATGCGGAACGGCGCAATTGAGCGAACTCCAAGGTGGCTGGACAGCAGGTCAAATCCGTCGGCTCCCAAGAGCACGACGAGTGTGTGGGATACCCTGCAGCGTAGGCCTGCTCTGTGACTCTCCGGTTGCAACAATGTTACGGTTGTGCGAATCCGCGTCATGGAGAGAGGACCTTCGGCTTGCGTACGGTACGTTCTCTTCGAGCTCTGGCGGTAATGACTTTATTGTTGCGGGAAAAGCCTTTGCATGAGGATTGCCCCGCCGAGCGAAACGGCCAGAGCCACCGGCATAACAATCGCACCAACCCTCAGGAATTTCCAGAAGCTCACATCGAGCTTCTCCCTGCGAAGGGCGAGCAACCAGAGGATCGTTGCCAGTGAGCCGGTGATCGAGAGGTTAGGCCCAAGGTCGACGCCGATCAGAACGGCATTGGCGAGTAGACCTTTGACATGCGCTCCGTGCAGCGCGTCTCCCACGATCAAGCCGAGCGGCAGATTGTTGACCAGATTGTTCGCTACCCCGATTGTTGCACCAACTACCAGAGTGCCGGACACGGGCGGAAGCTTCTGTGCATCTGCGAGCCAGGTCTGAATGACTTGCAGGACGCCGACACCTTTCACGGCGTCGACCGTGACAAAGAGGGCGGCAACCAGGACCAACGTGCCCCAGCTCATTCCCTTCGCCAACTTGAGCGGGTTGTTTTTATTCCTGATCGAAACGACGGCCGTGATGACTAGAGCTGCCAGGCAGGTCGGCAGCCCCAGGTCTCTCTTGAACGCCGACGCGGTCAGGAGAACGGCGATCATCATCACCAAGCCGGCTAGGACCAGCTTTCCTTCGCTTCTGAGCGGTTCGGCTTCCACCTCGCATTTGATCCGGTTCCGAAGGTCCTTGCGGAAGAGAAAGCGCATGACTCCGTATGTGGCTGTGATGGACAGCAGAGACGGCACACCAAGGGAGAGGAGCCACTGACCGAGGGGCGGCATACCCGCATGGAAAACGACCAGATTCGCAGGGTTGGAGATGGGTAGAACGAAAGAAGCCGCGTTCGCGATGAGGGCGCAGACAAACAGATAAGGAAGCGGTTCAATTTCTGCCTTACGCACCGCAGCGAGGATGGCCGGCGTGAGAACAACCGCCGTTGCGTCATTCGACATGAAGATCGTGACGACGGTTCCGATGCCATAGACGAGTATGAAGAGCCGGGAACAGGAGCCATTTGCGCTGCGGACCGCGACTGACGAGAGCCAGCCAAAAACGCCGTTTTCTCTCCCCAACTCGGAGAGAAGCATCATGCCGATCAGGAAGAGGTACACGTCGGCGCCTTCGGCCACGGCCTTGCCGGCCAGCTCCAGCGGCATGAGCCTGAGGGCAACAAGCAGCAACGCACCGCCGCTGATCCAGTACACCTCCGGTAGGTTCCTGGGTCGAATCAACATGAGCAGAATGCTGACCGCAACGATCGCAGGGACAGCCACATGTGCAAGGACAGGCGAAATCATCAGCGTTTCCC
>CAXTGE010000143.1:4467-6363 GCA_964243645.1 uncultured Acidobacteriaceae bacterium | reverse complement strand
TTGGAAGAGCGGGAACCTTTCCTGTCAGCATGCGGGAGATCAGCTCAACCGAGCCGGAGATCGTCCCGTTCATCACGGGCCCGAGAACCATGCCGGGTAGGATCGTTGTCAGCTCGGTGGTGCCGGTTGTTTGTCCGGCAAACTCCCACGCGGCACGTTCCGCGAGTGTCTTGGAACGCGCATACGCACCAAGACCTTTCTCCTCGGGATCGGTCCACGTGCTCTCGTTCGTTGCCGATGCGATCTCACCGTGTTTTAACGAAGGCTTCGCAGCGACCGTGGACGAAGTGAGCACGACGCGTTGAACACCAGCTTCGCGAGCGGCCTTCAGAACGCGGATCGTTCCTTCGCGGGCCGGGCGGAGTAGGTCTGCCTTCGGCTCGCCCTGGCCCATTGGAGACGCTACGTGAAGGACGTAGTTGCATCCATTGACAGCATCGCTCCATCCGTCGTCTTTCAACAAGTCGGCGACAAAGAAAGAGAGTCGGTCCTGCAGGTCAATTTGTCCCCCCACCGCGTTGCGCACAACGGCCTCGCGTGAATGGCTCCGCACGGTTGTGCGGACACGATAGCCCTGCTCTAGCAGTTGCACGATGATCCATCCGCCAATGTAGCCGGAGCCACCCGTGACCAGTACGGTTTCCTGCCGCTCAGGGCCGGGAGAACCGACATTTCGTTGCGGTATCTGTTGCATACCGAGATACTAAGAGTGACTGCAATCGGTCACAAGAAGGCACTTTCATGAAACCAGGTCACCTCAATGTAACCACCCCCTGCCGATCGATCGGCTTCAGCGATCTCCCTCCAGATATCTGCCATTCTGTCAGTGACGTGCTGGCACGCGTGGGCGACAAATGGTCCATTCTCGTGATTGCCATGCTGTCCCGTGGGAGCATGCGGTTCAGTGAACTGAAACGCAGTCTCGGCTCGATCTCACAGAAGGTCCTCACTACCACCCTGCGAGGCTTGGAGCGAGACGGCTACATCACTCGCAAGGTCACGCCCAGCATCCCACCCCGGGTGGATTACGGACTCACCGAGCTCGGCACCGACGTACTTGTCCCTGTGACCGCGTTGGCAATGTGGGCATTTTCTCGGCGCGCGGACGTGGAAGCCGCACGAAGCTGTTTCGATCAACAGTCTGAAGCCCCAAAACTGTTTAAAGCGGAACGACTCGGCAAGTAAGCCTCCTTGCGTATACGCGGTCGGTGCGCGACGGCCAGCCTCATGCTTCAAAGCGCAACCCTGACGCCTCAAGTTCAAGATCGCTACCGAGAAACACGTTTGGGCGGAAGTTGGCCCAGAACTGCCTCAGACGGAGCCAAGCAGCCCATGTCGGTCCGCACGGTGCGGATGCAAGATATCCATCCTGCGTCTGCCAGGGGGCTAGCGAGCGGCGGCCGGCTGCCAGAGCTCCACGGGGTTTCCTTCCGGATCGTGAAGGCGCGCAAAGCGACCGTACGGGTACGTCGTAGGATCGACCTTCACCACGGTTCCCGCAGCTTCAAGCTGTGCCGTCATTTTGTCCAGATCGCTTACTCGAAAGTTGATCAGCCATTGCTTCGTTGCGTCCCCAAAGTAGTTGGTCTTCTCGGGAAAGGGTGTGAAGCTCGTGGGTCCGGCTTGTTGATGCCACACCGGGTCGCTGGAGCTCTCCGGAGTCACAAAGACACCTAGCTGGTCCTGATATCACTGAGCCAACCCTTTGGGATCACGCGCACGGAAGAACACGCCGCCGATACCTGTCACCCTCTCCCGTGGCAAACCCTTGGGAGCAGGCGTTGGCTGGGCAATTGCAAGACACTCCGGTAGGAGTGCCGCTCCAGCAGCGATGGTGAGCGCTTCTAAGATTGCACGACGTTTCATTCAGGACGTCCTCCACGGATCAGCATAGTC
>CAXTGE010000143.1:0-4367 GCA_964243645.1 uncultured Acidobacteriaceae bacterium | reverse complement strand
CTGATCGGCGAAGCCCCACCGGAGATCTACCGCAATCTCGCCCGCAAGGTCGCCCTCAACAACATCGCCTTTCTCGCCGTCATCGAGCTCCTCGGCTCCGTGATCCTCCGCTTCTTCGGCATCTCCCTGCCCATCGTCCAGGTCGCCGGCGGTCTGGTCATTGCCTCCCTTGGCTGGGGCGTACTCAACGAGAAGGACTCCACCGCGAACGCGCGGGACAAGGGGGAGGTCGCCAGCCTCGACCCCGAACAGACGCTGCGTTCGCTGCAGCAAAAAGCCTTCTATCCTTTCACCTTCCCGGTGACCTCCGGCCCGGGCACGCTGGTCGTGATGCTCACACTCAGCGCGCGTTTTTCCACCGGCGGCGTCAAGGGGGAGACACTCGAACACCTCGGCCTCTTTCTCGCCGTAGTGGTCCTCAGCGGCATGATCTATCTCTGCTATGGGTACGCGCCGCGTCTCAGAGCCGCCGTCTCTCCCTCCACCATCCACGGCATTCTCCGCATCGTCGCCTTCATCCTCATCTGCATCGGTGTCCAGATCTTCTGGAACGGCATGGCCGTGCTGCTCAACTCCGTGCTCCATCCTGCTTGAGCTGACGAAAGGGCCGTGCCGAAGCAGCCCAGCCTCGCCGCGATATTCGCGCCAACCCCCACTCTTCTTCGCATCTCACACGCATGCCTCTGCTCGATACCCTGCTCGGCCGTCCGCTGGCCTCCGAGGAAGATGCGAGCCAGCGCGTCAACGTCGCCGAGGGTGTGCCTGCCTTCGGCCTCGACGCCCTGGGCTCGGCCGCCTACGGCCCCGAAGCCGCGCTCACCATCCTTATCCCTGCCGCGGCCGCCGGCATCGCGTATGTCCTGCCCATCAGCCTCACCATCATCGCCCTGCTGGCGATCGTCTTCTTCAGCTATCGCCAGACCATCGCGGCCTATCCCAACGGCGGCGGCTCCTACACCGTCGCCAGCGAAAACCTCGGTCGCGGCCTCGGCCTGCTCGCCGCAGCCGCCCTCATGCTGGACTACCTCCTCGATGTCGGCGTCGGCATCTCCACGGGCGTCGGCGCGCTCGTCTCCGCCGCCCCCAGGTTTGGCCCGCACACGCTGTCGATCTGCCTCGTCATCCTCGTTTTACTCACCCTGGTGAACCTGCGCGGCGTCCGTGAGAGCGGCGTGCTCTTCATGCTGCCCACCTATCTCTTCTGCGCCTGCCTGCTGGGCGTACTCGGCTGGGGCCTGGTCAAGGCAGCCACGAGCGGCGGTCACCCCACGCCCGTCGTCGCGCCACCGCATCCCTCCGGGCACGCCGTCGCGGCTGTCGGGGCGTGGCTCCTCATCCGTGCCTTCGCCTCCGGCTGCACCGCTCTCACCGGCGTGGAAGCCGTCTCCAACGGCGTTCTTGCCTTCAAAGATCCCAACACCCAAACCGCCCGCCGCACGCTCACCGTCATCGTCGTTCTGCTCGGCGTCTTCCTCTACGGCATCGCTCACCTGACCAAGATCTACGGCATCAGCGCCACCGAGCCCGGCTCCCCGCAGTACCAGAGCCTGCTCAGCATGATCACCGCCGCCGTCGCCGGTAAAGGCGTCGTCTATTACGTCACCATCGCGAGCATCCTCATCCTGCTGTCCCTCTCGGCGAACACCGCGTTTACTGATTTCCCGCGCCTCTGCCGCGCCATCGCCGAAGACGGTTACCTGCCCAAGTTCTTCGCCATTCGCGGTCGCCGCCTCGTCTACACCGAAGGCATCGTCGTCCTCGCGATCCTGTCCTCGCTGATCCTCGTCGCCTTCGGCGGCGTCACCGATCGCCTCATTCCGCTCTTCGCCATTGGCGCGTTCATGGCCTTTACCCTCTCGCAAGCCGGCATGGTCGGCCACTGGCGCAAGAACCCCGGCCGCGGCTCAAAGTTCTCCATGGCCCTCAACGGTCTGGGTGCCCTCTGCACCGGCATCACCGTCATGGTCGTACTTGTCGCCAAGTTCACCGAGGGCGCCTGGATCACCGTGCTAATGATCCCCCTCCTCATCCTGCTCATGGTCGGCGTCCATCGCCACTATGAGTTTGTCGACAAGCAATCCCGCGTCGATCACCTCGAGCTCGCGAAAGAGATTGCACCCTTCGCTATCCTGCCCGTCTCCCACTGGAACCGCGCCTCCCAAACCGCTCTGCAATTCGCCTGCGCCCTCACGCCCGACGTCGAGGTTCTGCACATCGAAGGCATCGATCAGCCCGACCAGGGCACCACCGACGGCTGGAATCAACAGGTGGCCTCAGCCGCAAAGACAGCCGGTATCCATGAGCCGGAGATCGTCTCGCTGCCCTCGCCCTTCCGCTTCATTACCAGCCCCATCCTCAAGTACGTCCTCGACAAAGAGACGTCTCTGCCCGAGCGTCGCATCGCCGTGATCGTCCCGGAGCTTGTCACCGCGCGCTGGTACCAATACCTGCTGCACAACCACCGCTCCACCGTGCTGCGCACGCTGCTTCTGCTCAAAGGCAATCGCCGCATCGTTGTCATCAACGTGCCCTGGTATCTCCCGGACGCCTGACGGGCAGCTAGTGGCCTCGATTCGCCCGGTTCTTGCCAGGCACCTTCACCGCTTCAAACCGATCATGCGGCCGCGTCCTGGTTCCGTCGATGCCGAGCGCCCAATCCGCATCCATTGGCAACGAGGCTCCCCCGATGCACCCACGCAGAAACGTCACCGCCGGCCTGCTCGCCGGCACCGCCAGCGGTCTGGTCGCCTCCTGGCTCATGCTCCGCTTCATCCAGGGCCCAGGATTCAAGCTTGGGGAGTCGCTCAAGACACAAGACGATCGCAATGCCGACGCCGCGGAACGACAGCACGCCCCGGAGCTACCTGAGACCGTCACCATGCAGGCCGCCGACACCTTCGCCAGCCACGCCCCCGGTGGACGCCATCTCTCTCGCGCAGAGAAAGAGACGGGAGGTACCGTCGTCCACTACGCCTTTGGCGCGCTCATGGGCGCAGCCTACGGCCTCATCGCCGAGTACACGGCCCTGCCCGGTATCGGCTTCGGCACGGTCTTCGGCACCGTTCTCTGGCTGGGTACCGATCTCGTCTCCGTTCCCGCCGTCGGCTTTGCCAAATGGCCCACTGAAGAACCCGCCGCGGCGCATCTCAGCCACTGGCTCGCCCACATCGTCTACGGCACCGGTATGGAAACTACCCGAAAGCTTCTGCGTCGATAGCACAGCTGCCTTTTTGACCATCATCGGGACAGGATCACTGCCCCAGTTGCTTTCCTGTTATCCGCCCTGAGCGAAGCCGAACGGGACGGGTCACCTGCTTCACGCACGCCCGCATCCCAGCGCGTCCCACCGGGGCGCCGCACCATCCCCCAATCGACTGAGCGCTTTCCACCGCCGCCCCGCTACACTACTGAGCTATGTGCGGAATCGTCGGTTATATCGGTCCTAAAGCGTGTGTCCCCGTCATCATGGAAGGCCTCGCCCGCCTCGAATACCGCGGCTATGACTCCGCCGGTATCGCCGTCGCCGGCGGCCTCACCCCTGACGGTCAGCCCAACGGTCTCCAGCTTCGCCGCGCCCCCGGTAAGCTCCGCAATCTCGACGCCATCCTGCGCGACAACCCCGTCCACGGGACCTACGGCATCGGTCACACCCGCTGGGCCACCCACGGCCGCCCCACCGAAGAAAACGCCCACCCTCACCGCGACGGCACCGGCACCCTCGTCGTCGTGCACAACGGCATCGTCGAAAACTATCTCACCCTCAAGAACGCCCTCATCGCCAAGGGCCACAAATTCTTCTCCGAAACCGACACAGAAATCATCGCCCACGTCATCCAGGACGAGCTGGACCTCGCGGGTGCCCCATCTTCGCCGACAGCTCCACCGTCGGTTAAGGTGGGCCCCTCCACAAACCTGTCCTCCCGACCGGAGCTGTCATCCCATAGCGAAGCGGAGGGATCCGCTTCTGCCCCCGCCCAAACCCCAGGTAGCCCCACCACCGACCCTGCCGCCACCAACGAATCCCAAGCCGTCCTCGAATCCCCCTCACTCCCTCACTCCTCACTCTTAACTCCCGCATTACCGCTGGAAGAGGCGGTGCGAAGAGCCGCCAAGCGCATGACCGGCGCCTTCGCCATCGGCGTTCTCTCCGCCCTCGAGCCCGACAAGATGGTCGCCGCCCGCATGGGCCCGCCCATCGTCCTCGGCCTCGGTGAAGGCGAGTTCTTCCTCGCCTCCGACGTCCCCGGCATCCTCCACCACACCCGCTCCATCTACTACCTCCAGGACAACGAGGTCGCCACCCTCACCACCTCCGGCATCACCCTCACCGACTTCAACGGCGCCCCCAAAACCCTCACCCCCACCCG
>CAXTGE010000142.1:0-6449 GCA_964243645.1 uncultured Acidobacteriaceae bacterium | reverse complement strand
CCCATCTCGCTCGCGCACCGTTTGGCCGAGAAGCTCAGCCACGTGCGCAAGTCCGGCAAGATGCCCTACCTTCGCCCGGACGGCAAGAGCCAGGTCACGGTGGAGTACGATGCCGCGGGCAAGCCCGTCCGCGTCGATGCCGTGGTGATCTCCACCCAGCACGCCGAGTTCTCCGACCGCGATCCGCAGAGCAAGCTCACCAACGAGCAGCTCCATGCGGATATCCAGGAGCATGTGATTGAGGCAGTGATCCCGGCCGAGCTGCTCGACGAGAACACGAAGTACCACATCAACCCGACTGGGCGCTTTGTCATCGGCGGTCCCATGGGTGACTCCGGCCTGACGGGCCGCAAGATCATCGTGGACACCTATGGCGGCATGGGACGGCACGGCGGTGGCGCCTTCTCGGGCAAGGATTCGACCAAGGTCGATCGCTCTGCCGCGTATATGGCTCGCTACATCGCGAAAAATATCGTCGCTGCCGGACTCGCCGACAAGGCCGAGGTGCAACTGGCCTACGCGATCGGTGTCGCTGAGCCGGTCTCGATTCGCATCGATACCTTCGGCACCGGCAAGGTCTCGGAAGCGCGGCTTATCGAGTTAATTCGTGAGAACTTCAAGCTCACACCCAAGGGCATCATTGAAAGCCTCGACCTGCGTCGGCCCATCTTCAAGGCGACTGCCGCGTACGGTCACTTTGGGCGCACCGGCGATGCGTTCACCTGGGAGAAGACCGACAAGGCTTCCGCCCTGAAGGCCGGCGCGCAGGCAGAACTGGCCGCACGTTAGTCTGGAGGACGATCCAGGAGGGCAAGGCGAGCTTCCGGGCTCGCCCTCCCTTTTTGCAGCCCAATAGCACACGGTCCTAGCCTGTCGCTTGGCCTTGTTTAGAGCTGTTCTCCTTCAGGTGTAGTCGCTTGCCGAGATGATGCGGATGCCTCCCTGCGTTGCGGAATGACAACAAAACGGGTTGCGATTCCCAATTGGCCTTCCCGAACGGAATCTGCATTTCGGACGTCGCAGCTACCGAAGTCCGCGCTTACCAGCTGAACGTCGTCTGTAGAAGCAGGGTGCGGTTCGACGCGGTGATCGGGCTGAAATCGCCAGCCAGCGATAAGGATCTCCCGAAGTACGGGGACGGCACGAGGGGACAGGAGGCTGCCGTACACTCGCATGTCGTCGCGCTGCTCGCGCTACATCCCTGCGCCGATATCGACCCCACGGGAAGCCCGGGATTGTTGTGATTTGTCACGTTGTGCACCTCCACCGCGAAGTTCAGGTCCCAGGGGCGGTCCGGAGCCGACGCGGCCTTGCCGCCGCTCCCCCCCGCCTTCGGCCTTGGTCCCAGGTGAAAGTCCTTGCTTACCTGCAGCTGTAGCCAGACAAATCCCAGCGCAGTCCCAAAATTTCGCGGCAGCACGGATTGATTCGGCGCTGGTGCCACGTCGAAGTTCCCCAGACTTGTGGCAACCACCGAAGGGCGCGACAGATCCGTCGCCCGCGCTGGGCGATCGTTGTAGATCGTGTCGCCATTCAGATCCGCGCCGGTCGTGATGTCGAACGGCGCACCGCTGTGCGCGAACAGGAATGGCGTGATCTGGACGCTGTGCGGCAAGGACAACTGCATCCCGCCTGTGTAGGACTGCGCCCGCTCCTCGGCGGCGCGGGCATAATCCTGCCGGAGGTTGTACTCGTTCGAAGGGAAGCGATCAATGCCATCCGCTTCGCTGAAGTTTTTGTCAGCGTCGAAAACGCCAAACAGAGACAGGCGAGACCTGATCTGCAGACGGTAGTTGAGGTAGAAGCGTTCCAGGTTGCCGTTGGCGTCCGATGAAAAGGCATAGAGATTGCCGGTGCCAAGTGGCCGCACACCGCCCGGCACCCCGGGGGTTACCGTTCCGGGTAGCGGCGCGTTGAGGTTCCGGGTAAGGAAGTTGTGTGTGTTGTGCTCGTAAAGCAGGTTGGCGGAGACCGTCCCGTAACGGCCGATCGCGCGCTCTACCGAAAAACCCGCTGCCTGCGCGTAGGAAGACCTTAGCCTGGGACTCACCTCATAGACAGTCGGCTCGCCCGATGACAGGACGATGCCGGGAGGTGGTCCATGGGGATCAAATCCGGTACCCTGGGCGAGGTACGCCACCTGACGCGTGCCGTTCTGTCGAACAGATTGCAACAGCTGTACCGTGGGGAAGCGGTCGTAGAAGATGCCGTAGCCGCCGCGCAGGAGGACCAGCGGCGTCTTGCTCCTGCCGCGCATGACCGCCCACGAAAACCCCAAGCGGGGTGCCGGGTCATTACCGTCAGGGATGGCGGTCTGACTCTCAAAGCGCAGACCGTAGCTGAAGGAGAGATTGGGGCTCACCTTCCAGTCGTCCTCTGCGTAGACGCCCAGGTCTTCGCTGAGCAGCACGGCCTCCGGCTGGCCAAAGGTCTGGCTGTACTGCGTGGCCCGTCCGGCGAGGTAGGCCGTGGCATCAGGGAAGATGTATTGCCCGTTGAAGCCCGCGCTGGACAGGTTGGCATCCCGCAACACGCGAACGCGAACGCCTGCCCGGATGGAATGCGCTCCGTGATCCGTCTCAAACAGGTCCTGGATCTCATAGCTGTCCTGCTTGTCATGGAGGATCTGCGAGGGATTGCCGCCGCTCTGGAAGGAGCCCTGCACCACCACGGAAGGAAGACTGTTGTTCGGGTCCTGCCGGACCCGCGTGCGCAGGTATCCGAAGCGTGTCTCATTCACCGCATGGGGGCCGAGGACCTGCGTATCCGCGCCCTGCAGAGAGTTCGTCAGCGTATTCAAAGAAAACGCCGACTCCGGCAGAACCAGAGGAACGATGCCGCTGTTTGTCACGTGCGTCTGCGTCCACTCGTCCCGAAGATACCCGTAGTTTCCTTCGCTGAACTGCCGATCCAGACGTGCCGAATAGACCTGCGATAGCTGGGGCGACGCCACGGCCGTGGAGATCTGGGTCGCGGGATTAACTGGACTGGCCGCGTTCACCACGCTGTTGTTGGCAAGCTGTTCCACGGTATCGGCCAGGAAGAACGAGGTCTTCCTACCAATGGGCCCATTCAGGTTGCCGTCCTGCTGGAAGTCATAGAACGGCGGCTGGACGCCCGTGTAGGGGTTGCGTGCGTCGATCGGCTGATTGGTCCCGCTGAAGGCCATCGTGCCGTGCAGTTGGTCAGCCCCTGCTTTGGTGGTGATCTCGACACGGCCGCCGTATTCCGCATAGGCCGCGGAGTAAAGATTTTCGTTGATGCGAATGGAGCGGATCGACGATTTTGGCGGTAGCCGGCCACCCGACAATCCGTCGATCAGGAACAGGGCGTGGCCACCCCCGCCGGCCAGGGCCCCTAATTGCTGGCCCAGTGTGTCCCGGTCGTTGGAGAGCAGATTCAGTCGCTCGCCCTCAAAGACGAGCGAGCCGCCGGAACGGTCCAGGCCGGCGCCGGCAGTCTGGTCCTCCAGCACCGTGAGCTCCTCGTGCAGCCCTGCTACAGCCAGGCGAACCGGCATGCGCAGAGCTGCCTTTGGCTTAAGAGCGAGAGACTGGCTCTCGTAGCTTGAAAAGCCAGCGGCCTCAACGTCGAGTACATAGGCTCCGGCCGGCACGCGAAAGATGAAGCCGCCCGTGCCATCACTGGATTGATCGAGGGACTGTCCTTGGGATTGTTCTTGCTTGGCTCCCCTGCCCGGCTTGCGTGCGGGGGTAAGGTGAACGGTAGCCCCACGTATCACCGCGCCCGTCGCGTCTGTGACCGTGCCGGAGAGCACAGCCGACTCCGAGCTCTGCGCTGCGCTCCCCTGAGGCACAACCATTGCGATCGAGCCGAGAGCGCCATAGAGACTCAGGTGGCGCAGAATGGAGTTCAACCTACCCAGAAACAGGCCCCCAGTGCATCTTGATGACCGCTACCCAGTTGAAAGCTGTTTGAACACATGTAGCTTCGCATAAGCCCACCTTTTCACCAAACAAATACAACGACTTAGCTGGAATCGGCCAGTGCCGATTGCGCATTTGCCTTCCGTGGCGACCGGCGGGCAGATCGGGCGCCCGCGGGACGACTAAAATCTCAAGAGGGCGTTTAAGAGATTGAGCGCCGTTCTCCGTGAGTCGATACCCCATGAAACTTCGCCCCGTCCTCCTTGTGTTCCTGATCCTGCTCGGCTTCTACTACCTTTCGGCGCGGCTCCTGCCCGCGGCGGGAACGCTCGCCGGGATTTTGCATCCCACGGCCGAGAGTGCTGCCACACAGGAGGAGCGAGGGCCGCTGGGCAGGTTTAACCTGACCGTCGCCAACGCCGCCCCCTCCTTTGACCTCGAAGAGCAGCAGAACATCGGTGTGTACAAAAAGGGCCTGCCCAGCGTGGTGAATATCACCTCCACGCAGGTCGCCTATGACTTCTTCTACCGGGCCGTGCCGCAGCAGGGGCAGGGCTCCGGCTTCATCCTCGACAAGCAGGGGCACATTCTGACCAACAATCACGTCATTGAAGGCGCGCAGGTCGTCGAGGTCACAACCTCCGACAAGCACAAGTACAAGGCCCAGGTGCTGAACCGTGACCGCGGTCACGATCTCGCGCTGCTGCAGATCCAGGGCTCGTCCAACCTGCAGCCCGCCACGCTCGCTGAGAGCACCAATCTCGTCGTCGGCCAGCAGGTTTATGCGATCGGCAATCCGTTTGGCTTCAACGGCACCATGACCCGCGGCATCATCTCGGCCATTCGCTCCATCGAGATGCCCTCGGGCAACAAGATCGAGGACGCCATCCAGACGGACGCGTCCGTGAACCCCGGCAACTCCGGCGGCCCGCTGCTCAACTCGCACGGTGAGGTCATCGGGATCACGACCCTCATCGCCTCGAATCCCAACGGCGGCGCCGATCAGTCCGCCGGCATCGGCTTTGCGATTCCAATCTCGACAGCCAAAGCCGTGCTCAATGACTTCGCCACGTACGGCCGCGTGCGGCGTCCTTCGCTCGACATTGTCAGCCTGCAGATTGGCCCCGGCATCGCCGAGCAGATCGGGCTTCCGGTCGAGTACGGCATTCTCGTAGAGCGCGTGCTGCCCGGGGGAGCCGCCCAGAAAGCCGGCCTTCGCGGCGGCACGCAGCAGGCCTACATGGGCAACGAACCCGTGAAGCTGGGTGGGGATCTGATTGTGGGCCTTGACGAGCAGGAGATCACCAACGCGCAGGACCTGTCCACCGCTCTGAATGCGCACCGGATCGGCGATACGGTGACCCTGACCATCTACCGTGCCGGGCATCGGCTGAAGGTCCGTGTCACCGTGGATGACGCCAAGCAAAATGTGGACGATCAGGCTGCCTGAGCCTTTTTGCCTGGAGAAAGTGAAGGGCCCCCCGTGCGGGGCCCCTTCACTTTTGGCTATCGCCCTTGTCTCCCCTAAAAGATGAACCGTCCCAGCAACTGGATCTGCCGCGCGCTGTAGATCACGTTGGAGGTGCTCGACGGCGTCATGAACTGCGCTGACGACGCGGGTAACGGAGCCAGACAGCCGACGTTGCCGGTCGTCGCCGCCGGGCAGCCGCTGGTGCCGGGAGCCGTGTAGGCCACGATGGGCGTATTTACCGACAGGATATTGCGGTGATTCACAAGGTTAAATGCCTCGCCCGCCAGCTCGAACCGGTACCGGTCTCCAAACACTGGGAACTCACGGGACATGCGAGCGTCCAGATTGTGCACGCCGGGACCGGCAAAGCTGTTGCGTCCCGCAATGAAGTTCGGCACACGGGCGCTCGGTCCCGAGGTGAACGCCGCGTTCGTCACGCCCGCGTCGGTGGTCAGGTTGCCCAGATTGCCGCCGGTCAGGTAGGTGATCGCACCGCTCACGGTGGCCGTTACGGGCTCGCCGGTCTGCGCCGTATAGGTTCCCGAGAGCTGCCAGCCGTTCACGGCATAGGCAGCGTAGCGGTTGCCGATAGGCAGTTTGGACCGGCCGATCAACGTGCCCACAAAGCGGCCGCGGATGTCGAGATCCGAACGCGCGTACTCCGCGCCGAGACCCTGGCGATGCCCTTGGCCGAACGGAATCAGGGGGGCGTCGGTGCCGTTGAAGGTGCCGTTGCCGCCGTAGGTCTGGCCGCCGTCCATGGCCTTAGCCCAGGTATAGTTTGCGAGCAACTCCACGCCGTGGCTCATCGGCTTACGCACCGTGACGACCATGGAATGGTAGTTCGAGTTCACCACCGAGAAGCCCGTGGCCACGGTGCCGGTCGTCGTGTACAGCCGGTTGGTGTAGATCGGCACCACCTGGTTGGACACCTGGCCCGTATTCGGGTTGGTGTATTGGTAGCTGTGGGCCATCGTCACGGAGTTCGGGTCGACGTTGGTGTCGACATACACTGGCAAACGCAGCGCGCGATTGCCCACATAGCCCACCGTCAGGGTCGAGTGCAGCGGCATCGCTTGCTCCACCGTCAG
>CAXTGE010000141.1:3318-6457 GCA_964243645.1 uncultured Acidobacteriaceae bacterium | reverse complement strand
GCGCTTTGAGGGGATGGCGGATAAGCAGGTGGTGATCGAGGTGGGACCGACGCCGGATGGCAAAGGGTCACGGCGTCTGACGGTGGTGCCTGTTGACTCCGAGCATCGGCTGCGCGCGCAGGAGTGGATTGCGGACAACATACGCAAGGTGGACGCGATGAGCGGAGGCCAGGTGGCCTATGTGTACCTGCCGAACACGGCGGGTGCGGGCTTCAATAACTTCAACCGGTACTTTTTTGCGCAGACGCAGAAGAAGGCCGTGGTGATCGATGAGCGTTATAACGAGGGCGGTCTGATTGCTGACTATGTGATCGATGTGCTGCGGCGTGTGCCGATGTCCAACTACGAGACGCGTGAGGGGGAGCGGGTGACGGAGCCCAGCGGCGCGATCTTTGGGCCGAAGGCGATGATCATCAACCAGTCCGCGGGTTCCGGCGGCGATGCGATGCCGTGGTACTTCCGCAAGGCGGGGCTTGGCAGTCTGGTGGGGACTCGGACGTGGGGTGGGCTGGTGGGGATTGGCGGGTACCCGTCGCTGCTGGATGGAGGGAGCGTGACGGCGCCGCGGACGGCGATTTATGGGCTGAAGGGTGAGTTCGAGGTGGAGAACCATGGGATCGCGCCGGATGTGGAGGTGGAGTACCTGCCCAAGGAGGTCGAAGCAGGGCATGATCCGCAGTTGGAGCGCGCGGTGGGGTTGGTGATGGATGAGCTGAAGAGCCATCCGCCGGCGACGTTCCCGGCGCCGCCGTATCCGAACTATCACAAGGATGATGAGCTGGGACGGAAGTAGCTGGGTGATGCCACCCCTTGATACTCCGTTGACACATGGACTGTGATTCGGCTGAGTTATCTATGCGTTCGTGTTGCAGAGGGGAGTCGGCGTTGCCCTTTGTTCGGCGGAGCTCTGATCAGGCCTTGATGACGGACGTGACGTCAGACCACTGTTCGACACGGAATGCGCGTCTGTCGCGCACGGAGATGGGGAACCAAGGAAGGGCTTTCAGAGCATTGAGGGCGAGGTACAGTTTCGCGAAATCCTCGTTTTCGATTACGTGCACACCAACAGATCCCCTTCTTGAACGAGCAACGAGCAACGAGCAACCTGGAACGAGCAACCTAGAACCGTACAACTCCTACGCTTCCTCGGTGCGGGCGAAGGTGATCCAGGCGGCCCCTAAGAACAGGCAGGTAAAGCCGGCCAGCGCCAGAACATGGGTGGCGATGCGATCGCCCGGGGCACCGTAGCCTACCGCGTGCACCATTAGCTGCGCCAGGTGATAGGTGGGCAGCCAAGGGGCGATGTGTTGCACAAATCGGGGGAGCATGGCGACCGGAATCCAGAGTCCGGAGGCATAGCTCATGGGCAGGTAGAGCATGTTGACGATGCCCGGCGCGCTGTTGGGCGGCAGGAGCATGGCGAGCATGAGTCCCATGGCGGCGAAGGGAACCGAGCCCAGAAACGCGGTGGCAAGCAGACGCCCGTAGTCGGCCAGCGTGAGATGAACGCCGGCAAGGCTGATGCCGATGCCGCACAGCAGGCTGACGATGAGGAGGCTGAACAGCACGGCCATGGCACAGCGGGCGAGCAGGTAGGCGAGCGGCGGCATGGGACTGGCGCGCTTCAGGTCCAGCCAGCCGGAGGTGCGCTCAAACGCCAAGCCCACGCCGATGCCGAAGAGCGCGGCCCCAACGGTGCCGAAGCCCGCATAGCCGGCGAGCAGATACTTCGCGAGGCTCTGGCCGCTGTGCAGGGTTTCGCTGCGGTTGGCGACGCCGAAGAGCAGGTAGAACATCGTCGGAAAGCCGAGGATGGCGAGAGCAAAGCCCTTGTTGCGCAGGGCGCGCAGGAACTCATACCGAGCCTCACGAAGGTAGAGCCGAACGGTGTGGGCGGGGGTGTTGCGGCTGCGATAGGGAACGGGAAGCGTGGTGGCGGCCATGGGGATCTCCTGGTGTGGTCAGGCGGCGGTGCAGGAAGCGGGAGGAAGCGTGCCGGATTAAAGCGTGGCGGAGCGGGTGAGGGCGAGGAACGCATCCTCAAGGGCGGGGCTGGCAACTTCCAAGTGCGACAGGGACGTGTCCAGGGCGAGCATCTGGCGGAGCGTCGCCTCGGGTTGCGTGGTGGTGACGGTAGTAGGGAGACGAAGGCTGGAGTCGAGCTCGCGCGGCGGGTGCTCGACGCTGAGAACACCCGGCATGTGCTGCAGATGAGGTCGACCGAGCGAGGTGGTGCACCGGATGAGCTTCACGGCCTGCCCGACAGGCGAGCTTAATGCGCCCGTGAGACTTCCGGGGCCGAGGCTGGTGGCATTGAGCGTCTGAAAGGAAAGCTCTGCATGGGGCATCGGCTCCGTCGTCAGCCCTGGGTTGCCCCCGGCGGCATAGCCTTTGACCTCGGAGGGTGTGCCCTGGCAGACCAGCCGGCCGTGGTTGATGACGGCGATGCGGGAGGCGAGCGCGTCAGCCTCTTCGAGGTAGTGAGTGGTGAGCAGGACGGTTTTGCCTCTGGCGGCGAGACCGCGGATCTCGGTCCAGAGAATGCGGCGGGCTTCAATGTCGAGGCCGACGGTGGGCTCGTCGAGAAAGATGAGGTCGGGGTCGCCGGCGAGAGCGAGGGCGAAGAGCACGCGCTGTTTCTGGCCTCCCGAAAGTTGGCCGAACAGGCGGTCTTCCAGCCCCGCCAGGCCGGCAATGCGCGTGAGCTCGGCGAGGGGCAGGGGTGCAGGATAGTAGCCGCGGAAGAGGTCGAGATGCTCGCGGACACGCAGGGTTTCGGGCGCCTTGCCCACCTGCAACATGACGCCCGTGCGGAGACGGTTCGTATTGTGGCGGGGGTTCTGCCCGAAGATGCGAACCTGTCCGTCCGAAGGCGCGGCCAATCCCATGAGGAGCTTGATGGCGGTCGATTTGCCCGCGCCGTTGGGACCGAGCAGAGCGACGATCTCTCCCTGATGGAGCGCAAGGGAGAACGTATCGAGCGCGAGGACGCCGTTGTTGTAGCGCTTGGTGACGCCGGCGAGCTCGGCGGTCGGTGCGGTGTGTGAGGGAGATTGAAGAGAGGCGCTCAAGTTTTGCTCCTGTTTGCCGATGACAAGAGTGAGTATCGGCTTCGGCAGGAGGCAAGGGGAGTGAGGGG
>CAXTGE010000141.1:0-3218 GCA_964243645.1 uncultured Acidobacteriaceae bacterium | reverse complement strand
GTGCCGATGGGCGAGCCGAGGCCGGTGCAGGGATCCCAGCCCGGAGCGGCCCCAAAAGCGCCATTGTTGCCTGAGGTGATGTCGTGAAAGGTGGTCGATTCGCTTGCCGCGTAGAGGGTTGGGTTGGCGAAGCCGGCCGTGTTGCCGTTGGTCGCGTTGGCAAGCGCGATGAGGCCGGCCCAGAGCGGAGCGACGGCGCTGGTGCCGCCAATCACCGTGCTTTGACCGTCGACGCGGACGATGTAGCCGGTGGTGGGGTCGGCATCGCCGGCAACGTCGGGCAGGCCACGGCCGCCGGTGCTCCCCGTAGGGGCGGGTACGTTGGCGTTGGCTTGCCAGCTGGGTTTGGCGAAGAAGGTGGAGACGCCGCCGCCGGTGGCGCCCTCATTCGCGGTGAGTTCGTTCCACACCGTCTCGCTGGTGATCGTGTTGCCCGAGACGCGCAGATTGGTGCCGCCGCAGGCGAGCACGTGGGGGCTGGAGGCAGGGAAATCGACGTGATTGCCGCCATCGGTGACGCCGTCCGTGGAGCCGTTGTCGCCGCAGGCCACCGTGACGGTGATGCCGAGCGCAGCGGCGGCCTGAAGTGCCTGGTCCATGGCGGTGAGGGTCTGCTCGGTCCAGGTGGACTCGGGGCCGCCCCAGGAGATGGAGATCACGGACGGTTTGCGGGCGGTGTCATGGACGGCGGTCGTGATGGCGTCGAGGAAGCCCTGATCGGTGTTCGGGGCAAAGTACACGGCGAGGGCTGCGCCGGGAGCGACCGCGCCGGCGACCTCGATGTCCAGCAGCACCTCGCCGTCAGCGCCGCTGGGGTCTTTACCGGGAATGTTCTTGGCTTTGTCGACGGAGACGGCATTGACCGTCGGAGGGGTCAGCTTGAGTCCCCGGAAGTAGGTTTCGATGTCGGAGGTCGCAAAGCCTCCTCCGAGCTCGATGATGCCGATGGTCTGGCCGGCCGCGCTGATCCCCGGAAATTCGTAGACTTCGCCGACCTGAACGGGCGTGTAGGAGGCATTCGTGGCACGCGGGCGGGCGATGCGGAAGTGCGGTTTGGCCTGTGGGCGGTTGTCGAGGCCGAGCACGGCGCGGACGTGCGGCGCGAGTTCCTCCGGCAGGGTCAACGGGCCCTTGCGGACGCGCAATGTACCGCTTTTTGTCGGGTGCGCCTCGATTTGGGTGCCAAAGGCTTTTTGGAGGTTTTCGATGGAGCCGGTAAGCTGGATCGTAGCGCGCGCCGGTTGCAGTTCGGGGTCGACCTGGAGGTAGTACTCCGCGGCGAAAGCTTTGATGAGCGCAACGGACTCCGGGTCTGCGCCATGCTGGGCCTCAAACTCCTCGTGCGTGAGGCGAACCCGGCCGAGGGTGCCGGGGTCGATCGGAGTTTTGCGGCGAACCAGGACAGAGACGGTGACGTGCTCGCCTTTGGGACTCACCTGCGTGGGCGTCTTGTCCGGGGTGGCAAAGGGAAGACGGGGGTTGTTCTCGGTGGTAAAGGGCTTGCGATCGCTGCCTGGGAGGGGAACTCGGGTTTGCTCGGCGAAGCGGGACGTCGGCATATCGTTGGGGCCTCGTGCGGAGTTGGATGCGGCATGTTCTAGAGCTGTTCTCCTGTAGCTATGGCTTCGGTTGACACGTTCGCGCCAGTTTTCTTGGCAAAAACTCGCGCCAACTGCCTTGGCTCAGCACACCACCTGCAGGAGAACCGCTCTATCGGGTACGGGCCTTGGAATCGCGCACGATGAGGGCACCGCAGGATGGTCAGTATAGATCGAAGAGGCGAAAGTAAAGCGAAGAAACTGCGTACAACTGTGGGGTCGGCGCTGGTCATTGGGCTGCAAGCGACTGGGAGAGAAACGCTTCCGTTGCGGCGAGGTTCTTGCCGTACCAGTGACGGTTACGCCAGTAGCTGTGGCCGGCTCCCTGGGCGGAGAAGGGCGTGACCGGGTCGTGGGCAAACTGAAGCAGGCTGATGAAGGTGGTGGCCTGGGAGTAGGGGATCAGGTGATCGCGGGTACCGTGGCCGACGAAGATTGGCGGAAGGCCGGGTTGGACATGGGTATCGGGTGAGGCATCGGTGCAGATAGCGGGGATCTTCTCGCAGGAGCCTCCGAGATAACGGCGCAGCACCCAGGCATGAGGGTGGGCGTCGTAGCCGCCGTTGAAGAGAACGGCGGCCGCCACGGGGAGGGTTTGGGGGGTCAGCAGAGCAGCCCGTGCGGCCGAGGCGTGGGCTGCAGCTACGGGTCGGCTGGCGAGCAGGCTCGTGGCGGCGGGACCCTCCGGCGCGACGGCGAGCAGGGCGGCGAGCTGGCCACCGGCGGAGGTGCCGAGAACGGCGATCCGGTCCCGATCAATGCGGTACTCGGCCGCATGGGCGCGTAGAAAGAGGAGGGCGGCGCGGGCTTCCTGCCAGGAGGTGGGGAAGGATCGGGGGTGCGTGTCGTAGTCGATGGAGAAGCAGACGTAGCCGTGGCTGGCAAGATCGATGCCGAGCTTGCGTAACTCCTCTTTGTGTCCTGTGCGCCAACTGCCGCCGTGAATCATGACCAGAGCCGGGTGCAGCCCGGCAGAGGAGGGCTGGTAAAGGTCCGCGTTGTAGGACCCGGTGATGTCCGCCGTGTAGAGGATGTCGCGCGTGACGGTAGGTGCCTGCCCAGAGGCGGATCCGGCAAGGAGCATGAATAACGCGGCCAAGCGCAAAGGCAGGACGGGTACGGAGAAGGACAAAGGCGGCGACCTCGGAAGAAAAGATGTGCGGAGAGGCTGTACGGACACGCCGCGCGTGCGACGGCTTTCCTCCACACTGTACTGCCCGAGACAGACCTGTGGTTTGCCGGACCGTTTATTGGGTGTGCGCCCCTCTACACTCGCCGTCCTGTACAGGTTGCTTACCGTGAGGGAGGAACGTCACTCCGTTGTGCCGGTCACAACGATGTGCGCCATACGCCGCCTTACGGTAAGTGCTTCCCGCTGCGAGGGCCGGGGTGGACGCGCGCCGCGGAGCTTGCGGTTGAGCGGCTCAGAGAAGAAGCGGGCCAGTAGCCAGCCGAGGGGGACCGTGCCTGCGAGCACGGCAAGAAACCAGAAAGCCATGTGCGACAGCGGTGGCTGGTAGGCGGCGAGCTTGTCTCCGTTGGGGTTGGGATGGAGGCGGAGAAAGGCCTGCACCATCCAGATCACGAGGAACTCGTGGGTCAGATAGACCTCATAGCTGT
>CAXTGE010000140.1:4037-6575 GCA_964243645.1 uncultured Acidobacteriaceae bacterium | reverse complement strand
AGCCGTTAGCCATGCACGAGCTCAGGATCACCCGCGGACAGACCGCAGACAGGCAAAACCGGGTCGGTTACGTGGTAGCCGGAACGGCACTTCGCTGCTCGGCGCCGGAGCTGGTCGAGGGAGCCGCCGTGTTATCCGGCGCAGCGCTCTGCGCCAGCGTTCCCCAGCCTGGCAACTCCTGCGATCCAACGATCAGCCGCACGCCATCCCGCAGCGTGACATATGTCCAGAACCAGCTGCGGAAGACCGCCAGCCGGTTCCGCAGCCCGATGAGAAAGAAGATGTGCACCACCAGCCACATCATCCACGCGAGAAAGCCGCTCATGTTTGCGTGGAACGGCCAGGCTACGCGAGCTACCGCCGCTTTCCGCCCAATCGTGGCCATGTCTCCCTTGTCGAAGTAGCGGAACGGTTTCTGCTTGGCGGCAGCCTGTTCGCCCTGCATAAGGAGCTGAATCCGTTTCGCGGCGTAGTCGCCCATCTGCATGGCAGGCTGTGCGACACCGGGTACCTGCTTGCCGTCCTGCTCAAAATGGGAGAGATCGCCGAGCACAAAGATTTCGGGACGGCCTGGAGGGTTGAGGTGCTCATCCACATACACCGATCCACGCTTATCGGTCGGAAAGCCCAGCTTCTTGCCGAGCGCCGACGCCTGAACGCCCGCGCCCCACAGCGTACATACGCTGTCGATGCGCTCCTCCCCGACCTTCACGTAACCGGGCCCAACCTCGGTGACATGCGCCCCCGTGCGGCACTTGACCCCGAGATCTGCCAGCTGCTCCACAGCCTTCTTCTGCAAATCCTTGGGATAGGCTCCCAGGATGTATGGCGAGCCCTCCAGGATCTGCACGTTGGCGGAGCCCGGGTCGATGTGGCGGAAGTCTTTGGTCATGTAGAGCCGGGCAATATCGGAGATCGCCCCGGCCAACTCAACACCCGTGGGTCCACCGCCGATGATGACGAAGTTCAGCGGCGGATGCGCTCCGGTCTCAACCTTCTGGCGCTCTGCGAGCTCGAAGGCAAGCAGCACGCGCCGGCGGATCTCCGTGGCATCCTCCACGGTCTTGAGACCGGGAGCGAATGGTGCCCAGTCGTCGTGTCCGAAGTAGCTGTGTGTAGCGCCCGTCGCCACGATCAGGTAGTCATAGACGACCTCGGCACCACTCTTCACGTGCACTCGGCGCGCGTCTGTGTCGAAATCCACAACCTCATCCATCAGCACTTCGACATTCTTATAGTCGCGAAGAATGGACCGGATGGGTTGCGCAATGTCCCCCGGCGAAAGCACAGCCAGCGCCACCTGGTACAGCAGCGGCTGAAAAGTATGATGGTTGCGTCGGTCAAGAACCGTGACGTCCACCTGAGCCTTCCCCAGCCCCTGGGCGGCATGTACACCCCCAAAACCCGCGCCGACGATCACGACGCGCGGGCGGCGTCCCTCTGGGTTCGATCCTGTGCTCATACGGGTACCCTGCCTCCAAAACTGTTCCTATGTATGATTCCTGCTGTCTCCGTCAGATGCAGGCGTACATTGACCCCGCAAAAAATCCGGTGAGCTGAGACAAGAAGTTTAGGTGGCAGGTATACACGTGACCGGACAGCGAGCGCGCCGGGAGCCGAGTCACCCCTCTTGCTATCATTCCCCCAACGCAGTGGAAAAATGCACAGCGCAGCGGAGGAATCCGCATCTCGGCAAGTGACCACACCCGAAGTAGAACAGCCTAATTCGTCAGAATGCGGGGTCCATCTTTGGTGATGGCCACGGTGTGCTCAAAGTGCGCACTCAGGCTGCCGTCCAGCGTGATCGCCGTCCACCCATCCTCCAGCACCTTCACTTCAGCTGTCCCTGCATTAATCATGGGCTCAATGGCAAGCACCATGCCGGCCTTCAATCTCGGCCCTTTGCCTGGATTACCGACATTCGGCACCTGCGGATCCTCATGCATGCTCTTCCCGATGCCATGGCCGACAAACTCCTTCACCACGCCATACCCCTCGGCCTCACATAGGCTCTGCACCGCCCAGGCAATGTCACCGAGCCGTCCGCCGGGAACAGCCTTCGCGATTGCTGCGTAAAGCGAATCTTCGGTGACCCTGAGCAGCTTCATCGCCGAGGCATTCGGGCTGCCCACGCCATAACTCATCGCGCGATCGGAATAAAAGCCGTCCACCACAACACCACAATCGATAGAAACGATGTCGCCGTCTTTGAGCACGCGCCTGTCGCTCGGGATCCCATGAATCACCTCATGGTTCACCGAGGTGCACAACACAGCCGGGTAGCCGTGGTAGCCCTTGAAGGCCGACGTCACGCCAAGCTGCCCCACTTTAGCCGCTGCGGCCCGCTCGAGATCCATCGTGGTCGCCCCTACCCGAACGGCACCACGGACAGCCTCATGCACCGCGGCCAGCGCGGCACCAGAGGTCCTCATCTTCTCAATCTCGGCAGCAGATTTAATCAAAATAGCCATAGCGATACGATGTGCGGGGGCGCCGCCTTAGACCAGTTCTCCTGAAGGTGTAGAGCGGATTGAGACT
>CAXTGE010000140.1:1792-3937 GCA_964243645.1 uncultured Acidobacteriaceae bacterium | reverse complement strand
TCCGCACGCTGGGTCAGGACGCCGCCGTCCACGTCACAAACACCCTCTACCTTCGGTGGATTTGTATAGATGTTATAGATGTTCCCCGTCGGCGAAATGCGCCGGCCGGTGATGCGTTCCAGCAGCACCTGCGTCTCCACCACGAGATGGATCGCCACCACCGGCAACTTCGGCCACTGGCCTTTCGCTGCCTCTTCCGGATCGGCTGCCTGCCCCTGCTTCCGGGTAATGAACTCGTCCAGCCATTCGGCTTGGTTCAGGGTACGCGGAAACCCGTCCAGAATATAACCGCTTTTGGCATCATCTTGCTCAAGCCGGTCCGCCACCATGTCGTTCACCAGCTCATCCGGAACCAGCTTGCCCTGGCTCATCAGCTCGTCGGCCAGCATGCCCAGCTTGGTATGCTTCTTCCGGTGCTCCCGCAACAGATCGCCTGTGGAAATCTGCGGAATGCCGTACTCCGCCATCAGGCGCTTGGCCTGCGTCCCCTTCCCGACGCCCGGCGCCCCGAGCATCAGCACGGGCCCTGGCAGAAACGCCTTCGATGTGTCTTTCGTTTCAGACAAGTGTCATCCTATCCTGCATCCATCACGCAAGAACGCAGGCGGAGCCACGTTCTCTCACGCCTGCGTTTGTTGAGCAGAGGTTCTTACCAGCGCTTTGCTAACCGTCGTCCCGCCTTGGGCGAGAAGCCTTCATAATGCCGCATGATCAACTGCGCCTCGATCTGCTGCACGGTATCCATCGCCACGCCCACGACGATCAACAGACTGGTGCCGCCGAAGTAGAAGCGCACCCCCAGCCCGTTCGTCACCCACGTCGGCAGCCGGTCGAATACACCGCCCACCAGGGGCAGGTGATTGAAATGGATGCCCGAGATCAGAAGCTGCGGAATGATCGCGACAATGATCAGGTAAACCGCACCAACCAGCGTAAGCCTGGTCAGCACATCGTTGATAAAGTCGGAGGTCCGCTTGCCGGGACGCACGCCCGGGATGAACGAACCGTACTTCCGCATGTTGTCTGCAATATCGTCTGGCCGAAAAATAATCGAGATGTAGAAGTAGGCGAAGAAGATGATCGCCGCGATATAAATGACCTCGTACCAGGGCTCCGCGGGAGCAAGCGCGCGGAACACCGGTCCCAGGTAGGTCGTATCTCGCAAGGGTCCCGAGCCAAAGAGACTGATGTTCGCCAGCAACTGGGGCGCGGACAGGATTGAAGCCGCAAAGATCACCGGCATCACGCCGCCCGAGTTCACCTTTAGCGGCAGGAACGACGTGGATGCCTGCGCCGTCGCACGGCCCACCACGCGCTTCGCGGACTGAATCGGAATACGCCGCTCAGACCGCTCCACGAAGATGATGAAGGCGACAACGGCCACCATCAGCACAACCAGCAACAGAATCGCGATGGGGGTAAACCCGCCCCAGGCATTCGTCTTGGCCTTGAGCAGCAACTCGCTGACAGCTCCGGGCAGGCCAACCACGATGCCCGTGAAAATCAGGAGGCTCATCCCGTTGCCGACGCCGCGATCCGTAATCTGTTCGCCAAGCCACATGATGAACGCCGTCCCGCAGGTCAGGGTCACAATGCAGAGTGGCACAAACTCAAGCTTCGGGATTGTCACCATGCCCTGGCTCGTGAGCGGCAGGGAGATGAAAAAGCTCTGCACGATCGCCAGTAACACCGTCACGTAACGTGTCCACTGAGTGATTTTGCGGCGGCCGACCTCCCCTTCCTTCTGCAACTTGGCCAGCGGCTCATACACCACGGTCAGCAGCTGAAAGATGATGGAAGCGGTGATGTACGGCATGATGCCCAGCGCAAAAATAGTGAACTTACGCAGGTTGCCGCCAGCGAACAGATCCAGCAAACCAAGGGCTGAGCCGGCATTCTGGTTGAAGAACTGTGCCAGCATGTCCGCGTTCACACCCGGGGTGGGGATGTGGAACCCAATGCGGTAAACGGCAAGCAGGGCCAGCGTGAACCCGATGCGCTTCCGCAGGTCAGGCAGACGAAAGATGTTGGCGAATTTCTCAAGCATCGAAGCTGTGGCCTTAGGAAATGCTATCTACGACGAAACGCACACAGGCAAGCTGGGGCGTGACGCCTGTTCGCAGCTATTCTACCCGGATTCCCGGG
>CAXTGE010000140.1:0-1692 GCA_964243645.1 uncultured Acidobacteriaceae bacterium | reverse complement strand
AACGGCATCTGGCCACCCTCAAAGCCGCGCATCATGCGCGAACCCGATCGGGACCGCTGTCCCTTGTGGCCTCGGCCTGACGTCTTGCCGATGCCCGAGCCCATACCGCGGCCCACGCGCTTTTTGTTGCTGTTGGCCCCCTTGGGTGCCCGCAGATTGCTGAGATTCTTCGCCATGATTCCTCGCTAACGCCGCAGCGGCTGTTGGCACAACCACGCGACTCGCATTCGGTCCTCTATCTACAAAAGAGGACGGGTGGGAGACTACTCGACGATACGCACCAGGTGAGGAATCTTCTTCACCATGCCGCGGATCGATGGACTGTCCTCGCGCTCAACGATCTGGTTCAGCCTCGTAAAACCCAGGCCCTTCACAACGAGCTTGTGCTTCACTGGCGTGCAGATCTTGGAGCGGAAGTACTGAATCTTGATCTTGTTCTCGCTTGCCATCATTATCTCCGGACAGACCTCGTTGAGGAGTTCGATAGGCTTGGAAGAGAATACCCCTCCAGCTCTCTTTACCCCTGTTGTGACCTGCCTCTTAAAGCTCGTCTATCGACTTGCCGCGCAATAAGGCCACTTCAGCCTTATCCCGCAACTGCGTCAGCGCATCGAAGGTCGCCTTGATCACGTTGTGCGGGTTGGCAGAGCCGATGTTCTTTGTGAGCACATTCTGCACGCCGGCAGCCGTCATCACCGCACGCACGGTCTTGCCGGCAATCACGCCTGTACCTTCAGGCGCAGGCTTCAGCAGCACCTCTCCTGAACCGAAGTGGCCGAGCACCTGATGCGGGATCGAGGTCTGCGTCATGTTTACCTTGATCAGGTTTTTCTTGGCGGCTTCAATCCCCTTGCGGATGGCCTGGGGAACCTCTTTCGCCTTGCCGGACCCGTACCCGACAACACCCTCGCTCGGGTCGCCTACGATGACCAGCGCCGCAAAGCTCATGTTCTTACCGCCCTTGACCACCTTGGTCACGCGATTGATGCTGACGACCTCATCCTTGAGGTTCATCCTGTTGCCGTCCAGCTTTTTCTTGGTAGCCATGGTTTCCTTTTTATTTGCTCCCGGCACACCGGTCCGGATTGCTGCCCTATCTGGGCAGTGTTGGCTTAAAACTCGAGTCCTGCTTCGCGCGCCGCTTCGGCCAGCGCCTTGATCCGACCGTGATAGAGGTATCCGCCACGATCGAACACAACCTTCTTCACACCGACGGCCTGACCGCGCTCGGCAATCAACTTGCCGACGGTTTTAGCTGCTTCGATATTGCCACCCAGGGTGGACTCGGCGCCCTTCTTCGCGACGGTTGAGGCCGACGCCAGCGTGACGCCATGGGCATCATCAATCAACTGCGTATAAATATGATTCAACGACCGGTACACGTTCAAACGGGGACGCTCGGCGGTTCCGGACATCTTGGCGCGGATCCGGTTGTGAACCCGCTGACGAATGCGATTGCGCTGTGGCATCAAGATCATGGCTTGTCTTCTTTCCTATGGGCGTCGTCAGACATCTGGCGACGTTCGGTGAATAGGGAGCGGGATGGCTGAGTTGCGCCAACCTTCCCGCTCGTCACTTATTTCGGCTACCGGCTACCTGTTACTTCGCGCCCGTCTTACCGACCTTCTTCTTCAGCTTCTCATCGGAGTAACGCACACCCTTGTTCTTATACGGATCCGGCTTGCGCAGCGA
>CAXTGE010000139.1:0-6638 GCA_964243645.1 uncultured Acidobacteriaceae bacterium | reverse complement strand
CCGCCACGCTTGCGGAGCGAGGAGGCGTGGTGCCCCGGGTAGGATGAGAGCATGTCGTCCCTGCCCGTCTCCCCGAGGACAGCCCCGTCTTCGCCCAGGATCCCCTCCCCTAGTCCCTCACTGGCGGAGCGCTATATGTGTGTTCATGGCCACTTCTACCAGCCGCCGCGGGAAAATCCCTGGCTGGAGACGGTCGAAGTCCAGCGCTCCGCAAGTCCCTTCCATGACTGGAACGAGCGCATCACCGCCGAGTGCTACGCGCCCAACGGGGCCTCGCGCCTCACCGACGACGCGGGCCAGATCACGCGCATCCTGAACAACTACGCGCGCATGAGCTACAACTTTGGGCCCACCCTGCTGAGCTGGCTGGAGCTCAACGCGCCCCGCACCTACCAGTCCATCCTGGAAGCCGACAGGGCCAGTGCCGAGCGCTTCAGCGGCCACGGCTCCGCCCTCGCCCAGGTCTACAACCACATCATCATGCCGTTGGCGTCGCCCCGCGACGCACGCACGCAGATCCGCTGGGGCATCGCGGACTTCGAGCATCGTTTTGCCCGCAAGCCGGAAGGCATGTGGCTGGCGGAGACGGCCGTCTCGCGCGACGTGCTGGACCTGATGGCCCAGGAAGGAATCAAGTTCACGATCCTTGCCCCGAATCAATGCGCCCGCATCCGTCCGCTTGCCACACCCGCAGGCAGCACAGAAGATTCCGGAGCCGCTTCGACGCAGCCCGACGCTCAAACCTCCCTGCCCTGGCGAGACACGGGAAATGCGACCGTCGACCCCACGCAGCCCTATCGCATTCAGCTCAAAGAAGACCGCTCCATTAACGTCTTCTTCTACGACGGCCCCTCCTCGCGGGCTATCGCGTTTGAGCATCTGCTGAACTCCGGCGAGGAGTTCGGCAAACGCCTGCTGACCAGCCTGCGTCCAGCCGCGGAGAACCCGGGACGCGCCCAGCTGGCGCACGTCGCCACCGATGGCGAAAGCTACGGCCACCATCACCGGCACGGCGAAATGGCGCTGAGCTACGCCATGGAGTGGATCGAGGAAAGGGAACTTGCGCGCCTGACCAACTACAGCGAGTTCCTCGCCAACTTCCCTCCCACCTGGGAGGCCGAGGTCGTCGAAGACTCCTCCTGGAGCTGCTTTCATGGCGTCGAGCGCTGGCGCTCCGATTGCGGCTGCAACGGCGGCAAACCAGGGTGGAACCAGGCCTGGCGTGGCCCCCTGCGTCAAGCGCTCGACCTGTTGCGGGACCGCACCGCGCCTCTCGCCGAGCGCATGGCTGCGCCCTTGATCCGCGATCTCTGGGCGGCCCGCGACGCCTACATTCAGGTCGTTCTGGATCGCAGCAAACGCAGCGTGGATCGCTTCTTCCAGCAGCATGCCCTCAAACTCCTCACTGCGGAGGAGCGCGTGACCCTGCTCGAGCTCTTCGAACTCGAACGCCACACCCAGCTCATGTACACCAGCTGTGGCTGGTTCTTCGACGACATCTCCGGCATTGAAACGGTGCAGATCATCGCCTACGCCGGTCGTGTGCTGCAGCTCGCCGCCAAGCTGTTCGGCGAGGAAGGTGCTGCCCTCGAAGCCGAGTTTCTGGACGTGCTCGCCCGCGCCAAGAGCAACGTGCCGGAACAGGGGGACGGTGCCGCGGTCTACCGCAAGTGGGTCACCGGCGCGCGTATCGAGCTCGAGCACGTCGGCGCTCATTACGCCATCGCCTCCATGTTCCAGCCCTCCCCTGATGCCAGCCAGATCTTCTGCTTCGACGTGCAGCGTCAGTCCTACGACGTGCTGACCAGCGGCCGGGGCCGCATCGGTCTCGGCCGTGCCCGCATGCGCTCGCAGATCACGGACGAGGTGGAAGAGATCTGCTTTGCCGTGCTTCATCTTGGGGACCAAAGCCTGTCAGCCGCCGTCAAACGCTTCGTTCCCGCTGAAGCCGCGGCATGGAATCGGTTCAACGAGAAGGCGCGTCTGGCCATCGGCCGTGCCGACCTCCCTGAACTCGTCCGATGGATCGACAGCTTCTTCCATTCCACCACCTACTCGCTGACCTCCTTGTTTGCTGACGAGCAGCACCGCATCCTCAAAAGCATCCTGAACCAGACAGTCTCCGAGGTCGAAGAGTCCCTCATGCGGATCTATGAGGAGCATGCCTCGCTCCTGCACTTCCTTGGTGAGACCGACGTCCCGGCACCGCCAGCCTTGGCGCTCGCCGCCGGCTTTGCCCTCAATGCCAGCCTCCGCCGAGCGTTGGAGAGTGACCCTTACGACGCCGCCGAGTTCGCTCGTCTGCTGCGTCGCGCCGCGACAGACAACATCCAGCTCGATCTTCCCGTGTTGAGCTACGCCGCCGATAGCCGCATGAAGCGTTCCATGGTGGCCCTGGAAGGGGCCACTCCCAGGCAGAACATGAACGTGATGGCGGAGACCCTCGCCATCGCCGAAAGTCTTCGTGCCCTCCCCGGCCGTTCCAATCTGTGGCAGGCGCAAAACATCTGGAACGACCTCCTGCATCAGTCCAAAACCGGGCATTGGAATGGGGATTGGCACGAAAGCTTCCGCCGCCTCGGCAGTGCGCTGAACATCGCCGTAGATGAATTTATGGAGGAGCGGAAAGACGCGGCACTCGCCCTCTAAACTCCCTCGTCCACCCGGACTTACCCTTCCCTTGCGTGTTGTGCCGCATAGCAACCACTCTCCTCAGACCCGGCCCCCCGCAGACTCGCAAATTTGGGCTCTGTCCGTAGTATCGGCAAGCCGCTCCTAAACTTGAGTCCGAAATCGCGAGGCTGCCCAGACGAAAGTGGCAGCCCCCGCGCAAGCTGCCTTGTCTCCGCTCACCGCATCTGAGCGCAAGTGCTCCACTCGCCGGGAACCGTCCCGGCCAAATCCCAGGCCGAAGGGGAAGGGGAAGTGATAGACAAGTCCCAGACCGGCGTCCTCCCCCGCATGGCGGCCTCCCCATCCAGCACGCTCCCCCTGCCGCGCTTGCTGCTCGTCTTCGCGCACCCCGACGACGAAGTGCTCGCCCTTGGTGGCCGGCTGGAGCGCATGCGGCACTCCCGCCTGCTCACCCTTACCGACGGCGCCCCGGCCGATGGTGCCGACGCCCGGCAACACGGCTTCGCCTCCCTCGCGCAGTATCGTACCGCTCGCCGCGCGGAGCTACTCAACGCCCTGGCACACGCAGGCCTGCCCTCCGAAGTAGCCCCTGGATTTCCCCACGCTGTGCCCGACCAGACGGCCGCCCACCATCTGGCCCCTCTAGCCCGCGCCATCGCCGCCGAGATCACCGCCTTTCAACCCGACGCCGTGCTCACCCATCCCTACGAGGGAGGGCATCCCGACCACGACGCCTGCGCCTTTGCGACACACGCCGCGGTCCGGTTGGCTGTCTCGGCAACGCCCGGCACAGGCGCGGTATCCATCGTCGAAATGCCCTTTTATCACGCAGGCAAACACGGCTCCATGGCGACCGGCGTCTTCCTTCCCGCGCCGGAGAACGTCAGCCTCATCGTCCGGGAGCTCACCCCCATCGAGCAGCGGAATAAAGCCGCCCGGCTCGCCTGCTTCCCCAGCCAAACCGAGACGCTGGCCCAGTTTGGCGTGGACCGCGAGTCGTTTCGCCTGGCACCAGCCTACGACTTCCTCCACAGCCCGCATGAGGGACAACTCTTCTACGAGCGCTTCCCCTGGGGCATGACCGGCGACGGCTTCTGCAAGCTCGCCTCGGAAGCCTTGCGCGACCTCTTCGAGAGGCAGCCGGAATCCGTGCCCGGCATCTTTCCACGTTCAACGCCCACCAACGCCGCTGCATGACCTCCCCCGACAGCACCTCCACGCCTGAAGCCACACCTCCTCCGTATCGACCCATCGTCCTGACCGTTGCGTTTCCGTACGCGCCCATCGGCCCGGCCGCGGTTGGCGGGGCAGAGGTCATCTGCTCCCAACTGGAAGCGGCGCTCTCGGGGGCCGGGTTCGCCTCCGTCGTCGTCGCCCATGCTGACTCCGGACCCGCAGGCAGGCTGTACCCCACCCGCATCCCGGAAGGCATCATCACCGACGCGCTGCGAGCGGAGGTCGAAGCCTCGCACCAGGCAGGCATCGACCGCGCTCTCGCGAAAAACGACGTCGCCCTGGTGCACATGCACGGGCTCGACTTCCACCGGTATCGCATCCCGGCGCACCTCCCGGTCCTCGTGACCCTGCATCTTCCCACTGCCTGGTACCCCGACTCCATCTGGCAACTACTGCCGAACTACCACCTCGTCTGCGTCAGCGAACACCAGCGCCGCAGCTGTCCCGCGAGCGCCCAGCACCGCCTCCCCGTGATCGAAAACGGCGTTCCCCTGCCGGATGCCTCCACGCTGCGCCACGAAGGCCGCTATGCCCTGATGCTGGCTCGCATCTGCCCGGAAAAGAACCTGCACGTCGGCTTCGACGCCGCGCGCCTGGCGGGCATACCGGCCATCCTCGCGGGCGAGGTCTTCCCCTACGAGACCCACCTCAAATATCTCGAGCACGAGATCAAGCCCCGCCTCACCGCCTCCAATACCTCCCACGAGCCCCGTATGGCTGGCGGAACGAGCGCAACCACGGCACCTTCCGCACGCTTTCTCGGCCCGGTCGCCGGTGAGGAGAAGACCCGCCTTCTACTGCGTGCCGCCTGCCTCCTACTGCCGTCTCTGGCGCCCGAGACAAGTTCACTGGTCGCGATGGAAGCCCTGGCCGCTGGGATTCCTGTCGTCGGCATGGCAGTCGGCGCGGTGCCCGAGATCGTGGAGCACGGGCGCACCGGCATCCTGATCCCACCCGGCCCCAACGCCACCGAGGAACTCAGCGAGGCCCTTCGCGCAGTCTCGCTGCTGGACCGCGGTCAATGCCGTGCCGCCGCCGAAGAACGCCTCCCCCTCAGCCGTATGCTCGACGCCTACCTCGACCAGTACCGCGAACTCGCGCTCCCACTAAGCCAGACGATCCACGCAGCAACCGACCCGTCATCCACCGACCGCCTCTCAGCCGACCGCTTCTCAGCCAACGCGCAGCACGCCAACATAGCTGTACTCCACGACACTGCCGCCCTCGAGGCGCTCCTGCAGGACTGGACCGCCTTATGGCGCGTCGACCCGGCTGCCACCCCGTTTCAACATCCGGCGTGGCTCCTGCCGTGGTGGCACCAGTTCGGTCCCGACGGCCAGCTCTGTGCGCTCACCCTGCGCGAAGGGTCTACGCGGCGCCTCGTCGGTTTTCTGCCGCTCTATACCTATCGGCAACCGTCCTCCGGCAACCGTCAGCTGCTGCTGATGGGTGCCGGGACGACCGATATCCTCGATGGTCTCTGGGCCCCGGACACCCCGCATATCGCCGATCGCGCCCTGACCCACGCCCTGCACGCGCTGGGGGGCTGGGAGCAGCTCAGCCTCGATCAGCTGCGCGGCAGTTCTCCCCTGGTGCAGGCAGCGAAGCGGGCATTGCTGCCTCTGGCTCCCGACGAGCCGTGCTCGGCGCTGCTGACTACCGTCGAGCTCCCCGCCAAGATGCGTGTCAACCTGAACCGCTACCGCCGCCTCGCTGAAGTGCAGGGCACGCTGCGTTGCCGGCTCGCCGCCACAGCTGCCGAGGCCCTCGCCATCTTCGACCAATTGGTCGACCTGCACAGCCGTCGCTGGGAAGGGCGCGGCGAGGACGGCGTACTCCGGGATGCACGCGTCCTCGCTCACCACCGCGAGGCCCTGCCCCTGCTTCTGGAGGCTGGCCTGCTCCGCCTATTCCACCTCACGCTGAACGAGGAGACGATGGGCATCCTCTACGGCCTCGCCGACCCGCCCCACGCCACGGACCGCCGCCTGTCCCTCTACCTCATCGGCTTCGACGCCCGTTTCGCCGCACTCAGCCCCGGGAGTCTCCTCGTGCACCAGGCCTGGCGTCACGCCCGCGAGCAAGGCTTCGGCAAAGTCGATCTCCTCCGCGGCGGCGAAAGCTATAAACAGCTCTGGGGCGCCCATCGGGAACCCACCGTAACCATCCATCACCAAAACCAGCCTAACAATCGACCACTTACAACTTAGAACCTAAAACTTACAACCCAAATGCCCTCCACCGTCATCCACGGCATGCTCTACTCGCCCGAACGGCGAACCCTCGACATCGTCTTCCGTGACGCGCGGGGCACCTACCGCTACTTCGACGTCACCCCGGAGCAGTGGAGCGCCTTCAAACGCGCTCCCTCCAAGGGCACCCATCTGAACGCCACGTTCAAGGCGGGGCACCCGCGCTATGAGCGCTTTGGCGACCTGCCCACACAGTTTATGGGCTCGCTGGCAGCCAGCGTGGCACTGCCGCTTCGCGCCGTGTCGCGCGATCTACCCGATGCCAATGTCTGGGGCTTCTACGAACAGTTCTGAAGCGGTAATCTACGCGGACACGACGGTCAGCTTGCGCCGTTCGGTCTCCGTGTAGGTGTACCGGATGCGGTGGATCACCGTCACCGTCGAAAGCACGGCCAGCACCCACAGCGCCGCCGGCATCGCGTCCCAGCGCTGGCATAACGCGCCCAGGATGATCAGCACAATGCGCTCCGGCCGTTCCATAAAGCCCACCTTGCAGGAGCCGATCAGCGCCTCGGC
>CAXTGE010000138.1:2644-6716 GCA_964243645.1 uncultured Acidobacteriaceae bacterium | reverse complement strand
AGAGATACCCGCGAGGCTCGCATGAGAGTCCTGGTCGGTGTCTGTGGCGGGGTAGCCGCGTACAAGGCCGCGGAGATCGTGCGTGCACTGCAGGAGCGCGGCGCGGACGTCGAAGTCGCGCTCACTGCCTCGGCCGAGCGCTTCATCACCCCGCTCACCTTCAACGCGCTCACCGGCAGGCATGTCCACACCAGCCTCTGGTCCCCCGACCAGGCCGACTTCGCCGATGGGCCCATCGAGCACATCGCCGTCGCGCAAAACATCGATGTCCTGCTTGTCGCGCCAGCAACGGCCACCACGGTCGCGCGCTTCGCCAACGGCTCCGCCGACGACTTTCTCTCGGCTACCTATCTCGCCACGGCGGCACCCACCGTGCTCGCGCCCGCCATGAACGTCAACATGCTTGGACACCCCGCGACCCAGGCCAACCTGCAGCGTTTGGGGGAGCGTGGCGTGCACATCGTGGCCCCGGAGTCCGGCTATCTCGCCTGCGGCATGACCGGCAGTGGCCGCCTCGCAGGCATAGACGCCATCGTGGATGCCGCCTTCGCCGCAGCAAAGAAGTCGCAGGGAGACCTGCTCGGGCAAACCGTCCTCATCACCGCCGGCGGCACCCGCGAGGCCATCGATCCCGTCCGCTTCCTCGGCAATCGCTCCAGCGGGCGCATGGGCCATGCCCTGGCCGCGGCAGCCCAGGCTCGCGGCGCCAACGTCATCCTGATTACCGCTTCCAGCCTCGCGATCCCCCCCGGATGCGAAGGGATCCAAGTAGAAAGTGCAGAGGAGATGGGGAGGGCGCTCGACGAAGCCCTGCCGCGCGCCTCTCTGGTCATCGCCGCCGCCGCCGTTGCCGACTTCCGGCCCCTCAACCCATCGCAAACCAAGATCCGCCGCTCGGGTCCTCTCACCCTGTTGCTCGAACCGACACCCGACCTTGTCGCCCGTTCAGTGGCCCACCGCCGTCCCGGCACCCTCGTCGTTGCCTTCGCCGCCGAGACCCAAGACCTCGAAGACAATGCCCGCGCCAAGCTGCTGCGGAAAGGGGCCCATGCCATCGTGGCCAACAACGTCGCGGACCCGGCGATCGGCTTTGAGAGTGAGCGGAACGGCGGTCTCTTCCTCACGCGGGAGAACGCTTACACCCTGCCTGTTGAATCCAAGCGCGCCATGGCGGATCGCATTCTCGATCACACACTCCGTCTGCGTTTCGAACAGCACCCCACGGCTGAGCCAACCACAACGAACAACGAACAACTAGCAACTAGCAACTAGCAACCAACAACCATTTAAGCGCTTTCCGCTTGCATCACTTTCGGCTCCTCCACGAGCGTCAGGAAGGGCCTGACCTCGCTCGCCGGCAGGGGCTTGCTGAAGAGATAGCCCTGTACCCGGTCGCATTCCAGCGCGCGCAGAATGCGCAGCTGCTCCGCCGTCTCCACCCCTTCCGCCACCACCTGCAAGCCAAAGGTGTGGGCCAGCGCGATAATGGCGCGCACCGTGGGGTAGGTACCCTTCCGCTCGGCGATCAACCGGATGAACGAGCTATCGATTTTTAAGGACTCAACCGGCAATTGATGCAGCCGGCCAAGGGACGAATACCCCGTCCCAAAATCGTCCACCGAGAAGCGAATCCCCGTGCGCGCCAGCATGGCAATCTGATCCGGCGCGGCGCCCCTGTCGGGCATCACCGTGGACTCCGTCACCTCAAACTCCAGCAGGCGCGGTGACAGATGGTAGCGCTCCAGCGTGGAAGCCACCTTCAATGTGAAGTTCAGCCGGTTCAGCTGCAGCGGCGACACGTTCAGGGCCATCTGCACGGGAGCAAAACCCTCATGCATCCACGCCCGGCTCTGCCGGCAAACCTCATCCAGCACCCAATCCCCAAGCGCCACGATCAGGCCACTCTCTTCCGCAATGGAGATCACTCGTTCCGCACTGATGGAAGCAAGCAGCGGGTCTCGGAAGCGCACCAACGCTTCCAGACAATGCAGCTCGCCGGAGACCGTCACCTGTGGCTGGTAGGCCAGGGCAAGCTCGCCACTCTTCAGGGCCCGGCGCAGGCTGTGCTCGATCTCGTTTGCCTCGATCGCCGTTCGACTGATCTCCCGTGATACGCGAACCCATTGAGATCCCCCGGCCCGTTTCGCCCGGTACATGGCCACGTCGGCATCGCGCCACAGCTGCCCGCCGTCCACGCCGTCGTCGGGGAACACCGCAATGCCGACGCTGACGACCAGCTCCATCTCACCGGCCTCCAGCTTCAATGGGGTCTTCAGGTCGTATAACAGCAGACTCGCCAGGTGCTCGGCCAGCTCCGCCTGCTCCAGATTGCCGAGTAGCAGCATGAACTCGTCGCCGCCCGTACGGGCCAGCGTACCCGCTCCCTGCAGGCGCGAGGTGATGCGCCGCGCGAGCTCACACAGGCAGCGATCCCCGGCGTTATGACCGAACGTGTCATTGATCTGCTTGAACCGGTCAAGGTCGATGCAAAATACAGCGACTTTGCGCGACGCCGCCTGCGCTGCCTGAAGCGTCTGTTCCAGGGTCTCTTCGAAGTAGGCGCGGTTGGGCAAACCAGTCAGCACGTCATGGTGCGCCTGCCGAATCAGCTGCGCGTGCAGCCGTTGCGATTCGGTGACGTCGTGCATCAACGCAAAGGTCGCCCGGCGTCCTTCGCGTTCCAGGAGGTGACTTGCAATGTCGACCTGGAACTCCGAACCGTCCTTGCGCCGGTGCAGCCACGGACCGGACAAGGTCTGCGGTTCCCCTATCCTCATCTCCTCCAACGCCGCGGGTTCTTCGCCCCCTCCCAGCACATCGGGAAGCCTCATGCGCCCAAACTCCGCGCGCGAGTACCCGTACTGCGCCACGGCGGCGTCATTGACCTCCAGAAACGTCAGCGTCTCCGGATCGTAGATCCACATCGGGTGGGGATTGCCGGCAAACAGCAAGCGATATTGCTCACTCGCAAACGCCGTCGCTCGAATCTCCTCGTCGAGCAGGCGCAAAACCATGCCCGCGGCCACAAAATACTTGGGCAGGTTCCATAACTCCGTGGCCACCGTGATTCTCGGGGCAAAACGCTCCAGCAGGGCAGAGCAAACCCATACCAGACCCCAGCCGACGGCTCCCAGGCTCAGGGTGAGGCTCGCAGCGGAGAGTCGCGGCGACCGTACGCTCAGCAGCAGGGCAATCAGGCCAAAGCAGAGGGTCAGGACGACAGACGCAACCACACCAGGTTGTCGTGCGTGCCATGCAGCGAAGAGCCACGTCCCGCAACCCGCAACCAATCCCACGACCGCCCAGAATCGTGGTCTCTTGACGCTGAAGAAACGAGTACCTGCCCACAGCACACAAAGGTGGCTGAGGGCAGCGAAGCAGACGGCAGCCACGAACCATGTCTCCGATAAATAGGAGAGGACGATGGCCGTCAGCCAGGGGATTCCAAGGAGGCATCCGATCCGGATCTGGTCCCGCATCCCTGCGTGGCTACCCGGATACGACAAAACAAACGCGGTTCCGCACAGGATCAGCGTGCCCAGCGCCACGATGCTCCGGGCAGTCTGCGCCGTTTCTGTATGAGGATGCCAAACCAGCGCGAGGAAGTGCAGTAGGACGCAGAACCAGCCGATCACCCAGTAACGCAGGGCCACCGAGCTCCTCTTCCGGTAGATCGAAACGAACAGGAGGAAGATGAATCCGGCTACAAAAAAATCGGCAAGGTTCAGCAAGAGCATGCTCTCTCGGCGGCGGTATCGGAGCTCAGGCGCACGACCATTCCGAGGCTATCGGATTTCCGGCGACCGCATAGTCTCCAAAGGTTGTAGTCAGGCAGGAAACGTCGTCAGAAAGAGACAGAGCCCACCGTCCTCCGGCAATCCAGCGTTCGGCTGCCTTTTCGCCCCGCTACACTAGCTAAGGAACGTCAGGATTCTGCCTTGAACGCCACCCCTCCTTGCTGAGAGACGCCTTGTCCGCCATTCAGGAAACCAGTCTCGGGCCTCGATCCTCCCTGTCGGAGGTCAACTCGTCAGTGAGCCTCACACGCTCGCCCAACTTCTGGCGACGGCTC
>CAXTGE010000138.1:0-2544 GCA_964243645.1 uncultured Acidobacteriaceae bacterium | reverse complement strand
GATCTCGCCGAGGTCATCGGTTCCGCCATCGCCTTGCAGCTGCTCTTCGGTCTCCCGCTGGTGGTCGGGGTTGTCCTCACCGGCGCGGACACGCTGCTGATTCTGCTGCTGCAGCATCGCGGCTTCCGCTACCTGGAGGCTATCGTTATGGTGCTCATCGGCACCATTGCCGCGCTGTTCGGTATCGAGATCGTGCTGTCCCGTCCGGAGTGGGGTGCCGTGATCCTCAACCTGGTCGTGCCCTCCCGCGCGATGGTGGCCGATCCCGAGATGTTGTACCTCGCCGTGGCCATTCTAGGTGCCACGGTCATGCCGCACAACCTCTATCTGCACTCCTCCATCGTGCAGACCCGCGCCTATGAGCGAACCCCCAACGGCAAGCGCGAAGCCCTTCGCTTTGCCAATATCGACAGCTTCGCGGCACTCATGCTGGCCCTGTTCGTCAATGCGGCCATCCTGATCCTGGCCGCGGCCGTCTTCCATCGCGGCGGCCATCCGGAGGTCGCCGAGATCGGGGACGCCTTTAAGCTGCTCTCGCCCATGCTCGGCGTCGCGGGCGCCAGTACCCTCTTCGCCGTGGCCCTGCTCGCCTCCGGCCAGAACTCCAGCCTTACCGGCACGCTGGCCGGTCAGGTCGTGATGGAAGGCTTTCTGCACTTCCGCATGACGCCCTGGGTGCGGCGTCTGGTGACCCGCTCCCTCGCCATCGTGCCCACGGTGGTCGTCACCCTGGTCTACGGCTCGCGCGGCACGGCGAACCTGCTCCTACTCAGCCAGGTGGTGCTGAGCATGCAGCTCAGCTTCGCCGTCTTTCCCCTTGTCGCCTTCACCGCGGATCGCCAGCGCATGGGAGAGTTCGTCAACGGCGCCTGGCTCCGGTATCTCAGCTACGCCGCCGCCTGCCTCATCGCCGCGCTGAACGGCTGGCTGCTCCTGCAAACGCTGCATGGGCGTCACTAGATCACCGCCATTTGCAACGCCGCCTGCCGGTCGAGCACCTACCGCCCCCGCGCACAACGCTTACCGAGTACACGAAAGTCACGTAACCCATGGTGGGAAATTGCCGGGCAGCCTCCGTTTGGAGCCAACGGCTGCGCGAAGCTCGTCTAAACTGGTAGCTGTACTCTGAGCCGTCCGTGGAACTCTCTCTCATCCCGATCGCAGCCGTTCTACTCCTGTTCACCGGCCTACGCGCGCCCGCGCAGCCTGCGGGCGGGATCTCCTCTGCTGCAGTGCTGTGCCTCTGGCTGACGCGCGACGGCGTGCCGGGCAGCGCACGCCTGACGGGACGCTCGACGCGTCGCCTGGCAGGCCACGCGGTTTCAGACTGGCGAACGGCTCACTATGCCCTTCCGAAGGACACCCTGGCGCGGCATACGCGCCTGGCGGTACGACGCCTTGCGCGTGCCCTGTTTCGGACCCGGTTCGGCGTGATCAGCGGTGCCTATCGTTCCGCGGCACCTCCTCGGACCGCCTAACGGCTTCCGGCCGAACGGGGGCGAGCGCATGCCGCGCCGCGCCTTCGGCACACGATCATCTGGCTGTCTCCAGCCTCTGCTCCCTGAAGGATTCCCCTTGATCAACAGCGCTCTTGCCAAAGTCTTCGGCACCTCCAACGAACGTGCCGTCAAACGCCTCCTGCCCACACTCGCCAAGATTGCCGGCTACGAAGAGACACTCCAAGCGTTCACTGACGCCCAACTCAAGGCCAAGACCTCTGAGTTCAAGGCCCGCATCGCCAAAGCGCTCGATGGCCTGACCGACGCCGAGCAGATCATCGCCACCGAAAAGGCCGCGCTCGACGACATCCTGCCTGAGGCCTTTGCGGTCGTTCGCGAGGCCGGCCGTCGCGTCGTCGGCATGCGTCACTTCGACGTCCAGATGATCGGCGGCATGGTCCTGCACCAGGGCAAAATCGCCGAAATGAAGACCGGCGAGGGCAAGACCCTCGTTGCCACGCTGCCCTGCTATCTCAACGCCCTCGCCGGCAAGGGCGTCCACGTCGTCACGGTCAATGACTACCTCGCCAAGCGCGATGCCGAGTGGATGGGCAAGATCTACGGCTTTCTCGGTCTCTCCGTCGGCGTCATCGTCCACGACCTCTCCGACGGCCAGCGACGTGATGCCTATCACGCCGACATCACCTACGGCACCAATAACGAGTTCGGCTTCGACTATCTGCGCGACAATATGAAGTTCGAGCTGAACGAGACCGTGCAGCGTGCGCACTATTACTGCATCGTCGATGAGGTCGACTCGATCCTGATCGATGAGGCCCGTACCCCGCTCATCATCTCCGGCCCGACCGACAAGACCACCGACAAGTACGGCATCGCGAACAAGATCATCCCGCAACTTAAACTCGGTGAACTGATCGAAACGCTGGAGTCCAAGACCTGGTCCGGCGACTATGTGATCGACGAAAAAGCCCGCGCCATCACCGTCACGGACGACGGCTGGGAGAAGATCGAAAAGCTGCTCGGCATCGACAACATCGCCGACCCGGAAAACTGGGACATGAAGCACCACATCGAGGTCGCCATC
>CAXTGE010000137.1:4982-6792 GCA_964243645.1 uncultured Acidobacteriaceae bacterium | reverse complement strand
GGATTGGGTTTATCGGCGGGGGCAACGGGGATCCGAATCTGTATCTGGACGTGCCGGCGGGTGGGGCTTTCATTCTGCGAACGGCTTCTGCCAATGACGGCGTGATGAGCGCGAGCGGGCTGGCGACGACGAAGATCACGGCGGCGAAGCTGGCATCAGGGGTTGCGGGGAACAGTGACTTGGTGGGGGTGCTGCAGGTTGCGGGTGGGAGTACGAGCTCGGCGAGTTACGGCTTCACCGGGGGGTACGGCACGGCGCCGGTGTGCCTGGTGCAGCCGCAGAACGCGACACCTGCGGCGGTGCAGGCGCTGGGTGGGTATGCGGCGCAGGTGACGGCTTCCGGGCTGAGCGTGAGTGTGGGGACGGCACCGGGGGGTGCGATGACGTTTGGATATACGTGTATCGCTCGGAACTAAAGATGGGTGTGAGGGTGTTCCGGGCGCGGGCTTTCGTTGGGAGACGGAAGCCCGCGCTTTTGTGGGGTGATGTTTTCGCTTGAGGAGCCATTGAGGTTTTGGGTCGTTTGCGCCCCAGGGGAACGGATTTTGGGTAAGAAGCAGAAGAGCACAGTGGATTTGCTGGTGATGCTTGGCCGGCATATGAATGGGCCGGAGGACGGGCTGCGGTTGGCGGAGAAGATGCTGTGCATCCGGACCAAAGACGGGCGGCTGCGTCCGTTGCGGGCGAACGAGGCGCAGCGGCAGTTTGAGCGAGACAGAGGTCGGCAGAACATTGTGCTGAAGGCGCGGCAGATGGGGATGACCACGTGGGTGGCGGGGCGATTTTTTTTGAGGACGGCGCTGTGTGCGGGAGGAACGACGCTGCTGGTGGCGCACAACCGCGAGGCGGCGGAGACGCTGTTCGGCATCGTGCGGCGGATGTGGGAGATGCTCCCGGACGATGTGCGGGAGGGGGAGTTTCGGCTGCAGCGGTCGAATGCTGGCGAGATGGTGTTTGCAGAGACCGGGAGTGAATTCCGGGTGGCGAGCGCGGCGGATACGAACGCGGGCCGAGGGCTAAGCCTGCAGAATCTGCATTGCAGCGAGGTGAGCCGATGGGCGGGCGATGCGCGAGCGACGCTGGCCGGGTTGCGGGCGGCCCTGGCGCCCGACGGCGAGATGGTGCTGGAGAGTACGCCGACGGGAGCGTATGGGGCGTTCTACGAGGAGTGGCAGGCGGCTGTATCGCCGGGGGCTGAGATATCTGAAGGGGTCCGGGAGGGTGATGTTGTGCGGCATTTTTTGCCGTGGTGGCTGGAGCCGGCGTACCTGGGGGCGCGCGTGGGCCAGGGGGAGATGACGGAGGAGGAGCAGAACCTGGTGCAGAGGCATGGGTTGAGCCCGGCGCAGATCGGATTTCGACGGGGGCTGGAGAAGGGCTATGGGCCGTTGCGCTCGCAGGAGTTTGCGGAGGAGGCGGAGACGTGCTTCCGCGCGACCGGCTCGTGCTGCTTTGAGCTGGAGCCGATCGAGCGCCGGTTGCGGGAGGTGGGGGAGCCTACGGCGCGGAGCCGGAATGGGGCGTTGCTGGAGTGGCTGCCCCCGGTGGCGGGGCGGCGTTACGTGCTGGCGGTGGATACTGCGGGTGGAGGCGCGGAGGGTGACTTCGCGGCCGTGCAGGTACTGGACCTGCTGACGGGCATGCAGTGTGCGGAGCTGCAGGAGCGGCTGCGGCCGGCGGCGCTGGCCGAGGTGTGCCTGGAGCTGGCGAAGGTGTACGGGGATGCGCTGGTGGCGGTGGAGCGCAACAACCATGGGGCAGCGGTGCTGGCGCTGCTGGAGATGCAGCCGGAGATACGGCTGTACCGGCA
>CAXTGE010000137.1:2222-4882 GCA_964243645.1 uncultured Acidobacteriaceae bacterium | reverse complement strand
GTTGCGTGTAATTACGGGTGGTTTTGGTAGGGTAGTTCTTAGGAGCAAACGTTGGCGGTTCTGGCGGTGCAGGCGATCCGGAGAATGCGCGGCGGGGCGCAAAGTCAGTTGATGCTGGGAGCCGACGGGGCGCTGTGGGTTGTGAAGTTTCGCAACAATCCGCAGGGTGAACGGGTGCTGGCGAATGAGTTGCTGGCGACGCGGATCGCGGAGGCCGTCGGATTGACGGTGCCGAAGAGCGACGTGGTGGAGGTGAGCGAGTGGCTCGCCGCGAACAGCCCGGAGATGCAGCTTGACCTGGGGCGTGGGGTACGGACGCGATGCGAGGCAGGGTTGCAGTTCGGCAGCCGTTTCGTGGGCGGTTTGATGCCGGGGCAGGTGGTGGACTACCTGCCGGAGCCGCAGCTGCGTGATGTGCGCAACCTGCAGGAGTTTGCGGGCATGCTGGTCGTGGATAAGTGGACGGGCAACTGCAACGGGCGGCAGGCGGTGTTTGAACGCAGGGCGCGTCAGCGGAAGTACCGGGCGACGTTTATTGACCAGGGCTTTTGTTTCAATGCGGGGGAGTGGAGCTTTCCGGACAGCCCGCTGCGGGGTGTGTTCCCGCGCAACCTGGTGTATGCGGGCGTGACGGGATGGGAGAGCTTTGAACCGTGGCTGAGCCGGGTGGAGAGCTTTCGTGAAGAGACGCTGGGTTCCATCGCGGAGGAGGTACCGCCGGGATGGTACGGCGGCGATCCGGGGGCGCTGGAGCGGCTATTACAAAAATTGCTGGAGCGACGTGGGACCCTGCGCGAGTTGATTGCGGGTTTTCGTGACTCTGGACGCGAGCCATTCCCAAAATGGAACGTGGGGAGAAGCATTGTTGTGCCACAGTCGTTCGAGGGGATGCGGGATGCGTCCAAACTGATGATGTGAGGGATGGATGGAGCGGATGCCGTGTGAGTTTGCGCTGATCCGGTATGTCCCGGACCCGGTGAAGGGCGAGTTCGCCAACATCGGCGTGGTGCTGCGGGCGGCGGAGGGTGCGGCGACGGTGCGGTTTACGCGCGACTGGAGCCGGGTGCGTTGCCTGCATCCTGACGCGGATACGGAGATGCTGGAGTCGCTGGAGAGCGAGATTGCCGGGAGGCTGCCGGGGGGCGTTCAGGAAGCTGGTTATGCCAAGCCGGTACTGGAGGTGCTCGGCGACTCGCTGAGCAACAGCGTGCAGATGACGGCGATGCAGGGCACCCTGGCGGAGAGTCTGCCGGCAGAGATGGAGCTGTTGCTGCGGATGTACGTGGAGCCGCTGAAGGCAAGCGGACGGGCGCGCCGGGTGAGTGGACGGACGGCGATTGCGAACCGGATGCGGGATGAGTTCGCACGTGCCGGGGTGTGGGAGCTGCTGCGGAAACGGGTGGCGGCTAGCGAGTACACGCGACGAGGCGATCCGCTGAAGCTGGACTGTGCGTACAGGAACGGCGAGGTACGGATGTTTCATGCGGTATCGCTGGAGACGGATGCGGAGCTGGCCAAGGGCCTGGCGTACTCGATGAGCGGGCTGCGTGAGGGTGTGTTGCGGGTGGAGGGGGTCGACCTGGAGCTGACCGCGGTTGTGGAGCCGGTGTCCGCGGTGAGCGATGCGGAGCTGTATGGGTTTGGTGTGGGTGCGATGGAGAGTGCGGGGTTGCGGGTGCTGACGGTTGCGGATATGGGCAGGGTGGCTGAGGCGGCGCGAAGGGATTTGCGGGTGTGAGGGAGGGAGGAGTTAAGAGTGAGGAGTTAGGAGTTAGGAGTTAGGGAGTGAATAGGTAATAGGTAATAGGTTTGTATGGAGTTGCTGGCGTGGGCGTGGCCGATTCGGTTGCGCCCTTTTTGTTTTGGGGCGCGGCGCCATGTCGCGAAAGGGGGAGATGGATGGGTTTGGGTGCGACGGTGGGGCGCTTGTGGGAACAGTTGGCCGGGGTGAATGCGGCCGCTGCGGGGAGCGGGGGCGAACGCAAGACGAGTGCGACGCCCACGCTGCTGGAACCGGGGAACGTGTTGATGCCTTTTCGGTCTTCGGGGATAACGCCTATGCTGCCGAAGCCTACGGCGGCGAACCTGCGGCGGCTGGCGGAGACACCGGCGGCGCGGCGGGCGATCAACTGCATCAAGGACCGGATCGCGTGCATGGAATGGCGGATCGAGGCACGGCCTGGGGCGGGTCCTGACCAGAGCGGAGAACGAGGGAAGCGGGCGGCGCGTTTGACGGCCGCGCTGGCTCTGCCGAATGGGTCGGACAGCTTTCGGACGCTGATAGAACCGGTGATCGAAGACACGCTGGTGGCCGGCTTTGGGGCGATCGAGGTGGAGCCCGGCGATGCGGAGATCCCGGTGCGGCTGTACACGGTGGATGGAGCGACGATCCAGGTGAACCCGGAATGGGACGGCGACCCCGAGACGCCGCGGTACGCCCAGGTGACGGGCAAGCTGGGACCGGAGGGACGGCTGCCGCTGCTGGATCGCGAGTTGCTGTACCTGCGGTTGAATCCGCGCTCGCATACCGTGTTCGGGCTGGGCAAGATGGAGGTTGCGTTTGAGGCGATCAACGGGTTTCTGAGCGCGCAGAAGTATGCGGGCCGGCTGGCCTCGAGTGGGACGGTGCCGTATGCGCTGTGGCTGAAGGATCGAACACC
>CAXTGE010000137.1:0-2122 GCA_964243645.1 uncultured Acidobacteriaceae bacterium | reverse complement strand
TGTGGAGTGATCTGGAGAGCCGCGATGAGGCGACCGAGGTCAGCATACAGATGCAGTTGTTGGGGGCGGGTGTGTTGAGCGTGGATGAGGTGCGGACGATGCGGGGGCTGCCGCCGCGGAGCAACGAGGGGTAGCGGCGCGGTGGTGAAAAGCAGATCCCTGCGGGATGACAGACAAGAAGCAGTACAGAGTGTTGCGGAAATGGGGCGGAGGCTTTTTTGGAGAGAGCGGCGGGACTGGACAGAGCGAGAGGTGAGCGCCAACAGGTGTGCACGATGCGTGCCATGGCGGTCGAGATGCCGGAGGTGGCGGGACATCCGAACCGGTTGCCTTTTGAGGGGTGCCTGACGCTGGTCGATGTGCCCAGCGATAAGGCACCCAGCGGCGCGCGCGGGCACAGGGTGGTGCTGACGCGTGCGGCGGCCGAGGCGGCGCTGCCGAGCCTGCTGGGGATGGCGGTGGACTTCAAGGATGGATGGGATGGACATGATGCGCGGCAGAAGTGCGGCATCATCACCTCGGCCGAGCTGCAGGGGCAGCGCCTGCAGGTAAAGGGGTACCTGTATGCGCGGGACTTCCCGGAGATGGAAGCGAAGATCGCGGCCGGGGTGAGTGCAAGCGACTGTGCGATGGGCATGAGTTACGAATTGGCCGATGCGCATGTTGCCGATGTGAAGGCGCAGGTGTGGACGGTGACCCGCGCGACGTTTACCGGGGCGGCGATCCTGCTACGGGACAAGGCTGCGTATCGCGGTACATCGTTCCGGGTGCGGCGCTGCCATGGGAAGGCGCGGTGAGAGATAGCGGCGGAGACAGTGCCGTGATCTCCGTTCGATTGCCGGGAAGAGTGTCCGTCGAGTTTTGAGTTTCGAGTTTGGGAGTTGCGCGTTGCGGCGGTTTGAAAGGTGGGTACTGGTGGAAGACTTTTTAGAACGTGTTGGTGCTGCGTTGGCCGCTTTGGAAGCAGCTGCAGAGAGATTGAGCGAACGTGAGATGTCTTTGTCCGCCGAGGCGGATCAGCGTGTGGAGCGGATTGTGGCGACGGTGGAAGGACAGCGAGAGACGGAGCTTGCACTGCAGCTGGAGGCGAGCGAAGCGAAGCTGGCGGAGGCCGAAAGCCGGATCGCGGAGCTGACGGCAGCGGCCGCGGTGATGCCGACAGGGCGGAAGACGACGGCGGTGGGCATGGTAGCCACACTGGCCAAGCAGGGAATCTCCGCAGGGGCTCTGGAAGGTTTGGAGTCGGGGCGCTTTGACGCGAGCTCGCTGGACAGCGCGTTGGCTTCGTTGTCGATTGAGCAGCGCTTTGCGGTGAAGGGCGAGATGCTGCGCGCCGGCCTGCTGGGCTGAGCAGACAGATTACGTCGGGGTGACATGCCCCGAGAGTGAGGGCCATCCATTGATGGGTGAGCCAAACAGAATTGCAGGGGCGCAGCCAAGGCTGCGCCCCTTGCTTTGCACAGAAGCACAGGAGACGGAATGAACACGAAGTTTACGGACATCAATGCGACTGCTGATTACATCGGACCCGGCGCGATCGAAGTACCCATGTACCAGAGCGAGATTCTCGATCTGGTTCGCCGCCGTGGGCCGTTCGGGCAGCGGATCAAGCAGGTTCCGGCCACGGGACATCCGTCACGATTCTTTGAGGAGACAGCGATTCCTTCGCCGGCTGCCTCTGCGGGCTTTATGGATCCGCGCAACCTTGTGCCCCCGGTGGTGAGCCCGACGCGCGTGGAACGATCGGTGCCGTTGAAGGCGCTGGTGTCGCAGATCAACTACAACCTGTTCGACCTGGAGCTGGGCAAACAGCAGAGCCAGTTTGCGTACCTGCAGGCGAAGGACCTGGCCGACACCGTGGACGGCGTGCTGCGGACGCATGATATTGCGCTGTGGAACGGAACGGATACCAGCCTGAGCTCGCCGACGACGGCGCAGTACTTCGGCGCGACGGCACAGATTGCAGCGGGTGGAAACTCGACGACGATTGCGACCAACGAGAGCATTGTGGATGGGCTGAAGTCGACGATCGCGCAGATGCTGTCGAACTCGAGCTTCGGGGTGCGGCCGACGGCGATCTATGCCAATCCGGTGCTACTGGATCTGATCGATCGCGAGATGA
>CAXTGE010000136.1:0-6808 GCA_964243645.1 uncultured Acidobacteriaceae bacterium | reverse complement strand
GTGTATTCAGCGCACCGCTGGCCGTGCTGCGCCGGTACCTATCCGCAGGTCGCGGCCGACTACGGCATCAACAGCTATCTCCTTGATCCGATCGTTCCGGAGCCCGACGCGGGCCTGTGGGTCAACCTGTACCTGCCGTCAACGGTCCGCTGGCAGGCAGGGTCCGCCAACCTGAGCCTGACGCAGAGCGGCGAATACCCGCTCCGGGATCGCGTTAGCCTCCGGTTGGAGGCCGACCGTTCCTGCTCGTTTGCTCTGCGCTTGCGCATCCCTGCCTGGTGTACCTCGCCGTCGATCAGCGTCAACGGTCAGCGCCAGACAATCGAGCGAAGACTGGGCTTCGCCACGGTACGTCGTTCTTGGCGAGACGGCGACTCGATCGAACTCTCCCTTCCGGCAACACTGCGGTGGGAGGCTTTTCCCTCCGACGGCGGCCAGGGGCCTGCCCTGGCGGCTCTCTGCCAGGGGCCGCTCGTGCTCCTACCGGAGCGTGCCGCGTCGGTGCCGCGTGAGGCTCTTAGCCGAATCCAGCGAAGAGGCACCACGGAATGGCAGCTCCAGGGAACGGGCGACCCCCTGTCCTTCAAGCCCTTCTTTGCGGTCGGCGACGCCCCCTATGCCACCTACCTGCACCTTGTGTGATATCCCTGGCTAGAACTGCATCCAACTCCATCGGCGACCACGCCCACGGAGTTCCCATGAGCACCACGCACGAATCACTCGATCTCGAAGATGCCCGGCACATTCTCGCGGCAGCGACCCAGAAGGCTGTCTCCATTGGCCAACCCATGAACATCGCCGTTGTCTGCGCGGGCGGCTACCTGCTGGCCTTTGAACGCATGGCCAAGGCCTGGCTCGGTTCGGTCGATATCGCGCAGAAGAAAGCTTTCACCGCGCGCGCCTTCGATCTCAGCACCCAGGACCTCGGCAAGAACTCGCAGTCGGGCGACCAGTTCTTCGGTATCCATGCCTCGAATGACGGCAAGATTATGATCTTTGCCGGCGGCATTCCCATCAAGAAGGGCGATACGGTCGTGGGCGCGATCGGCGTCTCGGGCGGCTCCGGCAAGCAGGATCAACAAGTTGCCGAAGCCGGCGCAGCGGCCTACAAGTCGTAATGGAAACGGCCGGCTCAAGGAGCCGGCCGTTTCGTTTGAGCAAAGATTAATCTCTAGCTTCGCTGCCGCCGCTGTTGTACACACCGTCAATCTGCTGCTTGTATTTCTCCACAATTACACGGCGCTTCAGCTTCAGGCTGGGCGTCAGTTCGCCTTCCTCGACACTCCACTCATCCGGCACCACGATCACCTTCTTGATCGTCTCGAAATGAGCGAGGCCACCGTTCACCTTCTCCGCGATGCCCTGATACAGCTTCTGTACCTTGGGATCCTTGACGAGCTCCGGCCGCCCGCTCACCGTGACCCCGTTCTGCTTGGCCCAACCCTCCAACGCCTTGAAGTTCGGCGAGATCAGCACGCTGACGAACTTCCGGTTGTCCCCCACCAGTGCCGCATGCTCCACCAGGCCATCGGTCTTCAGTTTGCTTTCCACCGGTTGCGGCGCAATATACTTGCCGCCTGAGGTCTTCATCAGCTCCTTTTTACGATCGGTGATCGTCAAAAAGCCGTCCTCGAACTTGCCGATGTCGCCCGTTTTGAACCAGCCGTCCTCGGTGTACTCCTTCTTGGTCGCTTCCTCGTTTTGCCAGTAGCCCTGGAACACGGACGATCCCCGCACCTCGAGCTCGCCATCCTGCGCCAGCCGCGTCTCCAGGTTCGGGATGACCTTCCCCACCGTGTTCGGCCGGAAGGCCTCGAAGGTGCTGCGGGCGATCACCGGGGAGGTCTCGGTCATGCCGTACCCTTCGACCACGCGGATCCCCGCGCTGAGAAACCAGTCGGTGGTCTCCTTGCCCAGCGGCGCCCCACCCGAGATATACAGCTTCACTTGGCCGCCAAAGGCCTCCTGCACCTTGCCGAAGACCAGGTAGTTCGCGACCTTCCAGCCGAGCGAGCCCGGCATCTTGCCCTGCGCGACCTCGTCCTTGTGGGCCAGCCCCTGCTGCAGCGCCCAACGCAGCACCTTTCCCTGAAAGCCTTTGGCACGGCCTTCTGTGGCCTGGCGTATCTTCTCAAAGACACGGGGCACCGCGAGAAAGATCGTCGGCCTTACAGCCTTCATCGCATTGGGTAAATCGTCGAACTTCGGCAGGTACGAGATCGTGCACCCGTGCGCATACATCGCGTAATCCAGATGCCGTGCCAACGCGTGACTCAGCGGCAGAAACGACAGCGAGCTGTCCCCCTTAACGATGCCCAGGCCGTCGGTCGAGTGCTGCAGGTTCGAGGCCATGTTGTCGTGGGTCAGAGCCACGCCCTTCGGGTCGCCCGTCGTGCCGGAGGTGTAGATAATCGACGCCAGATCTGCTGGCTTGACTGACTTCATCAAGGCGTCAAAGTCCTGATCGCGCTCTTCCAGCTCCGGCGCTCGCTTCAGAATGTTCGCCAGGGGCTCGGCACCGGTGTACTCACCGGCATCCCAGATCACCACGTGCTCGATCGTCGTGATCTTGTCGGCACCCTTGAGGAGCTTGTCGAACTGATCCTTGCTCGACATGAATATGACCTTGGCACCTGAATTATTCAGGATGTAGACCATCTGCTCGGGGGTTAGCGTCTGGTACAACGGCACATCCGCCGCGCCGATGGCGAGCACCGCGAAATCCACCACAGGCCACTCCCAGCGGTTCTCCCCTACCAGCGCCACGCGGTCACCTCTACCGATGCCCCAGGCCTGCAACTGCTCCGCAATCGCCCGTACGCGGCCGTACATCTGTTTCGAGGTAATCGGCTTCCATTCGCCGCCCTCTTTGTACTGCGCAACTGTCTCATCGCCGCGTGCCGCCACGCGCGCAAACACATCGTTCAGTGTTGAAAGCTCCAGCATCGTGCTCCTAACCAGGCAGTCCTGTCACGCAGGTCTTGCGTACTCACGCTTTGGATGCATTCTTCGCTGTCCAGCTATGTTTTGACAAGAGGAAGGGTCACGCAGGCATAAGGCTTACTCGCCGGGAGCTTGCCCCGGCGTTCCCGTTCCAGCGGTCGCCGTTCGCGGGTAATATCCCGCACGGGTGCGTACCTGGAGCTTGCCGAAGCCCTTACCCTTGGCCTCCACATGCACCTGGCGGTAGCCACCCTGTGAGGGCGGCTTGGTGCTCCGGTACTCAATGGTGTACTGCTTCCGGATATCCTGGGCCACTTCTTGCGTGATGCCGTCCACTTCCCTCAGCGAATGCGGAAAGTATGCCTGGCCACCGGTCTGCTGCGCCAGTTCGGTCAAAACCTGCTTTGAATGCCGGACCTCGCTGCGCACATTGTCCTCGCCGAAGAGTAGGCCGATGCAGTAAATGGCCGGTCCATCCAGCTCCTGCACGCGCCGAATGGCCTGTTCCAGTGTCGCGCTCGAGGCATTATCGTCGCCGTCCGTGACCACCAGCAGGACCTGTTTTGGCCGCTTCGCATTCTTCGCGAGGTAGTCAGCCGATGCGATGACGGCATCGTACAGCGCCGTTCCGCCACTGGACTTGATGTAACTCAACCCCTGCTGCAGCTTGCGGATATCGCCGGTGAAGTCCTGATCGATGTACGCTTCCGAACTGAAATCCACCAGAAACGCCTCGTCCTCCCGGTTCGACAAGCGCACCAGATCCAAGGACGCGGCGTCGACTGCTGATCGTTTGTCGTACATGGAGCCTGAACTATCGATCAGGATGCCCAGCGAAACGGGCAGATCCTCATGCCGAAAACCGAGGATGTTCTGTGGAACCCCGTCCTCGTACACGCGGAAGGCGTCTTTGGGTAGATCCTCCACGCCGCGCCCCGAGCCGTCGTACACTGACGCATCCAGCCGAACCTCGTTGGCCTCGGCACGCAGGGTGTAACGGCCACCCTCCTGCGACACCGAGCCCGGCGCTCCCGTGGCTGCGGGAGACCCCTGGCCACGCTGTTCACTCGCCGTTTGACCTGAAGGTGTCGGTTGCAGCTTGGGCAGCGCTTGTCCTGCGTCGGGTGACGGCACGGGGTCACTGTCGATCGCTGGGGGGACCTGGGGACTTGCCGCCGATGGAACCACAGGGGATTGCGCCGCGGCGAGGGATGCCTGCCCGAGCACTCCAAAGGACATCGCCGCGCAAACAACGATCGCTGTAGCAAAACTGTTCCAAAAACCGCTACTGCGACGGTGCATAGTACCCCTCACGATTATGCACCGTCAGCATCGGGAGTCCCGGAGGCGGCATCAATCGCACATTCAGTTTTCGCCAGGCGCCATTGCGGCGATGATCCGTGGGGGTGTACCCGATCACATATTCGTTGCGCAGCTCTTCGCTGATCCGCTGCGCAATGTCGCTCAGGTCCTGGACATCGTGCACCACGAACAGCCGTCCCCCGGTCGTCTCCGCGATCTCGTGCAGCAGCTGCGGCCCGTTCTGCTCTTCCACGGTAGGGGCGTAGGCGTCGAAGATGCCCACCGAATACACCTGGACCTCGCTCTCGCGCACCAGCCGGTTCAGCTCGCCCTGCGTGTACCGGCTCCGGTTGTCCCCCCCGTCCGACACCACAAGCAGCGCCTTGCGCGCATACTTCGCATCCCGCAGCTTGTTTACACCCAGGTACATCGCATCGATCAACGCGGTGCGGTTCTCCGGCTTCAACATCACCATTCGTGCTTCGACATCCTCCACATCGGAGGTGTAATCGACCAGCACCGCCGGGCGGTCGTTAAAACCGATCACGAAGAACTCATCCTGGGGATTGCAGGTGCGCAGGAACTCGCTAAGCGCCCTGCGCGCCCGCACAAACTTCGACTGCATGCTCCCACTCAGGTCAAACACAATGCCGATCGAGATCGGTGCATCCTCGGTGGCGAAGCTCTTGATCGTCTGTTGCGAATTGCTATCGAAGAGCAAAAAGTTGCTCCGCTCCAGACCGGTCACCAGCCGGTTCTGCGGGTCTGTCACTGTCATAGGTACCAGGACCAGATCGGCGTTCACCTGGATCGCTCTGCCCTGTGAGGAGGTAGCCTTTGTGGCCACATCATTGCCGGTCACGGCGGGGCGCGCGTCCTTCGGCGCCGCAGGTGGGGGCGGTGCCGTGTGCACCGTATCCAAGGGGCTTTCCTGCGCCCCCGCAAGGCCACAGATCATCGCCAGCAGCCAGCACAACAGCAGCCCGCTCCACTTCCGACCCACCCCAACGCTCATCTGGCCCCTCCGCGAACCCCGTGGCGGAACACCCTTCTATTGCGTGCACCTCAGACTACCGCAGCCCGTATTCGCCGTCTATTCCCTAGCCGTTGCAGCCCTACAGCGTTTCACGGCACTTCAAACCTCGCTCACTCAAACGGCAGCGACAGCCCGCAAAGATCGTCAGGAAACCGGTCGTCCCTCTCCTACAATGGGGACAATGGCCCGCCTGTATCCCTTCCGCGCTCTCCGTTACGACACCGAACGCGTCGACATGGCTGATGTCGTCACCCAGCCCTATGACAAGATCACGCCGGAGATGCAGGCGCGCTACTACGCCCAAAGCCCCTACAACCTGATCCGGATCGTGCTCGGCAAACGTGACGCCGCCGATAACGACGAAACCAACGTCTACACCCGCGCGGCCGATACCTATCATGCATGGCGCAACGGGGGCATCCTGCGCGAAGAGGCTGAGCCCGCCGTTTACGGCTACTCGCAGACCTACACCGTCCCCGGTACCCAAGAGGTCCGCGAGCGCCGTGGCTTTATCGCCCTCGGCCATCTCTACGACTACGCCGAGCATGTGGTCTACCGCCACGAGCAGACCTTTCCCAAGCACAAATCCGACCGCCTCGCGCTTTTCAAGGCCCTGCGCGCCTACCCCGAACAGATCTACATGCTCTACTCCGATCCAACCTTCACCGCGGAACACCTCATCTTTGACTCCCCCACGGGCGAGCCCCGCCCCGCTGACCTCGAGATCACCGACGAGTACGACGTCGTGCACCGCGTATGGAAGTTCGCCGACCCTACCCTTATCGGCAAGATCCTGGAAAACATGAGCGACAAAAAGCTGATCATCGCCGACGGCCACCATCGTTATGAAACCTCCGTCGGCTACATGCAGGAGCGTGCCGGACAGCTCGGCCTCAATGCCCCTTCAGACCCAAGCGCAAAAGCCGAGGGCACGAGCCTGCCCACACCGCCCTTTCCGGAAGCTGCCATGATGATGACCTTCGTCAACATGGATGCCCCCGGCATCACCATCCTGCCCACCCACCGCGTCGTCTTCGGCCTCCCGCATTTCAACGGCCGGCAGTTCGCGGCCGATGCCGAGCGGCTCTTTACGGTTGAGGAGATCCCCTCTACCGCCGACGGCCACTACCCTGGCGTGCAACATCTGCTCCAGCGGATCGAAAACACCCCCGGCGTTGCCTTCATCGCCGCGACCCGCGACGGCGACTATCTGCTCACCCCAAAGCCAGCCGCCACCGAAGATCCGGACGGTCCCCTTGCAGGCCTGAGCTCGCGCCAGGCACAGCTGGACGTCGTACAGCTGCACAAACTTGCCCTCGAACAGATGCTTCATCTGGATGAAGACACGGTCCGCACCGGCAACCACGTCCGTTATCTCCGCGAGGCGGCGGAGGCGTTGCGGCAGGTAGGTTCCGGCAATGCCGACATCGCCTTTCTGATCAAGCCCGTGACGCTGGAGCAAATGAAGGATGTCTCGCTGAACCTTGAGGTCATGCCCCAGAAGTCCACGGATTTCTACCCCAAGCT
>CAXTGE010000135.1:0-6947 GCA_964243645.1 uncultured Acidobacteriaceae bacterium | reverse complement strand
GCGGCGGCAAAGCCGGTCGCCTGGGTGATCTGCCCGTTTGTGTAATTTGTTTCGATGATGGCGTTCTTGGTATTTGCAACGTCGGCATAAATGCCGGGAAGCCGAACGGCGAATATGGGTCCTGGCTCGGTGACTCGCGTGTAGTCGAAACCGGCTAACCCGTTCATTCCTACCCTGGTAAGTGGGTAGAGGGCAACAAGCTGGTCACGGATGGCCCGATTGTTGGGAGCGCAAAAGGCCGGGGCAGGAGCCAAAGAACAGACTATGGAGGCGGTGATAAGGGCGCGGGCGGGAGATAGGAAACGCATGGTTGAATCCTTTACGGGTTAGCGCCCACGGCTGTGGCGATGCTGGATGACTGTAGCTTGTTCCGACGCGATGGCGTTGGAATGAGCTTCGCTTTGCTGCTGAGCTGGAGGAGCGATGGTGGGCTTGAGCTGGTCCGGGAGTGCAACGGTCGGAGCTACCGCCTTCGCCGGGGCCGATCCATCCGAGGTAAAGACACTCACCTCACGGCCTGTGCGGGAGAGGGAAGCAATTTCGGCGGTACCGTGGACTGGCCCATCCTGACTAATAAGAACCCTGTTCGGAGCACCCGTCTTGAGGCTGTCAACCGCATAACCGTGCTCGATGTGCTTGGACTGTTCTTTGTTCAGTTGCACGTTCCCGCCCTTGTCGAGACGCACATCTAGGGTATCTCCAATGGCAATTACGGTGCCGAAGTCGCCTTTTTGGAGGCCGTGGGAGGAGCTGGGCTTTGTCATCCGGATTCGATCGCCCTGAGCGAATTCTTGATGTTCCTCGCGGTAGACCTTGCTTTGAGCCGTCATGGTCTTCGTGAGGTGAGGACTGTAGATCACCTCGTCCCCGTTAGAGGTCTTGATGGTGAGCTGGTTGGTCCTGGTGTTGGTGGCAACGACCACGGCGGCGCTATCGTTTGGAATTCCCTCAATGCCTGGGCTCCCTTGCCGGTACTGGATGATGTCTCCGGGAGTGTACTGCGCGGCCAGTTTGGGGTTCGGCAATACTTTATGGATGTGGACTGGAAGGGCCTTGCTATCCGGGGCAACCGTCCCCGCCGCCTGCAGGTCGGCTCGGATGAGCTGATTCAGCTCCCGGCGCTCCCCTGCATCTTTGGCGATAACGACGGTGTTGGACGGCTGCTCGGCGTAGGCTAGTGCCACCGCTGCAATGCGATGGTTGGGGTCTGCATACTCACGCACCTGGGCGGCGGTGTTCTTCTGCTGTACTGGCTCCGGTGCCACGGTGTTCTTCTCTGGAACTGAGTCGGACGACTTGCGGAAGTTCACGGCTGAGGTCTTGCTGACATCTGTTGCCAGCCGCGCTCCGAGCCCTTCAGCGTCGTTGGTGTAGATCCTCGCGTCGTATTCTGCACGCGAGACAGCGACGTAGGCGAGCCGGGTATTGATAAGAGAACGGGCTGAATCCGTGTCGATGTTGGCGATAACGCGGCCCTCGGTGAGCCCTTGCGAAACGTGCGACGTAACGGCATACCCGTGGTCGAAATGCCTCATCTTGGCCGGGTCGAACTGGATGACGCGCTCCTTCTTTCCGTCCAGATGGACGGTAACCTGCCCGGCTTCGAGCTTGGTGATGGTGCCGAGATCGCGATTATTGACGCCGAGCTTTTTGTCCTTCGAGGTGAACTGAATCCGATCGCCGGTTGCGAAATCCTTCTGGGTCTCGCGGTAGGCGTTCACACCTTTGAGGCGCTTCGGGTCATAGGTGATGGCCTTGCCGCCGTCCTGCTGGACGGTGATGGTGTTGTTCCTGGCGTCTGCGGAAAGTACAACGGCAGTGCTGTCCTTGGAGATGCCGTGAGCCTTGCTGCCCTTCTCGTATTTGAGGATGTCGCCGGGCTTGTACCGTGCGGACCATTCTCGATCCGCGCCGGTCATGTCGGAACGGTGGGCGAGTACGGAGAACACTTGTTGCTCCGTTCCCAGCCTCCCGGCCTCCTGCAATTCCACTCGCACAGCCTGATTGATCTGCTGGCGGCTTCGATTGTCGGGAGAGACAATAATGGTCCTCTCGGGGTTGGCTGCGTAGTCCTTTGCGATAGCCGCGATGCGCTCATTCGGGTCTGCAACCTGGGTGACACGGCCCTGCTGGGCAAGCATTTCGATGCCCTTGGCCGTCTCCCCTTTGGCGAGATGCTGGACCGCTTTTAGCAGCTCCGGGTTCTTTCTTTGGCGCACGATCTGGTCAAGCTGTGAGGTCCGCATCCCGGCGTCCTGCATCTGTTGGAACGGTCGGCCCGCATCCACTCCCTGATGCTGGGCAGTGTCTCCAATCACCAACACCCGATCTTCGGGCTTGATCTTTTCTAGGAAGGCCCGCATCTGCTTGGTGCTCGCAAGACTGGATTCATCCAGCATGTAGAGATGTGGGCTGGTAGTCGTCGCGCTTGGATGGTTCTGGCCTCGTGCTAGAAAGCTTTGCAGGGTTGTGGCTTCGATTCCTTCCTCTCGAAGCTGACCGGCTGCGCGTGACGTGGGGGCAAACCCTTCGACCTTGTAGCCGTTCGCTTCTGCCCCTTCCCGGATGCTGGCGAGCACTGTCGTTTTGCCGGTTCCGGCGAGGCCCTGCACACCGTGGATGCGGTCGGGGGACGTGAGGACATCGGTGATGACGCCCCTCTGAGCTTCATTTAGAAACTTGCGTGTTCCGGCCTGAGCTGCGGCCTGCTCCTGGTTCATGATTGGCGCGACGGTGTTCTGTCCTGCCATCACATGACGCACGTTCGCCCGCTCGTTGGCGATGGTCTCCGGTGTTGTGAAGCTGCGGCCTGTGGCGTGTTTCTCACTCTTGAGCTGCCGGAAATCTCCCTCTCTGTGGCGGCTGTTGAACTCGGCTCTGACGTGGGCGAAGGTGGTTTCCCCCATGCCCCGGCGAAGCGCATCCCGCATCAAGATCCGCTCGTCGATCACGGCTTCGCGTTCGAAGTTGCTGCTTCGTGCGTAGGTGACGGCCTCCTTCGCCCTGGTCTCCTGCTCGGGCGCCCGGTCTTGGGTCTGGGCTCGCTGTCGAGCCTGGGCCACGATTGTTTCCGGCTGGTTGCCGAACGATACGGCCATAGTCCGATGGGCCTCTAAAACCTGCTCGGGGGAGAGAATGACTTTCTTGTCGCGGGTTGCGTGGGCGGCAATCTGGGACGCCTCCGCGCCGGTGTGGCCCGTCTTTGCCAAATGCTCTTTGATCTGCTGAGACCGGGGACTAGAGGCGTCTAGATACTCCTGGGAGTACCCTTTGATCTCTGGCGCTCCGCTCTTGCCCGGCTCAATCTCATACCCGAGGTCGCGGAGCTTATATGTGAGTGCCGACTGATACACGGCTGTCGCATAGTTCTGGGTGTCATACAAGCTTTTCGGCTGCAGGGCGCGGGTCGTTCCATCCTCCCGCTCGGTCACGTTCATGATGAAGACGTGCGTATGGAGTTGAGGGGCCGCGTAGCCTTCGACCGGGCGGGCGGTGTCGTGCTCGAATTTGGCCGCTATGAATTTGCCGGTCGTCTCAGCTGCATTGTTGCCGCCTATCCTGGCTTGGGTGTATCGCTCCAGCTCGGCGACGGCGACCGTAACGGCTTCATTGTGGGCCTGCCGCACCCGCTCGTCACCACCCACGAGAGCGGTGAGAGAAACGGATTTAGGTGCTGAAAAGGTGCCGTCCCACCCGGCGCGATGCTCCACTGCTTTCGTGGTCGTTCCGTCTGGATTCTCATACTCATGAGCCGTCCGGTGCTTCACCATCTGCTCGGCGGTCTGAGGGTGTTGGCCGTCTGTCAGACGTGCGAATTGCTCTGGGCTGACAGACCCGGAGAGGCCCATCTTAGAGGCGAGCTGGCCTTGCCATTCTCCCGTTACCACGCCGTCCTGCTTGTAGTAGCTCTGGGTGCTGGAAGTGAACTCCATCTGATGATAGGTCTGCGCCTGCCCCGAGTTCAGGGGCTTAGAAATACTGAGCATGGAATTCTCCTTCCTGGTCTATAGATCGCTGCTGGGATGTGTAAGCCAGGGCATGGTTTCCGGTCCAAAGACCGGCACATCTGCCGGTGGCACTGTCTGAATCACGGTGAGTTTTTGGGGCGAAGCTAAAGTTGCTACTGGGACCACTTCGGGAGCCTGTTCCTTTACGGCTGGAGCGGGTGCAACGGACACTTGCGCTGCGACCGCTACGGGCGTTAGAGGCTTCGGGGCGGGCTTCGCAGGGGCGAGAGGATTCAGCCACATATCGCCCTCTGGGATATCGCGTGGAACGAACGGCGGGGCGATAAGTGGCCTATCCATGTGGGGGAAGCTGAATCGGGTGACGTTGTTCCCTAGCTTCATGAATGAGTGGAGGTCTTCAAGTCCCTGGATCTCTGAACTCATCACCAGCGGCTCAATCTGCCGGTCCATGGTGAAGCTCTTCCCTGCCCGTTTACCGTCAGCTACGGTCTCCCGCACGCGCTCAATCTCGATCTCTCCGATTAGCTCCGAAGCCCACTTCGCCGCTTTCGGCTCCGCTGTTTTGAGGATGAACTTGGTCGCCGGCTGTGACAGCATCACCTCTGCAAGATGGCCGTAGATCACCTCTAGCTGAGCTTTGCCCTGGTAGCCGAAAATGATGGGATTGTCGCTCTTACGGCCCTTGGTCAATGCGCTGTGGAACTGAGGTAGGCGTTGCAATGTGGCCAGCTCGTCAAGGACGAACCATGCCCGTTTCTGCCCCGGCTTCGGGAGTGTGAGCAAACGAAGGATGAGAAGGTCGATCCAAAGCGAATGGAGAGGGCGAAGCGCCTCCTGCTCGGCCTCGGTGCCGGTGAGGAATATCCATCCCTCGCGTTTCTCGGCCCATGCCGTTGCACTCCATTCTCTGTTTCCGGTCTGAGCTTTGGTCGGCAGGAGCCGGAAACTATCGGCAATCAGTCCTAACGATCCCAAGACGCCGTTCCGCTGGTCTGGGGAGTCTTTGCCTATAAACTGCTCAAGCTCCGTGCCCTCTACGCGGCGATCAATCTCATCGGGGTTCGACATCCACTCAATCAAATCCTGGACCGAGGGGCGGTACTTCATGAGGTGGGCGAAGATCTTCTGCGGGGTCTCCGTAAAGAACTCGCCGGGTTTTCCGTCGGCGGGCTGGTACAGGGATGCAGCGATGGTGCGGGCCTCGGCTGGGTTCCGCAGCTCGGCGGCTGGGGACCAATAACAGGAGCGTGCGTCCAGAGGATTCAAGATCACATCGCCACGTTCCTCACGGTAGAAACGCTGGATGAACTCACCGGCTGGGTCGTAGACAATGGCCGATTCTTTGCGGTCTTCGATCTGGCTAAGCATCTGTCGCAGGAGCGTCGATTTGCCCACGCCAGTGTCGCCCATCACCTGAACGTGTTTCGCTTCTGCGTGCAAGGGAAGGCGAATGATGACACCCTTCTCATTGGTCGGGATGCCCAGCCCTTCACCCTTCAGGATCTCGTTGAACTGCTTCGGTGCCGACATCACCGGCCCACGCAGCAGCCGCCCGTACTTCATCTTCTTGCCCCGTTTGAAGTCCAATGGCACGGCGAAACAGAGAAGAAAGATCACGACGATTGCTGCCTCGGCCAACGCTGGACCGTAGGCGCTCAGAACGTCGTCACCTCCGAAGATCGCCGTCTGAAACCATCCATACAAGGCATCGTCCGCGATCTTGCGTTCCGGGGCACGAACGAAAGTCGTGTACCCCTGGGCAAGCGCTTCGGGCGACAATTGGACGCTAAGCTCCTTTCCGTTTGGAAGGATCGTCGTGCCTGGAACAAAGTCCTGATGCTGGGCTACGCGGGGCGCACGCTTCCCTCCTTGGAGGAAGATCAGCCGGAAGGAGTTGTGCATTTTGAACTGCGCCCCGGCTGCACTTCTCAGATAGTCGCCGGTGTACTCGCGGGCCAGGAACGGCTTCATAAAAAACATTCCCAGAAGTAGAGTCATGACGATTGGAACGGCGAGAATCATTGTCCCGATGGTGTATACCGGCACTTGTGGAGGCCAGATAACTGTCTCCTTACGTCCCCATTGGCTTGCCATTTCTCAACGCTCCTTCGGTTCGGCGGCTGCGTATTGTTCCATCACATCCGTGGCTGCTTTATGTTTGCCGGTTCGCACGCTCGCAAGCACACCGCTGAACTCCTCGGCGGTCATTACCTGACCGCATGCAAGCGGTTTGAGCACGAAATTCAAGAGCATTCGTGTGGCAACAATCTCTGTGAAAAGTGCGTCTGCGCGAGGTGTTCTGGCCTCTCGCAATAAAACCTCTCTCGCCCATTCGCCGAAGAGTTTCCCGTCCACGGCCGCAGCTGTGTCGAACTCTTTCAACTCGTCCGTTGTAACCCTCACACTTGCGAGCTTGTCTCTCACCGGGCGTCCTTTAGGCCGGTCCAGTCGCTCAAAGCTGAGGCTCGTTTCTTCGCTAACAGATTCCATATCGCCTCTTTGGGAGCCGTTTACATACGTCTACGGCGCGTAGACGTATGTAAACCGGGTGCTCGTAAGTCGTTGCTGGATATAGCGTTGACGTATGTCTACGTTTTCGCCGAAACTCAACCCTGGAAGGGGTGGAGTGTCATCCTTCTCCATGTGCGAAGCACATTTCGGTTGCTGTTGCCGTTGCTATTGCTGTTGTTGCTGCTGTTGTTGTTCCGTGACGCCGTGCGTCATTCCATGCGAAGGGCGCAAGCCCTCCGCATGGAAGCACTCAATCCGCTGCGAGCTGGCTGGCAGGCTTCGGCCCTCGTCGCGCTCCTGTGGGTACCGAGGCGGGCCGCTTGATGCGAAGCTGATGGGCAACCTTGGGCTCCGTGGAACGGAACTTCTGGAAGTCAGAATCCTTGCCAAAGGTGTATTCGAGTGCCTTGTTAACCACCTCATCTGGAAGGCATTTGACGAAGGCTGCATACTGGTCAACCTGGATTG
>CAXTGE010000134.1:3191-6953 GCA_964243645.1 uncultured Acidobacteriaceae bacterium | reverse complement strand
TGGAGCGCGAGCGCGGCATCACCATCAAAGCCCACACCGTACGCATGATGTACCGGGCCTCAGACGGCCACGACTATCAGCTCAATCTCATCGACACACCGGGGCACGTGGACTTCAGCTATGAAGTCTCGCGCTCGCTGGCGTCGTGTGAAGGCGCGCTGCTGGTTGTGGATGCCTCGCAGGGTGTGGAGGCTCAGACGCTGGCCAATGCCTACCTGGCAATCTCCAACGGGCTGGAGATCATCCCGATCATCAACAAAATCGACCTGCCTTCGGCCGACATCGCGCGCACCAAGGAGATGATCGAAAAGTCCGTGGGCCTGCCCGCGGATGACGCCGTCGCGGTCAGTGCCAAGACAGGCCTCAACGTCGAGCAGATCCTCGAAGCGGTGGTGCACCTGCTGCCGCCTCCCAAAGGCGACGCGAGCAAGCCGTTACAGGCACTGATCTTCGACTCATGGTTCGATGCCTATCGGGGCGTGATCGTGCTGGCGCGCGTCATCAACGGCCGCCTGCGCAAGGGCGACAAGATCAAGATCATGTCCAATGGCCGCACCTTTGAGGTCGATTCCCTGGGTGTCATGACACCCAAGCCTATGGAATTGCAGGAGCTCTCCGCGGGTGAGGTCGGCTTCTTCGTTGCGACCATCAAGAACGTGGCGGACACCAAGGTCGGCGACACCATCACGCATGTCGACCGGCCCTGCGCTGAGGCGTTGCCGGGCTTTGAAGACATCAAGAGCATGGTCTTCGCGGGCCTCTACACCGTGGACTCCCACGAGCATGGCATGCTGCGCGACGCGCTCGAAAAGCTGCGCCTCAACGACTCCAGCTTCAACTTTGAGCCCGAGAGCTCCGTCGCCCTGGGCTTCGGTTTCCGCTGCGGCTTCCTCGGTCTCCTGCATCTGGAGATCATTCAGGAGCGATTGGAGCGCGAGTACGATCTCGACCTGATCATCACCGCGCCGGGTGTGCGTTACAAGATCACCATGACCGACGGCTCGGTGCTGGAGGTCGACAATCCCTCGCGCTGGCCCGATCCGACCGAGATTGAGACGATTGAAGAGCCGGTTATTACGGCCAAGATCCTCACCAATGAGGAGTATGTCGGCGGCATCCTCAAGCTCGTGGAAGACAAGCGCGGACGCCAGCAGAATCTCGAATACGTCTCCGAAACACGCGTTATGATCACCTACGAGCTGCCGCTGAACGAGATCGTGCTGGACTTCTACGATCGGCTGAAGAGCGTCTCGCGCGGCTATGCCTCGCTGGACTACGCGCTGGCCGGCACATGGGTCTCCCCCATGGTCAAAATGGACATCCTGGTCTCCGGCGAGCCCGTGGACGCGCTGAGCATCATCGTGCACCGCGACTTCGCCTATGACCGCGGCAAGGCGCTGGTCTCCAAAATGCGCGAGCTCATTCCACGCCAAATGTTTGAGGTCGCCATTCAGGCCGCCATTGGCTCCAAGATCGTTGCGCGTGAGACGGTGACCGCGATCCGTAAAAACGTCATTGCCAAGTGCTATGGCGGGGACATCAGCCGTAAGCGCAAGCTGCTCGATAAGCAGAAGGAAGGCAAGAAGCGAATGAAGCGCATCGGCAAGGTCGACATCCCGCAGGAGGCCTTCTTGGCCGTCCTCAAGGTCGGTGAAGAGTAGCAGCGGACGCTGTCGTGCGCGGGCACACAGGCACCAGTTGGAGCAAGAGAAAGCGGAGATCCAAGGGGATCTCCGCTTTTGTACTTTGCAAGGGGCGTTACTTCTTCGGGGGGGTTGCTGGAGCCGGACGCCGCGTCGGGGAGGGCGCGGAGGGTGGAGGCGCCGCGATCCCGGAGCTTACGTTGTAGGCGTTGATGACAGCCTGCGTGATGTCCGTGGAACCCTGCCACCAGAGCACGGGATTCACGGCCTGCGCCTGCTGGTTGCCACCGACGTTGAGCATCAGCGTGAAGCCATTCTCCTGCGAGTACTTCACAGCAGCCTGCCCAATCTTCTGGTACATGCGCCCCGCAACCTCGTTCATATCCTGGTTGTAGGAGTTCTGTGCATCCTCGCTGTCACGCTGCAGCAGCTTTTCCTTGGAATCGATCACCTTGAGGCGGCTGGCGCGTTCCTCGTCAGTGGTGTTCGCGGGCAAAGCCTGGACCTGCTTGCGGAGAGACTCGACTTCGGTCCCCTCGCTTTCAATCTTGTTCTTTTGGGGCTCAAACTTCTTGTTGATATCGGCGAAGGCGCGCTGTCCTTCATTCGAGTTCACAATCACAGCCTGAACGTCGATAACGGCGATCTTGGCGGGAATCGCCTGGGGAGGAACAGCCGAGGCGGCTGACGCAGCCGGCCCGGCAGGAGACGTGGCAGGGACAGCCTGGGCAACAAGACTGGGGGCAGCAAGGGCCGAGGCCATCGCGAAAGCAAAGGGCAGCGTACGGTTCATGCGGGGTGGATAGCTCCTTACAGCATCAGTAGGAAAGGTCGAATATGCCGCAAGACACGGTAGCCCGTTCTGCTGCAGCAGTCAGATCACTCCAGTTGCACGGTCGCCAGACTTCATTTTTCTCGTGAAGCCATGCTGCCTGCACACCGGCTCTGACTAGGAAAATTATATAGGAGGGAAGGCGACAGAGGAGACAACCCGGGCCACGCCTTCCGAAATTGAAAGACAGGTAAGGTCCAACCTATGAAATTTGTGATGTGGCGTGGACCACACAGCCATCCCTGGGCTCAATATCGAGGATTTCGTAAAGGAGCGGTTTGGCATGGCACTTGCTAGTCATACCGTTGTTCGATGATGCGCGTTCTAACGTGACTCATCTTCGACTCCGGTGGGAGTGAGAGGACGCCTCGCAGAAGGGCGCCACTCGCCGGTTCGGGCCTGTGAGGGCTCGTTTAGGAGGCCAGTCACTGGCCGTCAGGGAGCTGGAGGCCATTCCTCGGGGAGGGGGAGTGGCCTCTAGTATTTTGGGGGCCGTGAAAGACAGTTGCTTCCGCGGTGAAAGTGTCGTACCATCTGTTGCGTTAGGTTAGTCGCCGTACTGAGATGGAACGAGCGGCGCTCCGGCGGGGTTTCGGGTATAGATCTTTGGCAGGCAACCCGCTCCCGTACAGGCCGATGGCCGGATCGAAGCACACAAGGCAACACACTCTCGGAACGCGCGCGTCGACGAAGAACGCCAGGCCGATCTCTACTTTGGCCCGTCCCGTGCCTGTAAGGCTGGCAAATAAAACATCGCAGCCCGGCGTGGACCATCACCCGGACTGTCTCCAGATGAGCGGTTCCGTTTCCATTCAGGCCGACTGAATGCAGTGAAGTGAGCGAGCAACACGCTTGAGTGCCAACAAATATCGGGTTACCTGGAGTCAGGCTCATGCCTTCGCCGTTCGCGGTGTCTGTCGTGAAAGCGTGGTTCTGTGTTGCTCCGCCATGCAAGGCAAGGGGAAGTAACAGGAAATGTCAGAGCAAAAGGTAATGGAAGGCTCGCCGGACGTCGCGGGCGCCGGATTCGAATCCGACTTTGAGGGCGACAGCTTTGAGGCGGGAGATGGAGAGTCCGCAGTGGGCGGAACCTCTGCTCCGGGGATGGGGCAGAGCAAGAGCAGCCGCCGCCGGCGTCGCAAGCGCAAGAAGACTGCCGTCGCACCAGGCAGCCCTGAGGGTGGCTCCGCAGAAAACACCAGCGGGGACACCGGGTTCAGCACGCCGATGCCGGTAATCATGCAGGGCGAGAGCCTTGCCCTCGTTGCCTCGGCGGCGAGCACGCAG
>CAXTGE010000134.1:0-3091 GCA_964243645.1 uncultured Acidobacteriaceae bacterium | reverse complement strand
CGGTGGAAAAAGAAGTTCCGGGACCGCGAACGTCGCGTAGGGCAAGGGTCACCCGGCGAGTTTCGCGCGGACAGCAACGGAAACGGCAGCGCCAGCGGCGAGCGGCAGCAGGTCAGCAGCGATCGTAGTTTTGAACGCCCGTATCGCCGCGAGGGTGGCCGTCCGGACAACTTCGGCAATCTGGTCTCCCACCAGGGCCGAAAAACCAAGAGCTCCGGTGGCGGGAAAGACCGTAGCTTTGTGGGTCCGATGGACCACAGCTATCGTGAAGCGTCCCCTGAGTTTGGTGATGCGCCGCCCTCGACCATCCAGCTACGCGGACGCCGTGGGCCGCGGCACTTCGGCGACAGCCAGCCGCTCGATCACAACGCGCCCCGCGCGGTGCCGATTCCTGCGGATGCGCAAACACACATCTATCTCTTCATTGAGGATCTCTTCATCACCGCAAAGGTGCAGGAGACCGCGCGCAAATTGGGCGTGAAGGTGTCGTTTATCAAGAACGAGAAGGAAGCCATCGCCGAGTTGACGAGTGGTGAGGCTGAAAACAAGCCAGCGCTCATTGTCTTTGACCTGAATAACGCGAACGCCAAACCGTTGACGCTGATTCCCAAGCTGAAGACGAAGCTGAAGCGGTCTGTTTCCATCATCGGCTTCCTTTCGACCATTCAGGGAGACCTGAAGGCGAAGGCAGTGGAAGCCGGTTGCGATACCGTGATGCCCAGAGCGGCTTTTTCTCAGAATCTGCCAAATCTACTCCGTCGCTATGGCGTCGAGGAAGCCGAAGAGATCAACTACAACTATTAGCTCTAGCTCTCAGCCGTTCGTTCGTCCCCGTCGACCGCCGCAGGGGATGGTGAAACGAATGCCTCCCCTAAAAGAAGAAGTGCGGGAGCAAAAGCTTGGGAGTAATTTGAAGACTGCTCGTTTGAACGTGACGTTACATGATTTCTGGGAGGGCACGTTGCAAACAGTACAGAACAGGACCTTTGAGGACGAGATCCTCACCATCGATGACACGCTTTATTGCAACTGCCTGCTCATCAATTGCACGCTGGAGTACAGCGGAGGTCCGGTCGCCTTTGAGCGGACCAAGATGCGTGGGTGTCACTACGTTTTTTTCGGACGAGCCAAACGCACCGTTCACTTTCTGCAGGGCGTGGGCCTTCTGGGACATGACGCGAACGATTGGGCCGAGTTTCCGACCATGGTGAATTAGCGGCCACATCGGCAACCTTCGCAGGTACCGGGCCCTTAGGCGTTTACGCCGTGCGACCCCGGGCTTGAATCTCCAGAAAGCATTGAACCAGCGACAGCGCGGCGGGCGTGACACCCGCAAGGCGACTGGCCTGGCCGATGGTGGATGGTCGAATCCGTCCGAGCTTCTCCACCATCTCCCGCGAAAGTCCTGATACACGGGTGTAATCGAACCACTCAGGAATCCCGCGTTCCTCATCGCGCTTGAGTCGATCGATGGACCGCTGCTGCTGCGTAAGATACCCCGCGAACTTGATCGTCGTCTCTACCGTTTTCATCTCGTTACGAACCCAGGCGGGCGCATGTAGGCTCCCTTCCTCCGAAACCGCACGCACAGCCTTCACCCAGGGAGCCAGCTCGTCCACCGCCACCATGCGTGGCAGGAGCAGCGGCAGAAGCGCCTGGAGGGTAAGGGTAGGCCGCTTGATGATCTGCGAAAACTTGTCGCCTTTACTGAACGGCGAAGCCTCCCCCGGCTGGACCGCTGTGTCGTTCAGGGTCTGGGCATCCTCGTCCGTCAGTTTTGCGGCGTCCAGAAGCCTTTTCAGTGCAACAGCGCGGGCCTGCTTGGCCTCGAAGGCAGCCCAGGCACTGGCGTCAATCAGGCCGAGGCTGCGCCCGTGCGGCGTGAGGCGGGTATCGGCGTTGTCGATGCGCAGATGAAGCCGAAACTCGGCGCGCGAGGTAAACATGCGGTACGGCTCGTCCGTGCCTTTGCTGATCAGGTCATCGATCAGAATGCCGGTGTAGGCTTCGGTGCGATCGAGCGTAAACGTCTCGCGCTCAACGCTGCCGTCACGTCCGTTGCGGGCATGCAGCGCGGCGTTGATGCCGGCCATCAAGCCCTGGCAGGCGGCCTCTTCATAGCCGCTGGTCCCGTTGATCTGACCCGCCAGGTAAAGGCCCTGATATCGCTTCACGCGAAGCGTGCGATCAAGTTCAGTCGGGTCGATCGCGTCATATTCAATCGCATAACCGGGGCGCAGCATCTCGGCGTGCTGCAGGCCGGGGATGCTGCGCACCATCGCGGACTGGACCTCCATCGGCAGACTGGTCGACATGCCGTTGATGTAGACCTCGTGCGTGTTCAGGCCTTCAGGCTCAAGAAAGAATTGGTGCTGGGTCTTGTCGGGGAAGCGCACGATCTTGTCTTCGATCGACGGACAATAGCGCGGCCCGATGCCTTCGATCTGGCCGGTAAACATGGGCGAGCGATGGACATTATCGCGGATCAACGCCAGCGTCTCGGGCGTCGTGTACGCGATGTGGCAGGAGATCTGCCGCAGTGGAGGCGTCCAGGTCGGTGCGCCGTCCGCGGGGGTGCTGCGAAAGCTGAAGGGTGTCGGATCCACATCGCCCGGCTGCTCTTCGAAGCGGGACCAGTCGATCGTGCGACCGTCGAGGCGGGGCGGGGTGCCGGTCTTCAGACGCGTCTCACGTAGGCCGAGCTTCTTCAGCGACTCACCAAGCAGCACGCTCGCCGGCTCACCGGAGCGCCCCGCGGTGTACTGCTCTTCTCCGCAATGGATCAGGCCGTTCAGAAAGGTGCCGGTGGTGATCACAACGGCGCGGCCCTGGATCGTACGTCCATCGCGTAGCTTGAGGCCGACGATCGTGGGCCCCTGTGCCATGTCATGGTCTATCGCGACATCAACGACCTCGGCCTGTTTGATGAACAGGTTCGGGATGGACTCGAGCTTCTCGCGCATGCGAACGCGGTACAGGGCCTTGTCGCACTGCGCCCGTGGACTCCAGACGGCAGGACCGCGGGAGGTGTTGAGCAGGCGGAACTGGATGCCGCAGCTGTCGGCGACCTCGCCCATGATGCCGCCCAGCG
>CAXTGE010000133.1:5069-7029 GCA_964243645.1 uncultured Acidobacteriaceae bacterium | reverse complement strand
CGGCGAGGTGGACCGATGACCCTGAACTTGTACGAAGCAAAGACACAGCTCTCTCAGCTGGTTGAGAAGGCGGCGGCGGGGGAAGAGGTGATTATCGCCAAGGCAGGCAAACCGATGGTGAAGATGGTGCCCGTAGAGTCAGAAGACCAGCCACAGCGGAGGCAGTTCGGACAGAACCTTCTGCGCGTCACCTATATCGCGGAGGATTTTGACGCGCCCATGTCGGATGAAGAGTTGGAGGCTTGGGGCTACTAGTGCGATATCTGCTGGATTCGCACATCTTTCTGTGGCTGGATAACCTGGAGCGACTGGCTGTACCTGTGCGAGACGTGCTGGGCGACCCAAAGCAGGAGTTATACCTGAGCGTAGCGAGTCTCTGGGAGCTAACCCTGAAGAGAGTTGTTGGGAAGCTGCACTTCACGGGGCCTTTTGCAGCAGCCGCAGAGCGATACCGGATCACCCTTCTGCCGGTACTCGCCGAGCATGTTGCTGCTGTGGAGCAGCTACCGCGGTTCCATAAGGATCCGTTTGATCACTTGCTGCTGGCGCAGGCCAGGGTGGAAGACCTCGTCCTGGTGACCCATGACGAGGTCCTGACGCGATACGGTGTCGCGGTCTGGCAGGTCTGAGCTGCGGGCCTAGGCGCTTTCTGGCCTAGAGCTGTGCAGGAGGGCCGGAGGGCGGATAGGTTTGGGATGGATAGGGTTGTGCGTCCAGCGCGTAACCAGGAGGCACAGCATGTACGCGCCATTGACCGAACGCGAGGATGCAGAGGCAGATCAAAAAGCCAAAGCCCGGCACGATGGCAATCAGGCCCAGGGCACCCGCCATGCCTGCCTTGGTGAAGATGCGCCAAAAGACGAAGACGAGAAAAGCGAGCGCTAAGAGCCAGAAGACGAGAAAGGCTGCGCCGAATCCAGCCATCAGGCCGGCCATCTGCTGCTGTTGCTGCGGGTCCATTGGGGTGCTCCTGTCGTGCAATGCAAGCCACTCTAGCTGAGGTCGCGCCGCTTGGCTACAAATTTGTTGCTTTCCATGAGCCGGGACCTCTAGGAGCGGGGCCCCTCCAAGGGCCCCGCATTGGAACAGTTCGCATCTGTCCGAAGCTCTAGTGTGGCAGGACCAGCAGCTCGATGCCGCTTGGGGCATTTGCCTGATGGAAGACGGTCTCCGTAGCCTTTTGAAAGTCCTGGGAACGGGCTTTGCTGATGTCGAGGAAGGTCTGCGGATTGCGATCGGTGAGCGGGAACCACGAGCTTTGGATCTGCACCATGATGCGGTGGCCCTTGCGGAAGGTGTGATTGATATCCTGCATGGTGAAGTTGACCTCGGTCGTCTTGCCGGGCGTCAGCGGTTCAGGGTGCTCCGGGGAGTTGCGGAACTTGGCGCGGAACGGTTCGCCACGGATCAGCATCTCGTAGCCCTGCAGGATGACCGGTGGCGTGTTGGAGCGCTTGCCCGCCGTCGCTGCGGCGTCCGGGTCGGTGAAGTTCTCAGGCAGCACGTCGATGAGTTTGACATCGAAGTCAGCGTCCGTCCCGGTGGAGGCAATGCGGAGCTTCGGGCTTACCGGACCGGCCACGGTGACGTCCTCGGTCAGCGGCTCGGTCTGGTAGACGAGAACGTCGGGGCGGGTGGTGGCGAAGCGCTGATCGTCGTCCATGTAGCGCTGCGGGACATCCGGGCCGGTGACGTAAGGGGTGAACGGCACAGGGTGTGCCGGATCGCTGACATAGTCGTCCTTGCCGGTGGCGAGCGACGGTGCATCCCAGCCGAGACCGCCGTTGGCCTGGAGGTAGAGCATGCGCGGCTTTGCCCCGGGTGGGGGCCAGGCGGGGTACTGCTTCCATACATTAGAACCGGTCTCAAAGGTGTAGGCCCGAGGCAGAGGCGTCCAGGCCTTGTCGTCGGGATGCTTCAGCCAGTGATCGAAGAAGGGCGCTTCGATGTTGTCGCGGAA
>CAXTGE010000133.1:0-4969 GCA_964243645.1 uncultured Acidobacteriaceae bacterium | reverse complement strand
TACGCGTACATGTCCTGCGTAGGAAAGCTGAACCCGGTCTTCGGCTCCTCGGTGAGCGGGTTGCGCTGCGGCGCAAAGAACGGGGCGTAGAAGGAATGGTTGCCGCTCAGCATGAACGTCCCGCCGTGGTAGGCGTCATCTCCCATCCAGAGATCGATGATGGGAGCCTGGGGACTGGCCGCCTTGATGGCAGGGTGAGAGTCGACGATGGAGGCGGCGGTGTAAAAGCCGGGATAGCTGATACCAAGGATGCCGACCTTGCCGTTATTGGCGGGCACATTCTTCAGCAGCCAGTCGACCGTGTCCGAGGTGTCGGTGGACTCGTCGATGCCCTTGCCGTCTTTGGACGGCGTCATTTCCACCCATGTGCCCCCGCTGTTCCAGCGGCCACGCACGTCCTGGCAGACGAGGATGTAGCCGCCGCTCAGCAGGTTCTGATTGGCGGTGACGTGCGGTGCCACCTTGTCCGGCCCGTAGGGCGCACAGCTGTAGGGCGTGCGCGTCATTAGAAAGGGATAGGGGCCTTTGTCGTCGAACTGGCCGGCAATCGGCGTGTATACCGCGGTGTAAAGCTTCGTGCCGTCGCGCATGGGAATTTGGAACTCATGCTTGCTGTAGTGCGTCGCGGCGAAGTCCGTCCCCGCCTGCGCGTGGTCCAGCGTGGCGGCGGCTAAGGCATGGCCAGCGATGTGGTTTTGCGCACGCATGGTGCCGTTCAGGGACAGCACGGAGGCGAGCGCCGCCATGTGGGCAAAGCCCGTCTGCTTTAAGAAGACCTTCATCACACCTCGTTCGTTTCTCTGATTGTAAGTGGAGTCCAGGGAGCGGAAAATTAGAATTGCTACGCCGCACCGCTTCAGGACGCTGCCGGTTCCAGACTGCCCTGTGCCGCGTTGCAGAGGCGCATCACGAGACGCTCCAGCACGAGGCGTTTGTCCGGGGGATTGCTGCGCAGATCGGCATCGGCACGGGCGATGGAGCGCAGCGCCCCTGTGAGCTCCGTGCGGTTGCGGTAGCGGCGGGCCTGGGCGATGAGGGCATCGGCGGCAAACGGGGCGGGGCGAAAGCCGGGCCAGAGGACCTGCCAGATGGCGCGCTGGTCCTTAACCTGTCGTTCGTTCAGAATGAGCATCTGGCGGAAGGTTTTTGCGAGCGAAAAGACGTGACCGATAGCGGCATCTTCCCCGTCCGAGGCGTTCAGCAGACCCCCCAGCAGGGCCAGCGCCTCGGGTGTGTTCCTGCGGCTGATGGCATCGGTGAGTTCATGCAGGAAGTGCTGTTTCGCGCCTGGCACCATGGTCTCAACGTCCTGCAGGGTGATCTCTCCGGCACCGCGCGCGCCTGCCTCCAGGGTGAGCTTTTCGACTTCACTGGTGAGCGAAAGCATGTCGGTGGCGACGGCCTCGACGATTTGACGGGCGGCGTCCTCGTGGAGGTGCAGGCCCAATTGCCGGCTGCGACGCATGGCCCACTGGATGGCATCCTCGTCAGAGACACTCTGAAACTCGACGACCCCGCAATGATCGCCGAGGGTCTCGCGAATCTTCTCCGCGCGCTCTTTGTCGGTGAAGTCCATGCGACGCACATCGGCCGGCAGGTGGAGGTGATCGGCGAGGAAGAGCAGAAGCGCCTGCGGGTTGGGGCTGCGGAAGTAGGCGTCCAGCGCGGCGAACTCTTCCTTCTTCCCGCCGCGGCCGTATAGCGTCTTCAAGTTGCGGACGAAGAGCACCTGGAAGGGTGCCATGAGGGACGGCGTCTGTGCCAGGTCGAGCGCCTCGAAGATCGACGTCTGCGCGAGGTCCAGGTCGTGGAGGCAAAACTCGCGGAGGTCGGCGGGCACGAGCGCCGCCAGAACGCCGTTGCGGGCCTGCGACCGAAGAAAGGCCTCGTCGCCAAGCAGGACATACCCGGGGCGGCGGCTGGCGTCGCTACGTATCTCGTTCAGGAAGCGGTCCAGGGCGGCAAAGCTGCGAAGTCCCTGGGTAAGATCCGGCGCGCTCATCGGAAAGACTCCATCATGTCGCTGACCAGGGCTTGCGCGAAGTCGCGGGCGACGCGGCGAACGGCGGCGCTGTCTTCCTGCACGAAGCCGGAGAGGTCCTGCGTGGACTGGAATTGCTCATGCCAGGGAAAGGCGTCATTGTGGTAGAGCACACGTCCGTTGTGTGCGACCAGCTGCACGCTGGCGGTGACCGTGATGAGATAGCTGGAGCTCTGACCGCTGGAAGCGTCATAGGTGAGCGGCGTGACGGCTTCGGTGAGGATGGTGCCCTTCAGCATGGCGTCGGCGTTGTTTGTGTCGGTGTCGGCATTGCCGGGAACGGCAGTGAGGACGCGATACCGCGTGGCGGTGTTCAACTCGCGGACGACGGCCTGCGTGAAGGTGACCTCCGTCCGAAAAGCCTGAACGCGTGTGGCAAAGATGGGCACCGCGAGGGTATGGATCCCGGGCGGGACGTGCGTGGCGGCCCCGACCTGGTGGTAGCCGCAGCCCCCGAGCCCCACAAGCAGCGCGAAGCCAACTGTTGCGTGCAGGAGGCGACTTCTCACGGTTGCAGTTTCCCGTCCCGGGTCACGTTAACGTAATAGAGGTCCGTAGCGACCTTGAAGTCCTCGGGAGCACCCACCCAGGGAATGGTCTGCGCTGAGCTTGCATTGGGCGTAACCTTCGTCCAGTGTTGCGGGTCCCCGACGCGAATCGGCATGGCAAAGCCGGGTTCTTCGGCCTTCCATTGGTAGGTGAAGGCCTTTGCGGAAGGGCTGTAGGTCAGGCTGAGTGAGGGGATCGACGCATGGGTCAGATATTCGTTGAAGAACGGCGTCAAGTTGAGGCCCGTGCGCTCGTTCCACCAGGTGATGACGTCCTCGGTCATGATGGTCTGGTATTTAAAATGTTGGTAGAAGTCGTGAATGTCGACGAACCATTTTGCGTCGTCGTCGATAACGCTGCGCAGGGTATTGATCATCAGCGCGCCCTTGAAGTATTGGTCCTGTGGAGGCTCCGCGTTGGTGCCGCGCGGCGGGATGATGGGGCGGAGATTCTGGACCTTGGGCTTGAGGCCGTTCGTGTAGCGGAGAGCATCGGGTTTGCCGAAGCGGTACTCGACGTAGAGGCATTCGAGGTAGGTGGTCCACCCCTCGTGGATCCACATATCGGAGCGGTCCTTAGCCGTGATCGCATTGCCGAACCACTCGTGGCCGCTCTCGTGGATGATGATGAAATCAAACTTGAGGCTGATGCCGACGCCGGTCCAGTCGCGGCCAAGATAGCCATTGGTGAAATGGTTGCCGTAGGCGACGGCTGACTGGTGCTCCATACCGGCGTAGGGCACCTCGATGAGCTTGTAGCCGTCCTTGACGAAGGGGTACTCGCCGAAGTAGTGCTCATAGGCGTCGAGCATCTCGGGAACCTGCCCGAACTGGACTTTGGCCTTGTCGAGATCCTGAGGGAGAGCGTAGTAGTCCAACGTCGTCCCACCGTGTTTCGGGCCGGTAAAGTGCTGGTAATTGCCGATGTTCAAAGCCACATCGTAGTTGTTGATGGGATATTGCACCTGCCAGCGCCACTCGGTATAGCCGTCGCCAAGGTCGTGGGAGCCTTGGAAGCGCCCGTTGGACACATCCATCAGGCCGTTCGGGACGGCAATATCGATCTCCACGCCGTCCTGCGGCTCGTCGCGCCACTGGTCCTTATTCGGCCACCAGGTACTGGCGCCCGCTCCTTCGCAGGCTGTGGTGATCCAAGGCTTGCCCTCCTTGTCCTTATCGAACGTGAAGCAGCCGAAGCGGCCCTGTTTGACTGGTTGACCGGAGTAGGCGAAGTCGACGGTGTAGGTCTGGCCCTTGCGCAGTGTTTCGGGGAAGTCGACCCAGATGCTTCGTTCCTCGCGGCTGTACTGGAGCGGTCGCCCACTGAGCTGAATGCTGTCGATGGTCAGTTCGGGGGTGAGCTCGAGCTGGATGCGCCTGCCGTCGGCGAGCATGCGGAAACGGATGGCGTTCGATCCCTTAAGGGTCTGCGCCACAGGGTCGATACGCAGCTTCAAGCCATACGAGAGAAGGTCGTTGTTGGCGCGATACGGACCGTAGCTACCCCGGAGGAGATCATCTTTGGTGGGGGGGGCAAGGGGATCACCCAGGCGCTTTGCGCGCTGGGCATCGGCCTGGGATCCGGGCGTCTTGGTAGTGCTCCCGATCGGGCTTTGGGCAGAGACCTGGGCGTGCGCTGCGGAGGCGAGGAGGGCTGAGGTAAAGAGAACCCCATGCCGGAGTAAACGGATCATTCAATCTAGAGTACATGGCTCGCGATGAGGGATCCGCCTTTGCCGGGAAGCAGAAAGGGCGGCCGGAGCCGCCCTTTCTAAGGTGAAACAATTGGTTAGGCCTGCGCGTGGCCTTCGCCGAAACCAGGCTTGCGCGTGGTCTCCGGCTTGAGCACCTTCTGTGTGTCGTCCGGTGTGCCGTCACCGACCGAGGCAAGCGCGGACTTCAATGGGGGCAGCTCCTGTCCGGCGATGATCAGCTGAATTTCGGAGGCGTCCAGCGTTTCGCGCTCGAGCAGGGCCTGCGACATACGGTGCATGATGTCCTGATTCGATTCGAGGATCGAGTAAGCCGACTTGTAGGCGGCGTCTACGAAGCTGCGAACCTCGGCATCGATCTGCTGCGCCGTATCGTCGGAGAAGTCGCGTGACTGGCCGATGTCCCGGCCGAGAAACACTTCCTGCTCTTTCTTGCCGAAGGTCATCGGACCGAGGCGGCTCATGCCGAACTCGCATACCATGCGGCGGGCCAGATCGGTGGAGCGTTCGATGTCGTTGCCGGCGCCGGTGGTCATCTTCTTAAGGAAGATCTCCTCGGCGCAACGGCCGCCCATCATCATGGCAAGGCGCGACTCCAGATAATCCTTGGTGACGGTGTGCTGGTCTTCCTCAGGGAGGTAGACCGTGACGCCGAGCGCCATGCCGCG
>CAXTGE010000132.1:0-7114 GCA_964243645.1 uncultured Acidobacteriaceae bacterium | reverse complement strand
CTGACCTCCTCGTTGCGAACGAGGCGCTCTCCCAGCTGAGCTACAGCCCCACACCAAAGCACGGAGAACCTGAACCCAACGCGCGGGCTCCGCTCCATCCGGCTACTCAGGCATCTTAACAGGGAGAGGCTCCCTCCACCAAGCTTCGGGAGCCCGAACCATCCTCCCATCCGCATCGTATGGAGGACACGAAGGAGCACGACACATGACGCCCCAGGAACAGCAGATGATCGACGGCCTGATCAGCCGTATTCGCACCACCCAGGTGCAGGGCAAGGACGCGCAGGCCGAGCAGCACATCCAGGCGGGCCTCTCCGGTTCTCCCGACGCCCTGTACGTTCTTGTACAGACGGTGCTCGTGCAGCAATACGGCCTGGATCAGGCACAGTCGCAGATCAATGAACTCAAACAGCAGGTCCAGGTAATCCAAAACCAGGCACAGCAGCCACAGGACGGAAAAAGCTCCAGCGGCAGCTTCCTCAGCCACATCTTTGGCGGGGGCAACAGCCAGACACAGCAGCCTCCACAGCAAACGCCCTACCAGCCGGTGAACAATCCCGGTTATGAACAGGGGAGCTACCCCGGCGGGGGCTATCCACCGCCTCCCCAGGCGTATCCTCCCCAGAATTACCCGCCCCAGAACTACCCTCCCCAGGGTGGAGGCATGTTTGGTGGAAGCGGTGGCGGCCTGTTTGGTAGTGGAGGCGGGGGCGGGGGCTTCCTTCGCGGCGCGATGCAGGCCGCGGCAGGCGTTGCTGCCGGCGAGATCGCCTTCCGCGGCATGGAAGACCTCTTCCATGGTTTCAGTGGACAGGAACGTGGCTTCAGCGGGGCCGGCGGCGGTGAGACGGTAGTGAACAACTACTACGACGACGATCGCGGTGACGCCAGACGGGACCGTGATGCGGGAGACCGGGATGGTGGAGACCGGGACGACAAGAGCTTCTACAACGCGAGCGATGATGCCAGCCGCAGCGATCGGAATGATCGGGACGATGGAGGCAAGGACGGGCAAAATGACTTCAGCTCGGACAGCAATGACTTCGCTGACACCGGATCGGACGACCTCACGGCGGAAGACAACTCCTCCGATCTAGGCGGCTTTGACGACAGCAGCAATGACTACTCTGATAACAGCTAATTAGCGGCCATACGGACCTAGCGAGGTATCCGGTCCCTCCAGGGACCTGGTGCCTCGCTTACTGTTTTGCGGGAGGCTTCAATCCCAGCTCCACCATGACCCGCTGCAAATCCTTCCAGGCCTCCGACTTCTGTCGCGGATCCCGCAACAGGAACGCCGGGTGGTATGTGACAGCCACCTTGGCACCTCGCGATGCCAGCCACTGGCCGCGCAGGGACGTCAGGGATTGCCGCACGCCCAGCAAATAGGTCGCGGCCGTCGATCCCAGCGCCACGATGACCCTGGGCCGCACGATATCGATCTGCTTGAGCAGGAACTGGGAACAAGTCGTCGCTTCCACAAATTCAGGCGTCCGGTTTCCCGGCGGCCGGCACTTCACAATATTGGCGATGAAGACCTGCTCGCGCTGCAGCCCCATCGCCCCGATCATGTTGTTCAGCAGCTGACCTGCCTTGCCCACAAACGGACGTCCACTCGTGTCCTCGTCCGCGCCAGGCCCCTCCCCGACGAACATCAGCTCGGCGCTCGGATCGCCCTCGCCGAACACGATCGTGTGCCGCCCGGCGTAGGCCAGCGGGCACCGCGTGCAGTCCCCGATCTCCTCCTGCAGGGACGCCAGCGCCGCGGCTCGCTCCCCCGCTGGAATGGGGGCGGACGCGAGGGGAAACAGGTCTTCCAAGGGGTTCGGCTTCGGCATGGGTGCGGCAAGCTCCGGAGGAAGCTGCTGCATCCCCTCATCTGTCCTGAAATAGTTCTGTGGGACCTCGATAGCCGCTGCCGGCACAGGCGTCCCTTGTACCGCGGGCCGCGGTGACGCGTTGGATCTGCCAGCGGTCGCCCCACTTTGTGGGATCTGCGTACCCCGGGCCGGCTGCGCAGGTCGTTGCACCGGCAAAGCGGATGATGCTGGAGCAGGTCGCACGACACTGGCGGAGACCTCTGGAATACTTACCGCGCGCAAGCGCTCCAGAGCGCTCGCCGGCAAGACGTTGCCGGGCGACGAGCGCCGGTAAAGGTCATACACGCCCATGTCGCGCAGATACTCGACCCAGGCATGAAGTTGTTCTCCCGGCGCTGCCCCCATCTAGCTCCTGATGCTTACATTGAGGCCGGCGGCATTGGCGGCCGCTTGCCCGTCAAGGTAAAGGTTACCTTGCCGCCGCGGATCTCGTCCTGCGCCACTCTGCACGCCTTCATCGAAGTCGAAACGCCCAGCGGTGGCGCCCCATTCTGCAACTGCCTTGCGCGCCGTGCTGCACCCTTTACGAGGCTGTACTTATTCAGTGACTGATCGTACTGATCGAATGGACCTGTGCTGACCATGGGGAGAGACCTCAGATTGTGGAGAAACGGGGTTTGACAGCATCGTAGCCGGAAACGATCTCCGCTGGCATGGTTTTTAGACCAATCTTTGCTCAGTGCGAACTGGCCAACTGCACTTCGAAGTTGCCCAGAGCCGTCTGAAGATGCGCGGACCGGGCTTCCGTCAGGCAACGCTCGGCAAATGACGCCTCCTGGGGTCCACCTTGGCCGCGCTCCGTCAAGACAATGGCCCGCATCTCCGAGGCGGCCTCATCCAGGGCATCGTTCACCAGAGCGTACTGATAGCGGTCCAGCTTGCCCAACTCAAGTCGCGCCTCGGAGAGTCTTCGCTCAATCACGGCTTCCTGCGTGACGCCCTCCGCCTGGCTACGCTCCCGCAGGCGTCGCTCCAGAACCTGGGGACTGGGCGGCAGAATAAAGATCGAGACCGCCTCCGGCATCTTTGCCATCACCTGAAGCGCACCCTGCACGTCGATGTCCAGCAGCAGGTCCCGTCCCTGCCTGGCTGCGTCCGCCAGCCCGGACACCGGGGTTCCGTAAAAGTTCCCGAAGACCTCGGCCCACTCCAGAAACTCGCCACGCTCCACCATCGCTAGAAATTTGTCTTTGGTGGTGAAGTGGTACTCCTGCCCATCCTGTTCCGAGCCCCGCCGGTCACGTGTTGTATAGCTGACCGAGAACTCCAAGCCTTCCACCAGCCGCCGCACCCTGGTCACCAGGGTCGACTTCCCCGATCCACTTGGGGCCGAGATGATAAACAGAATGCCTGCCATAGCTCGTTGTTAGCCCTAAGTGTACCCGTCGTGCCCGTTCCGCCCTCCTAAATTCGTAGAGCGCCCTGCCACTTTTTAGGCACGGCCCTCTCCCCCGACCGGCTGAAGCTCCCCCCTGCCCATCGGCTCGTCCTCGCCGAACTGCAACGCGTAGAGCCGTGCATAGGTGCCTCCGAGCGCAAGCAGTTGCTCATGAGAACCCTCTTCGGTAATCCGCCCTGCCTCCAGCACCACGATCCGATCGGCACGGCGCACCGTCGACAACCGATGCGCGATCACCAGCACCGTTCGCCCCTGCATGAGGTTGGCCAGAGCCCCCTGCACCGCCGCCTCGCTCTCCGTGTCCAGCGCCGAGGTCGCCTCATCCAACACCAGGATGGGCGCATCCTTCACCAGCGCCCGCGCGATCGCCAGCCGCTGCCGTTCGCCGCCTGAAAGCCGGGTTCCCCGCTCGCCGATGACGGTGTCGTAGCCCTCCGGCATGCGCAGGATGAAGTCGTGCGCCAGAGCCGCCTTCGCTGCTGACTCGATCGTCTCCATCGAGACGTCCGGCCGGCCGTAAGCGATGTTGTTGCGCACCGTGTCGTTGAAGAGCACGGTCTCCTGGGTCACCTTGCCGATCTGCCGACGCAGCGAGGCGAGGGTCACCTCGCGCACGTCCTGCCCATCGACCAGGATGGCCCCTCCCGTGACGTCGTAGAAGCGCGGCAGCAGGTTGGCCAGGGTCGACTTGCCGCCTCCACTCGGCCCCACCAACGCCACGACCTCGCCACACCGCACCCCGAGCGAGATGCCCTTCAGCACCTCCGTCTGCTGCCCCTCGTGCTCATAGGCAAAGCGCACATCCCGGAACTCGACCGTCCGCGCGAAGGCCGGCAAGGTCGCTGCCTTTCTGCGCTCGGGCACCTCGTCCTGCGCGTCGATAAAGGTGAAGATCTCCTGGCTCGCTCCCACCGCCTGCTGAAAGCTGTTGTAGTACTGCGGCATCTTGCGCACTGGGTCGTACAGCATCATTACCGCTGCGACAAAGGCGATGAAATTGCCTGCCGTGCCGCCATGGTGCACGATCACCTCACGGCCCAGGTATAGCAGCAGCGCGATCGCCACGGCACCCAGCGCGTCCATCAGCGGCGAGGAGATGGACTGCACCGCGACCGAACGCATGTTCGCGCTCAGCAGCTTCCTGGCCGCACGGCGAAACCGGTCAAACTCCCAAAGCTCCATGCCGAACGCCTTGACGATGCCGTTGCCCGTGATGGTCTCGTGCACGATGTTCTGGATCTCGGCCAGCTTGTCCTGCCCGCTGCGCGTGGTCCTGCGTACGCTGCGCCCGATGCGTCGTGCCGAGCTCACAATCACGGGCACAAACAGCAGCAAAATCCACGCGAGCTTGCCGCCCACCAGGATCACCGCGCCGATCATGAAGAGCAGGGTGAAGAGCTGCTGCAGGAAGTCGCTCAACACCGTCGACATGGCGGTCTGCACACGCTCCACGTCATTGATCAGCGTAGATACCAGCGTCCCCGTTGTATGCCGCTGAAAGAATCCGGCCGACCGCCGCAGCAACGACTGGTAAAGGTCGTTGCGCAGATCCGTGATCATGCCGAATCCTGCGCGGTTGGCCAGCAGCGTACCCGCGTAGTCGCACACGGACTTCACGGCGGCCGAGGCCACCAGAGCCAGCGCGACCACGGTCCATGCGTTGTGAACGGAGCGAGGCAGCCAGCGCTGCATGTCCAGGCGAAGCGCCGTGTGCGGCACCGAAAATACCAGCACCTTGGCCGGAGAGGCCGCCGGGCTCAGCACGTTCTCCACGATGGGCTTGATGAGCAGCACACGAAAGGCCTGCATGGCACCGACCACGGCCATCAGCAGCACACTCATCAGCGTCTCGCCCAGGTACGGCCGCATGTACAAAAGCAAACGCGCTAACCGCTTCAAGCCGCCACTCCCGTTCGTTCTAAGAGACGTGCGGCCATCCCTCCGAGTCTACGCCCCCGGTCTGGGAGGACTTATCAGAGCTTCCCGAACAATTCTCCTGATATAGAAGAAAAACCGCCTCCAAAACTTTGCTGGAGCGAACCCGCACACAGCGGGCGTTACACTTCCATTGCGTACGACCTATGACAAAGCTATCCGGACTAAGCCGCCGTCAATTCCTGAGCAACGTCGCCCTGAGTGCCTCTACCCTTCCCCTGCCTGCCTGGCTGAGCGCAAACCGCGGTCCATCGCCCCGAAGACCTGACCAGTGGCTGGAGCCGGGACCCGGCTTTCAGATGGATTTCTGGTGCCTCCCACGCGTGCAGTTCTGGAGCTTCGACAACCTCGATCCGGTGCACCAGGTCTATGGCTTGCGGTTCTCCGTCCAAGTCATCACCAGCGGACCGGACGAGAACACGTACTCGCTGCACGCCGGCTCTTTGAGCAGGACGAGCGATAGCGGCGGCGTTCTGATCAAAGCGGGTGAACTCGCCGGTGCCGGGCAACAGCAACGTGTCTCCGGATCCTGCGAGGTCCGGTTGGTGCAGAAGAGCGGCCGCATCCAGATCACAACCAGCGCCTCGGTTACGAAGGGTGTGGTGCGCGCGGTCAAACTCATCTTTCACGAGCTTCCCGAAGGCAGGATCGGCTTCACCAGTTGGGAGGCCGTTCCCAATCTCGCGCCAGTGCCCCCGGAGTCTCTGGCGCTTGCCTACCCGACCTATCAAGGCGGCGCGCCGGTGTGGTTCCTCGCAACAGAGGGAGCGAGCGGGATGAGCTTCTCCTCCCTCGATGTCACGGTGCGCCCGCGAAGATTTGTGGCATCGCGCGAAGCGGACGGCGGCACGCGCATCGAGCTCATCTTTGAGGAGGATCGACGGCACTGGTCAGACACGCTCACCGCCCCTGCATGGGAAATCGCATACAACACGACGCTCGATGCCGCGATCGCTGAGCGGGTGACGATGCTGGAACAACAGGGAGGCCTGGTGGCATGGGAGCGGCGAATGGACGTTCCCCCCTGGGTGCATGACATCGGCTTGGTGGTGTGTCTGCACGGCATGCACTGGTCCGGCTACATCCACCAGAACTACGCCCAGATGCAGGCAAGTATGGAGTGGGTGACCCAGCGCATTCCTGGTAAGCACGTGCTGTTCTTTGTAGCGGGATGGGAGGGCCGCTACTACCGCAGCTATGGCAACAGCGTACCGAACGAGAGGATGGGTGGCAACGCGAAGTTCGGGAGCATGCTCGCGACGGCGCACGGCAAGGGCTCCCATGTGATGGCGATGTACGCCGGCAATGCGGCCATGCCGGGAACGCCGAACTTCGAGGAATATTCGCGCAACTCCGGCTTCCAGGCAGACGGCAGCCAGAGCTGGACGCCGATGCGCGGCTACACCACCGATTGGATGACGGTGCGTGGGTCCGATACCGACGGCTCAGCCTGGCTGAACCCCGGCGCCCCAGGATGGCGGCAGCATCTGACCGATCAGGTGCGCGCCACGGCGCGCGATTTCGGGATCGACGGGGCGTTCTTTGACACGCAGCCGAATACGGAAAACGACCGGGTCTACCGTCCCATCGACGGTCTGAAACAGATCGTTTCAGACCTGCGCGGCGAACGGCCGGACTTCATGATCGCGACGGAAAGCTGGCTGGATACCACCTACTCGTTCCTGCATGCGGGACAAACGCCGGCGGCTTATAACAACTGGTCGAGTCGCTTCGGCCGGCGGTTTGCCCACCTTGCGATGGGGGAGCCGAGCCGCGGATCGACCGGGGTGCATGAGGCCGGGTATTGCGCCTACGATTTCGATCAGGTCATGGCTTGCTTCGACTGGCCCACCGTATCGCTGGTCGATACAACCCTGAAGGATGCACCGGAAAAGGTGGA
>CAXTGE010000131.1:2965-7207 GCA_964243645.1 uncultured Acidobacteriaceae bacterium | reverse complement strand
GGCGCGGTACCCAAGTGGTAAGGGAGAGGTCTGCAAAACCTTTATGCGCCGGTTCGATCCCGGCCCGCGCCTCCACCACCCCTCAGATGAATTGTGAATTCAGAACAACAGGATTTCCTCCTGAAAGGTTCTGCCTGGTCCAGTCGAGGAACGGTACTTGTATCCGGCCTGGTGTTACTTCTGTGCGCATACCAAACGGTACAATCACCCAAGTAGCCTTGGCGCCCAATGGTCTTCGTAGACAATCTTTATGACGCGGCGTACTCCCGCCTGTACGCACGCCGGGAAACGTTGCAGCTGTTTGGCTTCGCCATTCTGTGCATTGTGCCGGCCATGTATCTCCTGATCCAGGGCCAGTATTCCTTGCTGACCTTTCTCGTTGTGGCGGCAACATTCCTGATCTCCTGGCCTCTCGATAAGACCACATCGTTGATGCTGGTGCTTCTCTTTGAATTCCTACTGGGTGACCTACGCCGTGTGGTGAACACGTACGCCGGTTATCCCAAATTGGACCCGCTGCTGCTGGCCGGGCCTGTGTTCGCGCTTTGTATCGCGATTCCGATCCTGCTCAAGGTCAAGGTTTCTGACCCACTGTCGAAGGTCGTGCTGGGCGTCACGGCCGTGATGACCCTAGAGATGGTGAATCCTCGCCAAGGTTCGATTCTTGTAGGCATGTCCGGCGCCCTGTTCATGCTTATCCCCATGTGCTGGTTCTGGATAGGCCGCGCGTACGCGACAGAGCAGATCATCTTTCGCCTGGCCTACAGGGTCCTTTTACCGCTGGCGGTGACGGCAGCTCTGCTTGGGATTTACCAGACGTATGTCGGCTTTCTCCCCTGGGAGCAGTCGTGGATCAAGCACGCGCTGGAAAATGGGTATGTCGCCCTGAGCCTGGGGCAGGGACACATCCGTTCGTTCGGCTTTTCTGTCAACAGCGCGGAGTATGGCACGCTGCTTATGCTGGGCAGTGTGTGCTGCTTTGCTGCCCTGTTTGCAGGTCGGCGGGCCTACGCCCTGCTCTTGCCCCTGCTTTTGACCGCGCAGATCCTGGCTTCCATGCGCGGGCTGCTCTTGAAGACCCTGATGGCTACCGTGATGATGTGGGCCGTGCGGGGTAAGGATGTGCGCTCCTGGGTAAAGCGCCTGGTCTTTGGCGGGATCCTTGGTCTTGGGCTGCTGGCCTACTCTGTCAGGCATGCCACTTCGGACGACGCACCGCCGGCGGCGGCCGGCCCGGCGGCGTCCTCTGCCGGTCTGGCGACCAGTCACGTCACGCAGGGCCTGGCGCACCCGCTTGACCCCAAGTACTCCACAGCCGGCCTCCATACCCTGATGTTCCTGGGCGGCTTCGGCCATGCCCTGAAGAATCCGCTCGGCATGGGCCTCGGCATGGTCACGCTGGGGGCTGCTAAGTTCGGCACCACCGAGGGTACCGGAACCTCCGAGATCGATATCAGCGATGCCTTTATCACGATGGGTTTTGTCGGAGGCCCGCTCTTCCTGATGGCCATCGTGATCGGCTACCTTGAAGCGGCAAAGTACGTCCAGACCGGTCCACCGCAGCTAGGCTTTTTCATTGTTGGCCTGCTGGTGGGCATGCTGGGCGCCTGGATGCCCCTGGGCCAGTATGCAATTGGCCCCTTCGTGTGGTTTTGTATCGGATTCCTTTGCAGGCAGGGGATACTGGCAAGAGTGAAAGTGGAGGCGCGCACCCAGGGCGGTGCGGGCGCACGCACGAACGAGCTCGAGTCGGTCTCGCCCCAGCTGGCTGGCCAGTAAACGGAGCCAGACCGGGGAGACTGTTCCATGCAGAAACCGGCATGGCATCGGTTCCGGCGTTTATGTCATTTTCCTCAAGGTCCAGTTGCTTGCCGAGATGCAGATCCTCCGCTGCGCTACGAAATGACAATAAGACGGGTTGCGATTCTCAACTGTCATTCCCGAAGGGAATCTACTTTCCTGACGCCGCAGCTCTACCTTGGGGAGAAATGCTCTACGTCTCCATAGGTTTATACCGCCGATTCTCCTGCATCGTGAAGACGACGTTGGCGCCGGCAGCCAACGAGGCATGGGTGAACTCGGGGGACGTGAGGCGCTGACCGTTGACGGTGCATGCACTCACGAAGGGGGCGTGCGGTCCTTGGTTCCTCGCGACGATGCTCGTGCGTACCCCACCGGGCAACATCAGCTGTGCCTCCTGGAATAGTGGAGAACCGATCATGTACGTTGGACGACCGGGGCACAGCGAGTAGAACCCCAAGGAGCTCAGGACGTACCACGCAGCCATCGCACCGGTGTCTTCGTCCCCGGCGTAATCGTCCGCGGTATAGAGCTCCTCCAGCACGCGCCGTACCCAGTACTGCATGCGGTCGGGCCGTCCTGCCGCTGCATACATATAGAGAATGTGATGGGACGGCTGATTTGAGTGAGCGTACTGCCCGAAGGGAACCGCGGCCATCTCGGACATCTCGTGGATCTCGAAGCCGTAATCCCCCACTTCAAACAGCGGAGGCATATTGAGCAGCTCATCGAGTGCCTTGATGAACGCGGGACGACCGCCCATGCGTTCGATCAGGCCTTGGGGATCGTGCGGCACCGAGACCCGGTACTGCCAGGCAGAACCCTCAACATATCCATTGCCCCAGCGGATCGCGCTGAAGTCGGGCGGAAAGGAGCCGTCGCTGCGACGCGGCCTGAGGAAGCGCGTCTGCGGATCGAACACATGGTTCCAGTTGCGGGACCGCGTGGCGAACATGCGGGCATCGGCCTGCCTGCCCAGCTTCTCGGCAATCTGGCCGATGCAGAAGTCTCCGTAGGCCGCATCCAGCGTCTCCGTCAGGGCACCGACATGTTTCTCCGCCGGAAGATAGCCATACTGCAGAGAATCGGCGACGCCCGGACGTCCATAGCCCGGTTTTGGCGGCTTGAGATCGGTTGCATGCTTTCGCAGGGCCTCGTAGGCGGTTTCGAGCTCGAAACCCTGGATGTTTTTGACCGCGGCATCGGCGAAGATGGAGTCGCTGGGACTGCCGCTCATCTCGCCTCGATAGCCGGGACAGGGGAACTGCGGAATCCAGCCACCCTCTTTTGAGGCGTTCACCCACGACTGCAGAATCTCCGCCAGCCGATCGGGGAAAACCAGCGTCATCATCGGATACCAGGCACGGTAGACGTCCCAGAAGCCGTGATCGGCATACATCACGCCTGGCGCAACGGAGCCGTTGTACGGACTGCGGTGAACGAGTTCCCCGCCGGCGTTTTTCTCATGCCAGATGCGCGGAAAGAGCGAGCACCGGTAGAGCGCCGAATAGAAGATCCTTTTGCGGTTCTCGTCAGGCTCCACGATGCGAATGCGTCCAAGCTGCTGCTCCCAGGCCTCAGCGGCCTGTGTACGGAGCTGTTGCAGCGAAGCGCTTCCCGTCTCGGCCGACAGGTTCAGCAGGGCCTCCTCGCCCGAAATGAACGACGTGCCCACCCTGACTCGCAGTGTTTGGCCCGCTTTGACATTGAAACGGATCGCCGCAACGGTTTCGCCGCCGCGCTGGGCGACCTCGAGCCGCGTCTCCGCGGTTTCCACTTGAACGGCATAGTAGGTTGCAAACTCCGCGGCCACACCGCCCTGATTCTCAGGGGACGTCGCGAGGAACGTGCCGGGCTGGGAACCGGCGACGCAGGTGCCCTTGCTGCCGGGCGTTGCAAGGCAGAGACCCGCCGGGCCGCCCTGCCCAAAGGTGATGTCCATTGCCGCGCCTCGTTCGGTCGGCACCAGATCGACGCCGATACGGTAGCGCAGCAGCTCAAGATGCATGCTGTACGGCGTTAGCTGTAGATCGGCTGGACGGTACGATGAAGCTCGCGCGGCAGCCCCGAGATCCGGGTTGCCGCTGAAGGGTAGGATCGCCGCCTGACCATAATCCCCGAGCCAGGGGGACAGCTGATGGGTGCTCCGGATGCCCTCCGTCCGGGGATCCTGCGGATGGAAAAACCACGGTCCGCGCTCCGAGGTGGTCTGCAGTGTCCAGTGCGCCATACCAAAGGGCAGAGCCACGATCGGCAGCGTGTTACCCCGTGAGAACGAAGAGGACGAGTTCGTCCCCTGGAGGACACTGACGTAGTCCGCCAGGCGTGACGACGAGGCTGCGCCCGGGATGGCAGCGACAGGGTGGGGTGGCGCTGCCTGTGCTGTGAGCTCCGGGGCGTCGACCCCGCAAAGCGTGCCACCTACCCCAAGTGCTGCTGTTT
>CAXTGE010000131.1:0-2865 GCA_964243645.1 uncultured Acidobacteriaceae bacterium | reverse complement strand
TAAAACCAGGCGATGCGCCGTCCTCCAAAGGCCACAGCCGGTGCCGGTGCGCTGACCACCAGACACTTCGCCTGGCGTACATGCCCCAGGGCCTTTTCGATGTTATTGGTCTCGAAGCACAGGTGGTAGGCCCCGCCGCCTGTCTTGTTCAGCATGGATTGGATGGGAGCGTCCGCGGTGAGCGGGGAGATCAATTCGATCTCCGCGGCGTCGCTCCCCGGGATCTCGGCCTGCGTGAGAAAGTTGACCGTTACCTTCTGAATGGGATCGTCGAAGGGGCCGGACACCACACGGGAACCGAACAGCGTGGTGAACATGGTCGTTGCCGCGTCGATCTCCGGCACAGCCACGCCGACGTGCAGCAGCCTGAAGCGCAGACCTTCGGGGAGTGCGGAAGTCACAGGGTCGCGCCCTTTTGCTCCAGCGCGCTTTGCAGCTTGGCCACAGTGGTGAGATCCGGCACCTGCTGCGGATCGAACTGCACACCGTACTCGCCTTCAAGCGAGAGGATCAGCTGAAGATGCCGGAAGCTGTCCCAGTTCTCATTCGACTCGGTCGAAGTCTCCGGCGTGACCTCTTCCGGGCTGATCTCCAGGGTGTCGGCAACGATGTCACGCAGGGACGACGGCACTGTCTGCAAGCTCATACTGTTCTCTTCCTTCCAGGGTTAACCACGACGGGCTTGCCGGCATACGCCTCGCCAGATCCAGGCGATACACGACCGACGCTCCCGGACCTGCGGCCTCGTCTTGTTCAAATACTTCAAAGCCGTGCTCCGGATAGAACTCCTTGCACGGCGCGTTCTTCTTGGTCTGGACGTATTCGCCAATCATCCAACGCGCGCCGGAGGTGGCCGCGTTATCGGCCAGCCGGCTGAGCATCGCTGTTTCGATACCTCGTCCGATCACTCTGCAAGACAGAAGCAATGTGTCGATCCAGCACTGGTCGCCTCGCTGCCGTGTCAGCGCGAGTCCCACAACGCCGGCATCCCCGAAACGATCCCGTACGCGCACGGCCAGAGCCTGGCAGGTTGGATCCGTGACAAAGGCCATGACCTCATGGGTTCCATAGCGGCGGGTCGTGAGATTGAACTGATTGGTCTTCGACAACAGCTGCACTGAACGATCCAGCGGAGCGTCCACCGCGCTTACAAAAGTGCATACGATGCCCAGGGAGGCGAGGAACTCTTCCCTGCTGGTGGCGTTCTGGCTGAGCGCCGCCCGCTGTGTCTGGGCCTTGTAGTCCTGCGACCGGTTTCGGTCGTCGTCTGTAACGGAGAGCGCGTCGAAGTACCACTGCTCTGCGAGCAGGCCTGTCAGACGCCAGGGTTCAGAAACCGGCACCTGGACCACGGCGACCTCGGGCAGGTGCTGCCGAACGGCCTCACACTCGGTGGGATTGTCGTCGACAAAGACGAACGCATCGAGGCCCAGCGAAAGCTCCGCCGCGAGCTCACGAAGGGCATCGACCTTCTCGTTCCAGCCGATCTTGCGAGCGATAAAGTCTTCGGGGGTCAGCGCCAAGTCCGGCGCTCGCAGCGTGAAGGCTTCGGCAACGTCCGCCTCGTTGTTCTTCGAGGTGATGGCGAGCAGAATGCCTCGCGCAGAGAGATCTTTCAGGTAGCGCTGATAGGCGAGATAGCAGTTGCCGGGAAAGGCTGCGCCTGTCGCAATCCCCGCGGGCCCGTCCTCACCCAGAACCCCGCCCCAAAGCGTGTTGTCGAGGTCTGTGCACAACACCTTGCGTGCCGGACGAAACATCGCGGAGGCCGAGCGCATCAGGGCACGGGCGAAGGGCCGAAAGGCGCCGGGAGAGAGCGGAAGACGCGTCGCAAGAAACATGCGCTCATCACGCCAGCGTTCCCGGCCGAACTGCGCAGCCACCTGGTCCACATCGAAGAACACGCAATTCGTTACGCTTCGGCATGCATCGGCTAGGCGCCGGTTCACCTCGCGAAGCGCATTCACCAGACCATAGGGACTGTTTGCCTCCCCTGCAGCGCCCAGGGACGTACCGCCTGGAAGAACACAGCCCTGCACCACGACCCGAGCGTTGTTGCCGGTGCGAAAAGCCTGCACCATGTGTGCCACGCGCGCGGCAGCCGCTTCCACCTCAGACGCAATAGCTGCCCCGTCCCCCGCCGCGCACAGCGCCGGCAAGCTGCCTGCGATCTCTTCTGTATCCAGAAGGATGCAGACGAGATCGGGCTGAAAATGTCCGATGGTCCCGTGGGGATCGAGAAGCTCCTCCATGTAGGAACCATAGCCGCCGACCTGCAGCTCAAGCACGTAGCCGTTCAGCACGGCTTCAACCTGCAGAGCAGGCAGAGTGGGCTCCACAGTCACGGAGCGTACAAGAAAAACCCTTAATAGCTTATGACCCTTCGCCACCAGGGCACCGCTCAACTTTTTGAAAGCGGTAGCGCAAAAGGCGAGATCCGATGGCTTTTCGTAGGCCAGCAGCTCGCGGGCCGCCTGCAGTGCCCCCCTGGCCTCGCCCCCAGCGACCGCCTCCTGTAAGGACTGCCGCGTTTGCCGCCACTCCGTATCAGCCTGCATCTACACCCGCTCCTGCCAGGGACGGCTCGGGCGATGCATCAGACACAGCTAACGCCGGGGCTGGGACGACTACCGGACGTGTTGTCTTCGGTCGCATGATGATGCGTCCCGGAACTCCCATCACGGTGGCCCCGGCCGGGACGTTACTCATCACCAGCGTATTGGCGGCGATTTTGGCACCGTTGCCCACCTTGATCTTGCCGACGAGCACCGCGCCGGTGCCGATATAGACCTCATCCCCCAGGACCGGGATCCCGCCTCGCCCCATCGCGGAGGCCCCAATCGTCACCCGATGGGCAAGATCGCA
>CAXTGE010000130.1:5357-7352 GCA_964243645.1 uncultured Acidobacteriaceae bacterium | reverse complement strand
GATGGAGGCCGGGGTGGACTGGCGCAGACTTGGGTCTGTCGCGGGAACGAGCGCAGTGTCCAGCGCGCGGCTGAACTTGTAGCCGGGACTTTGGAGGTTGCCGGCCTGGAGCTCAGCGGCCTGCCCCTGCGTGACCTTGAAGGCCTCGGCAGGCAGGGCAGGATGGAGTTCGTTATCGGCGAGCAGCTGCACGCCGCGCGAGAAGTTCTCCTTCAGCACGGTGAGGGAGAAGCGGGCGCCGGCATTTTCGTTGGCGGCGATGTCGTCGAGCGCCTTCTGGAAGGCGATACGGTCGAGGCTGGTTGTGCCGTAGCTGTAGAGCTGATCGAGGAGATCGGAGACGCCCTCCTGCCCCGGCGGCGTCTGGAGATCGGAGTTGGTCTTGATCGCGCCAACCAGGGTGACCGTAGGACTGGTGTGATCGGTACGGACGACGAGGCGGATGCCGTTGGGCAGCGTTACGTCACTGGGTGGCGCGAGCGGGGCGGGCAGCTTGAGCTGCCCCAGCTGCGAGGCGGCCCATTCCGGAAGGGTGACCGGTTTAGTCGGCGCAGTCGTGGGTTTTTCGCTGCCACCGAAGCCGCTCTGGGCCCCGGGTTGGCCGTCCGGCGCAGGCTTCAGCGTGGCCGTGATGGTGGGGGCGTTGAGCAGGTACTGTTTAGCGACGCGGTTGACATCGGCGACGGTGACCTTGCGGATGGCATCGACGTCCTCTTCGGGCGAGGTGCGGCCCTCGGCGGCGAGCGCATTGGACCAGACGTTCGCGAGGCCGGGGATGGAGTTGCGCCCGAATTGTGCCTGCGAAATTTCGGCCAGCTTGGAGGCTTCGACGAGGTCGGCGGGGACGCCGGTTGCGGCGTACTTATTCAGGATGTCGCGGAGCTCGGCGACGGGCGGGTTGACGTCGGCACCGGCAGGCACGGCGACGAAGCCGAAGCCGACGCTGGCTTTAGGGTAGCTTTCGACGGTTTGGAACTGCGAGGCGAGGGCGTGGCCAGCGGGCACCATGGCATACAGGTCGCCCCGCTGGCTGGAGAGCACGTCCGAAAGGATGGTGGCGGCGGCGTAGTCCGGCGAGTCGGTGCCGGGCATGCGGTAGGAGACCAGGCCGAGGACGTAGGGCAGGTTGCTGTCGAGCGTGAAGGTTTCAGACTTGACCGGCTGCAGGTTGATGGCCGGGTGTGCCGGCAGGGGATGGCTCGGGATGGGCTCAAAGAGCTCCTTGATGCGGGCCAGGGTGGCGGTGGGTTCCACGTCGCCGGCGATGACCATGATGGCGTTGGCGGGGGTGTACCAATGCTTGTAGAAGTCACCGAGCATTGCCCCGGTGGTCTTGTCGAAGCTCTCCTTGGTGCCGAGCGGGTCGGTCGCATAGGGCGTTCCCGCGAACATGGCCGTGTTGAGCCGGGTGAGGAACTTGTAGGTGGGGTTAGAGAGGTCGCGGGAGACCTCTTGCTCGATGGCGCCGCGCTCCTGGTCCCACTCGGCCTGGGCGTTGTCTGCGCCGCGCAGGCAGGCGGCCTGCGCCTGGAGGGCCACGCTGATATCGGCGGCGGGCACCGTGGCGTAGAACTGGGTGATGTTCTGCTGGGTGTCGGCGTTGTTTTCGCCGCCGAGCTGGGCGTAGATCGCGGCGGTCTGGTCGGCGCTCATGCCGGTGCAGCCGCGAAAGGCCATGTGCTCTTCGGCGTGCGCCATGCCGGGAAAGCCCAGCGGGGTTTCGTTGCCGCCGACGAGGAAGTTGGTCTCCACGGTGACCACAGGGGCCAGCGCATCGCGGATGATAACGACCCGCATGCCGTTGGTCAGGGTCGCGCGGGTGACATCCGGACGGGTGGCCGCCGGGGTGAGAGGGGCGGCGGATGTCTGCGCGTGCGCGGCAGGCAGAGCGAAGAGGGCGGCGGCGGCGAGTGGAACGAGACGGCGATTCAGCGACACGCGAGTTGGACTCCAGATCACGTTCGATTGTCTCAGAGCCTGTTTGCCGAAGCCTCG
>CAXTGE010000130.1:4199-5257 GCA_964243645.1 uncultured Acidobacteriaceae bacterium | reverse complement strand
GATCGACGTTTTGCATCTGATCAACCACTCCGCTCAAGCTCTGACGCAGAGCTTTGGGCGTAGCAAGCATCGTGCATGAAGGAGACGTGACATGAAGGTCTTAGTCGTTGGAGCTACCGGTAAATTTGCCGGGCTCGTTGTACCGGAGCTTACGAAACGAGGCGCAGTCGTGCGGGCTCTTGTGCACGACGAGTCAAAGTCGGAGGAGGCTCGCCATCACGGAGCCACTGAGATCGCCATCGCCGATCTGAACGATCCAAAGAGTCTCCGAGCCGCTGTCGCTGGAGTTGATGGCATCTTCCACACCGGTCCGGGCTTCGCGCCGAACGAGGCAGAGATGGGCGTTCACCTCGTTCAGGCGGCGGACGCAGCCCACGTGCGCAAATTTGTCTTTTCCGGTGTTATCCACCCTACCCTTTCCTTAACCAATCATGTCGCCAAGCGTCCCGTGGAACAAGCGCTGTGCGAGTCTGGCCTCATCTTCACAGTGCTTCAGCCAGCCGCTTTCTTCCAGAACTTTGCTGAAGCTTGGCAGACGATTGCGGAACAGGGGAGCTTCACGCTGCCGTACTCCGCGGAGAAGAAGGTCTGCTATGTCGACTATCGCGACGTCGCCGAAGCCGCCGCGCTCGCACTCACGACGGACACACTCGACTTCGGCACCTTCGAGATGTGTGCGCCGGGCATGCTCACCCGCACCGAAGTAGCCGTTCTGATGAGTGAGGCCCTCGGGCGCACTATCCGCGCCGTCACTGTGCCTTTCGACGAATGGGCCGACAGGGCGCACATACCGCCGGGCGTACAGCGTGCCGGTTTCGAGCGCATGTACGCCAACTATGACCAGTTCGGCTTTCCCGGCGGGAATTCTCTCGTACTTCGTGCCATCCTCGGCCGCGATCCCCGTACTCTGACGGACTACCTGCACGAACTCGCAAACGCATCTTCCAGATAAGGACGTAATTCGGTCTGTCGCGCCGCGCCTTCGTGCAAGCGCCTCCTTACGATCCTCTCCCTCAGGACTGACGTTTACTCGCAGTTCCCCGCCGCTAGATCTTGGA
>CAXTGE010000130.1:0-4099 GCA_964243645.1 uncultured Acidobacteriaceae bacterium | reverse complement strand
CTGCGGAATGACTTCCGCTATTGCGACATATCACTACCGATTCAGGCCGCCTCTAGTGAGGTCTTGTACCAGCAAGGGTTGCGAACCGTCCGTCTTTGAACCAGCAATCCACGTCAGCAAAGCCTGCTGCACGCATCCAGGTCATCTGGTCTTCAACGGAAGCACAAAGATCTTCCTGCTGGCGAAAGAGCGAATCGCTGATTTCCTGTTCTGTAGCTCCAAGCGCCTTTACTTTGTGGAGCCATTCTCGTTTGTATCGTTCTTCCAGCGCGGGCGTGGAGCCAAGAACCTGTTCGGCATTCACGAACACTCCTCCGGGCAGAAGAACGTTCCTGATGGTCTCAAACAGAGTGCGCTTTGCATCATCCTTCAGGTGATGAATGGAAAGTGCTGAAACCACAGCGTGATACCGGCCTTGAATAGTTCCAACTGAGTAGTCTCCAACCTCGAAGGTGACTTGCTGGTCGCCTGCGAACCGTTCCTTAGCTTTGTCGAGCATGGCTGCCGAAAGGTCAATGAGGTGGAAACTGGCATCCGGAAAGCGTGTTTTTACAAGAGATGTAAGCAGCCCAGTTCCAGCGCCCAGGTCGAGAATCTGAGTAGCGCTAGCGGGTACCAGATCCACGGCCCAGCGATAAAGGCCCTCAAAGCCCGGAATGAGTCGGGCGCGGTTTGAATCATAGAGGGCCGCTGTAGAAGAAAAGGCATGCTCAGTCGATAAGCTCACGCCATTAATATAACCAGGCTTGATGCAATGTTTGAATAACATAAGAAATACGAATGGAGGCATTCGGTCGGCCGCGGTTAGATCCCGAGAAAGCGCAGCTCACGCCAATCAGCCATCCGCGTCCGCACAACGGGAGTATGGGCAGTTATCTCTCATCGCCGATGAGCCTTGATGGATCAGCCCAGCGAGTCGGCGATCTGGGACGCAAGGGGGTTAAGCGATTCAGGAAAAGCCAACCGGCTTTCGAAGTTCTCGACGAACTGCGCTACGTGCAATCCGTCTACAAGTGCATGGTGTGCGTGGATGGATACGGGCATCGTGCATCGTCCCGCAGCTTCGGTGACTTTGCCGAAAGTGATTCTAGGGGCGGAATCTCTCCAGGCGAAATCCCTTGCATGAGAAACAGAGGTGAAATCAAACCATGGCAAAACAGAGAACCGAATGAGATCCTGGCCGACGTATCTCTCAAGATCGTTCCTGTCCCTCACTCGTTCAAGTTCTTGGGATGCTTCAAGCACAAAGTGACGAAGTTTCGGTTGGTATAGGTAATATCCAAAGCCGATGGTTCCATTCGGCCTACCCACCGCACTTCCACCATGGATCACCTTGTACTTCCATACCTCTCCGTCAACAATGCGGGTCATCAAGTTTTCAACCTGATGGGCTGCGGCCAGGGAGCGGTGAATCAGTGCCAGAAAAAATGAGGTGCCGGAATCCTTGGCGTAGCGGAATGTCTCTGTGCAATCGACGCGGAGGCATACTCCGTGAAAGGGCTCGCTGATATTGCTGAAGAGCTCAAACAGTGGACTGCGTACCCAGGTGTTGAGGTCAATCTGAACCGCTTCGCCAGGAACCCTATTATGCATACCTCATCGTAATCCGCGGAAACGATTCAACCGCCCAGCCAAGGGGACGGCTTCACTGGGTAAATCCCGCTAAACGTCGTTTCCGTCATTTGTCAGGAATGAAAGCGCAGGTTTCTGTGGTGGCGGAGGTGGCCGTGAGGGCACTATAGTGTGCGTGTCCCCCTATAGCCCTATGACCAGCGCCCCTGTGATCCCGTCCCCCCACACGCCGAAAGGGCATTATGAGGTGCTCGACGGTCTGCGCGGGGTGGCGGCGCTGCTCGTGGTGGCCTTTCATACCTTTGAGCCCAACGATAACGGGGTTCGCTTCAAGCAGATCATCAACCATGGCTATCTGGCGGTGGACTTTTTCTTTCTGCTGTCCGGCTTCGTCGTGGCCTATGCCTACGATGACCGCTGGCCCCGGATGAGCCGATGGGAGTTCACCAAGCGCCGTCTGATCCGTCTGCAGCCGATGGTCATTCTAGGCAGCGTCTTCGGTGGGGCGCTCTTCTACCTGCAGCGCGGCCCTGCGTTTCCCCTCATCGAGGCAACGCCGGTGTGGAAGATGCTGCTCTGCATGCTCCTGGGCTGCACACTGCTTCCGCTGCCGTACCAGCTCGACATCCGCGGCTGGTCTGAGATGCACCCGCTGGACGGGCCGGCCTGGTCGCTCTTTTTCGAGTACGTGGCCAACATCGTCTACGCTCTCGGATTGCGCAGGCTCACGAATCGCTGGCTGAGCCTGCTCACCGGCGCCTCTGCCCTTTTCCTCATCCACATGCTGCTCACCGGCGAGGGCGATGCCATCGGAGGCTGGGCGGTCAATACAGCGCAGCTGCACATCGGCTTTGCCCGCCTGCTTTACCCTTTCCTCGCCGGCATGCTGCTGATGCGTTCCGGGAAGCGTCTCCATGTACGCCAGAGCTTTTCCCTGTGCAGCGTGCTGTTGGTCGTCTCCCTGGCGCTCCCACGTTTCGGCGGACCCAACCACCTGTGGGAGAACGGCCTCTACGAGGCCTTCTGCATCGTCGTTCTCTTTCCCCTCATTGTGGCGATCGGGGCGGGGCATCAGAAGACGACCCCCGTCTCCGACCGGGTCTGCCGGACCCTGGGAGACCTCTCGTATCCGCTCTACATTACGCACTATCCCCTGATCTACATCTATACGGCGTGGATCTCGCGCGGCCCGCACAGCGTCGGGCAGCGTACCGGCTGGGGCATTCTGCTCTGGGTAACAGCGGTGACGTTTGCGTACGCCTGCCTCAAGCTCTATGACGAGCCCGTCCGCGCCTGGCTGAGCGTGCGTTATCTGCCGAAGGGTCGGCTTACAGCGAGTTCTCCTGTTCCGGACATTCCGGGAACCGATCCGGCGTTTCCTCCGGAGACAGTGCGCTCGTGAGAGGTGCTCGACGCACTTGGGACAGGGAGGGGAGCGGCACGTGGAGGCGTATGAGGTTTAGGTTTTGGGCGACTGTGATCGCTGCCTTGCTGTTGGCCGGAGACGGCTCTGCGCAAAGAGCCAGGCAGGGGGGGCCGGTGATACAGTTTGCCTCCCCGGAGCGTCAGGCAACGCTGGGCGCGGCGTATGAGGCGGCGCTCGACAACCTGTTGCGGGTGAATACGGTGCCGTACACGGGCAGCCGGAAAGAACGGGAGTACAACCAGACCGGGTTGCTGGCGAAGGTGCCGAACACGTTCTTTCGGGCCGGGGGTGGGTACAGCCAGCCGTGGACGCGGGATGCCTCTGTGAACAGCTGGAATGCGGGGAGCCTGCTGGCGCCGGCGGTGGCGCGCAATACGCTGTGGTCCGTGGTGCGGCGCGATGCGCATGGCCGGCTGATCGTGCAGCAGGACAACCAGTGGTGGGACCAGGTGATCTGGGCGGTGGCGGCGTGGCATCACTTCACAGTGACGGGGGATCGTGTGTTTCTTGCGCGGGCCTACGAGGCTGCGGGCAACACGCTGGCGCGGAACAAGGAATTGCACTTTAATGCGGAGCGCGGCTTGTTTGAAGGCGCGGCGTTTTTGAATGACGGCATCGCGGGATACCCGACGCCGCCGGCCGATGCGACGGAGAGCCGTGGGTCGTTCGTGCTGGGGTATCCGGGAGCCGATAAGGAGATGCCGCTGAGCACGAACTGCTTGTACGTCGGGGCGTACCGGGCGACGGCGCAGATGGCGGCGGCGCTGGGACGGCCGGCAGCAGAGGTGGCGCGCCCAAACGACGCTGCGGATGCGCTGGCGGCGCGGATCCGTGAGCAGTTCTGGATGGCGTCGGAGGGACGGTTTGGGTATCTACTCTCGCCGGACGGCACCCTGGATCCTTCACAGGAGGGCTCGGGGCTGGCGTTTTCGCTGTTGTTTGGCGTGGCGACGCCGGAACAGGCGGCGTCCGTGCTGCGGGTGGCGCATGTGGAGCCGTTCGGCCTGACGGATGTGTGGCCCGCGTTTGCCCGCTACAGCGCCGACCGGCCCGGGCGGCACAACGCGATCGTATGGCCGCCGATCGAGGCATTCTGGGCGG
>CAXTGE010000129.1:4954-7395 GCA_964243645.1 uncultured Acidobacteriaceae bacterium | reverse complement strand
TCTCTCCACTGCGCCTTTGGCTGCGGTCGAGATGACGGTTTGAGGGTGAAGCGGGATACGGGGTCTCTCCGCTGCTTGCGCTGCCAGGCCGTTTCCGCGGCGTGAAGAAGCACGTGAGAGGCTAAGGGAGTGCATCCTTTGTCCTTTTTGTTGCTCGTCACCGGAGGTTTAGGTGAGCTCCGTGCTCAGACGATCCAGACAACCGGGACCCTTTGTGTGCGGGATGGACAGGGAAGACCGGTGCCGGACGCCTCGGTCTCAGTTGTCGGGGGACAGCTCGGTGAGATAGCGCAGGGTATTACCGGCAGCGATGGATGCCTGGTTGTGCAAGCGGCGGCGGGCGGAAAGGCCGGCGGCTCCCTGCGGGTGCGACGGGCGGGCTTCGCTCCGGAGACAACCGCGATACTGCAGCCTGGAGAGCGGACGGAGCTGATTTTGGCGGTGGGCGCGGTGCGGGAGAGTGTCACGGTGACCGCCGGACGGGGTCTGGTGGGCGTGAATGACGAGGCCACGAGCGTGGTGGCTCTCACCCAGAACCAGATGCTGGCCGAGCCGGGGTTGTCACTGGATGACCGATTGCATCAGGCGGCGGGTTTTCAGTTGTTTCGGCGGACGAGCTCGTGGACGGCAAACCCGACGACGGAGGGCGTGAGCCTGCGGGGGCTGGGGTCGACGGCGGCGAGCCGGACGCTGGTGGAGAGCGACGAGGTGCCGCTGAACGATCCGTTTGGCGGCTGGATCCACTGGGACGAGATCCCTCCGCTGGCGATTGCCAATGTGGCGCTGGTGCGGGGTGGATCGGCGGACCTGTATGGTTCGAGCGCGATCGGCGGCGTGATTGCCGTGGAACCGGTGACGACGGAGAGTGGGCCGCCTGTGCGGGTGGCGGCGGATGCGCTGGGAGCGACGCAGAACTCGGCTGAGGGTGACCTGCTGGTGACGTCGGCGACGCGCTACGGCGGGGTGCTGCTGGCAGGCAGTGGCGTGGACACAGGCGGCTATGTGCCGACGGCCCCGGCGCTGCGGGGGCTTGCCGATACGACGGCGAATGTGGCCGAGGAGAGCGGGCGGCTGGAGTTGCGGAGTCCGTCGCGCGCCAGCGGCGACACGGTGTTCCTGCGCGGCAACGTATTGAACGAGGTGCGGGCAAACGGGACGCCGCTCCAGACCAACGGCACGCGGCTGTGGCGTTATGTGGGCGGAGGCGACCTGAATGCCGGGGTGAATCATGCGGCGCTGCGGGTGTTTGGCGATCGTGAGACGTACAGACAGAGCTTTTCATCGATCGCGGCGGACCGTAACAGCGAAGCGCTGACCCGGCTGCAGCGGGTGCCCACCGATGAGATGGGCTTTTCGGCGACGGGATCACGGGCGTTCGGGCATGGCGTGACAGGCGGCGTTGGGTTGGATCTGCGGGACATTCGGGCGACGGATGCGGAGAGCCCGGTGAGCACGGGTGTGGTGACCTCGACTACGGCGATCAGTGCGCACCAACGCGAGCTGGGCGGGTATGCGGAGGGGATCTGGCAGGCGCACGGCTGGTCAGCGGCGGGATCGGTGCGGGTGGACAGCTTCCGGACGTTCGATGGGCGGCAGGTGACGACGGCCTCGGCGGCTGTTGTGAAGGAGCCCGAGGTGGAGGAGCTGGTGGCGAGCCCGCACCTGGGCGTGGTGCGGCAGCTGCCGGGTGGCCTGGCGCTGACGGCGAATGCGTTTCGGGCCTTTCGCGGGCCGACACTGAATGAGCTGTACCGGACCGGACAGGTGGGACAGCAGACGACGCGGGCCAATCCGTCCCTGCTGGCCGAAAGAGCGACAGGGTTCGAGTTTGGGGGGGAGTTTGCCGATATGCGCGTCAGGGGCCACGAGCTGGGCAGGCTGCGGGCGAGTTATTTCTGGACGGAGGTGAACCGGCCTGTATCGACGGTGGTGTTGAGCCAGACCGCAACGAGCCAGACCTTGCAGCGGCAGAACCTGGGGCAGATCCGTAGCCGCGGGCTGAGCCTGGAAGGGGCGAGCCGGATCTGGCGCGGACTGGATGTGGGTGCGGGTTACCAGCTGGCGGTGGCTACGGTGACGGCGTTCAACACGAGCTCGGCGCCCCAAGCGAATCTTTTGGGCAAATGGATACCCGAGGTGCCGCGCAACATGGCGACGGCGACGGTGAACTATCAGCGGCCGCAAATCGCGAACCTGCACCTGATTGCGAGTTATACGGGGCGAGCGTTTGACGACGCGGCGAACCAGTTTTTGCTGCATCCGTATGCGCGATTCGATGTGTCGGCGGACCGGGCGATCTGGCGTGGGCTGAGCCTGTACGCCGGGGGGCAGAACCTGCTGAACCGGACGATCGATGCAGGGCGCACGCCGATTTTGACGCTGGCGGCTCCGCGGCTGGTGCAGGGGGGACTGCGATGGAGCATGGGACGATGAGGACGGTG
>CAXTGE010000129.1:0-4854 GCA_964243645.1 uncultured Acidobacteriaceae bacterium | reverse complement strand
TGATGGGGATGTTTGAGAGCTGGGTGTGTCCGTTGAGTCTCGAGTTTTGAGTTGAGAAGTTATGCGTGGGAAGGTTTTCGAGTTGACCGCTTATGAGTGAGGGAAGGCGGCATGGTCATTCTGACGTTTCGCCGGTCGTAGCCTGTAGGCGGTGCAGTCGATAAGGAAACGACGGCCCCCGGCTCATCTGCAGCCGACTATGAATGTTGCCGAGCGGTCAGATGAGGACCCTTTCGCGCCTGAAAGGTTGTGCGCAACACCTCCTATAGAGTGGCGTTTACCTTATTGCGCGGCGGGTTTGGGTATGCCGGCAGGAGGCAACACCATGAAGTTAGCTCAGATTTTTGCGAAGCTTACGGGCGGTAAGGTGAAGGTTCTTGGCACGCTGGGCGGTCTTGCCATTGCGGGCGCTACGTTTTTGACCGCGGCGCCGGCGGCGGGGGCGCAGGTGGCATTTGGGGTGCAGTTTGGCGGTCCGCGGTACTATGCGCCGCCTCCTCCGTTGCGGCCCGTGTATGGCGCTCTGGCCTATGGGTATGGGCCTGTGTATGCGCCGGGCTACTGGGGCCATCGGCGGTATGAGGACTGGCGGGCGCGGGAGTGGCGCGAGCATGTGTACTGGGAGCACCGTGATCGCGGGCCCGGGTTTTACGGCCACGGCTGGCGCTAGAAGATAGACGTTCATACAAACCCACCTTCGCTTTGAGCGGGGGTGGGTTCCTGTTTTGGAACTGAATGGAGCTTAGAGAGCGAGTCCGATCGGAAATGGGCGAATGGCGGTGCTCTAGAGCGGCTGGAAGTAGAGCTGGTCGGGGTGGGCGCAGCCTAGGCAGAGGCGTTCGCCTCCGCGGTCGATGAAGCGGTCGAAGTTGATGCCTTCGCCGCAGCGGTCGCAGAGGGCGCGGGTGCCTTTGAAGCCGGGGAACTCGCTGGGGGGCAGGGGGACGGCGACCCACTGCTCAGCGAAGAGGTCCTCGTCGGGGAGGTCGCGGTAGCTTTTCATCTGCTGTTCATTCTTGGGCAGATGGGGATAGAGCTCGCGGGCGAGGTCTTTGGAGGTCTCGCGGGCGACGAGGCGGATGCCTTTATAGGTGTCTTCGGCGAGTTTCTGGTCGAGATCGACGAAGGTGGCGGCCATTTTGCCCCAGTCGCGCAGTTTGAGGGCGCGTTTGCCGACGCGGGCACCGGTGACGACGCCGATCGCGTCGGTAGCGCAGCGGTCGATCTCCACAAAGACGACGGGGCGCTTGCGGTCGGGGTTGAGATCGCCATTGGCGAGGAGTCGTTTGCGGGGCTCGTGGATGCCGAGCCGGTGGAGTGCAAGCCGGGCCATGCGGACCCCGAGGATCTGGCCGGCGCAGAGATGACCGTGGGCGCGTTCCGCCTCGGCGAGAAGTTCTTCCAGCTCCGGATCTACAACTTTAGCCGAAGGGCGGAGAATCGGGGTAGCGGCCATGGCATGATGGTACGCTGGAGCGCAAAAACGCATGGCCGATAGCGAGTTCGACGGGTCCCAGTGGTGGCAGACCGGCGTGATCTATCAGGTGTACCCGCGATCGTTTCAGGACTCAAACGGCGACGGCGTCGGGGATCTGAAGGGCATCAGGGCGCGTCTGGAGTACGTGCAGGCACTGGGCGTGGATGCGATCTGGCTATCACCAATTTATCCGTCGCCGATGGCGGACTTTGGGTACGACGTGTCCAACTACACCGGCGTGGATCCGCTGTTCGGGACGATGGAGGACTTCGACGCCCTGCTGGCGGCGGCGCACGCGAAGAAGCTGCGCGTCATTCTGGACTTTGTGCCGAACCATACATCGGACCAGCATCCATGGTTTCTTTCGTCGCGGAGCGCGCGAGGGGATGGGAAGCGTGACTGGTACCTGTGGCGGGACGCGGCGGAGCCAAGCGGGCCGGAGGACAAGCGACCGGCGAGCGAGCGTTACCCGAACAACTGGAACTCGCACTTCGGCGGACCGAGCTGGAGCTGGGATGAGGCGACGCAGCAGTTCTATCTGCACTCGTTTCTGAAGCAGCAGCCTGACCTGAACTGGCGCAACCCGGATGTGCGCTCCGCGATGTATGAGGCGATGCGCTTTTGGCTGGACAAGGGCGTCGATGGCTTTCGCATGGATGTGTTGTGGCTGCTGATCAAGGATGAGCAGTTCCGGGATAACCCGACCAATCTGGAGTACAGCCCGGGGATGAACGACCATGCCCGGACGCTGCCGCTGTATAACGCCGACCAGCCGGGAACGCACCGGATTGTGGCGGCGATGCGCGCCCTGATGGACAGCTATGGGCCGACGCTGGAGGGAACCGATGCGGGTGACGGGATTGTGGATCCCTTCACGCAGGCGCCCGTGGCGGGCTCGAACCGGGTGCTGATCGGGGAAATTTACCTGCCGCTGCCGGAGCTGGTGCGGTACTACTTTGGGCGCGAGCCGCAGACGGGCGGCACGGAGGGGACGTCGCCGGAGATCCCGGAGCTACGCGGCGCGAACCTGCCATTCAACTTCCACCTGATCCAGACGGCGTGGAATGCTGCGTCGATCGCCGAGATCATTCAGTCCTACGAGCAGTTGCTGCCGGAGGGTGCGTGGCCGAATTATGTGTTGGGCAACCATGACCAGCCACGGCTGGCCTCGCGCATTGGTGGACGGCAGGCGCGGGCCGCCGCGATGCTGCTGCTGACGCTGCGGGGGACGCCGACGCTGTACTACGGGGATGAGCTGGGCATGGAAGATGTGCCGATCTCGCCGGAGGAGGTGCAGGATCCGGCGGAGAAGAACGAGCCGGGGAAGGGCCGGGGTCGTGATCCGGAGCGGTCCCCGATGCTATGGCTGGATGCGCCGAACGCCGGTTTTACCCCACCGGAGGTGAAGCCCTGGTTGCCCTTGCAGGCAGACTGGGCGACGCGGAATGCGAAGTCGCAGAGCGCGGAAGAGCGCTCGATGCTGAGCCTGTACCGGCGACTGCTGGCCCTGCGGCGTGCGGAGCCTGCACTGCATTCGGGAGGCATCACCGACGTGCGCGCTGACGGGACCGTGTTGCGGTTCTGCAGGGTACACGCGGGAAAAGGCTTCCAGGTGCTGCTGAACCTGGGATCGGATGTAGCGACGGTCAGCACCCCGAAGGGTAGCGTGATCCTGACGACCCTGCTGGATGGGGATGGGGCTGTGGTGGAAGGGGATCTCACCATCGAGAGTGGAGAGGGATTGTTGATCGCTCTCGGGTAGGGTTTATCGCAGGGCAGGCCAGACGTGGAGCATTTTTATAGCAGTTCTCCTGTAGCTATGGCTTCCGTTGACACGCTCAGGCCTGTTTTCTTAGGGAAACTGCGCGAACTGCTTCGGCTCAGCGCTACACCTGCAAGAGAACAGCTCCCCCGCTTCGATCACGGTGAGCTGCGAGCCGGTACGTTGTTGCGCAGGGAACCTGTGCCACTCCGATTTGGAGGAAGACGCCAGACCAGCCAGGCGAGCGCACGAGAACAGAGGCTGGCGGAGGAACGCATCGTGCTCCAGGGAACCGGTACTGCTCCAGGGAACCGGTACTTTGCTATCTTCGTACATCAGAAGCGTAAGCGCACGAGGCGATCAGCTGAGCGCAGCGCGGAAAGGTGCGGTTTTGGCCGGGGCGGCTTTTATGACCTATCGCATCGCGCGTAGTGGACAGACATTCGGGCCGTACTCCGAGCTGGAAATACGGCAATACATCACCTCGGGCAATATCGGGTTGACGGATCTCGTGCAGCCTGAAGGTTCCGCGGCGTGGATACCCATTCTGGAGCTGTTTCCGCTGGCGACGGTACCGCCGCCTTCTCCTCTGCCCATCCCTGTCGTCGGGCCGGTTGTGTTGTATCCGGACCCGCCGGACTTTCCGTGGTGGGGTGCTTTGCTGCTGGGCATGGTGACCGGGGGCGTCTTCTTTGTGGTGTGGGACATCGTGGAGGCCAGTTGGCTGAAGCGCATCGACCGCAACTCCACTGCGCTGCTGTTCTATATCGGGGTTGCCATTCTCTACCTGTTCAAGCTTCCCAGCATGTGGTCCACGGTGAATTTCAACATGTTCGGCGGTCCGGATATACATACGCATGGCGGCAGCCTGGGAACCGTCGGTCTGATTCTGGCGATCATGGCGCGATATCGGTTCCGCCGCGAACTGCTGGACCACTTCAATAACCGGGAACGGGTGGGGCTGCAGTTGAATGGATTTCTGACGCTGCTGTTCGGAGGGTTGTACTTTCAGTATCAGTTCAACAAGATCAATCAGGTGAAGCGGGCGACAAACACCAGTGTGCCGACTGTTTAGAGCTGTTCTTCTGTAGCTATGGCTTCCATTGACACGCTCAGGCCCAGTTTTCTTGGGGAAACTGGCGCGAACTGCCTCGCCTCAGCACCCCACCTGCAGGAGAACAGCTCCAGTGGCAGGCGTAGGCAATAGAAAAGCCCCGGCATGTGCCGGGGCTCTTTCTATGCTGCAGAGCTTAGCTGGCGGTACCGACCGGCTCCGGCTTCGCCGCGTCTGTGATTGCGGCTCCCGGCACCTTGGGCGTGTCGCCTGTGCCGGGCTTGCGAATGTCGATGCCGCCCTTGAAGAAGGCACCATCCTCGATGGAGATGCGCGCGGCGACGACGTCACCGGTGAGCGAACCTTCGGAGCGGATGTCGACGCGATCGGAGGCCTGGCAGTTGCCGCGGACCTTGCCGAGCACGACAATCTCCCGAGCGGAGATGTTCGCGGCGACCTGGCCATTCCGTCCGACCGTGACGCGATTGCCGGGCAGCGTGATGGCGCCTTCGACCTTGCCATCGATGTAGAGGGACTCTGAGCCGGTGAGCTCGCCCTTGA
>CAXTGE010000128.1:5671-7431 GCA_964243645.1 uncultured Acidobacteriaceae bacterium | reverse complement strand
CGTGGATGGTGCCGGGCTGCCCTGCGGCCTCGCCCGTGCTCTCCGGGCCGGATCCCGGTGCAGGCTCCGCCCCGGCGGCCAGCTCCACGTCTTCGGCAAAGCCAGCCTCGGCGGCATCGGCGGGCAGCACATCTGCGAGGTCTTCGCCCTCGCTCTCCGACTTCTTCTTGCGGCTTTTCCGTTTGGCCGGCTTAGGCGCAGCGACCTTCTTGGGCTTGGCGGTGAACCGCTCGACGGCCTCTTCGGGCGTCTCGACCGGGGAGGCGAGCATGAAGCCGAGGGGATGAAACAGGGTCATGCGCGCTTCGGCCAGCGTACCCGCAAAGGCCCGGATGACCGCCCGCTGCAGGTCGGCCTCCAGCATGACGGCGTGGCGCACGGTCTCCACGGTGGTACCGGCGGCAACGGCGATGCCCTCTTCGATCAGTGACTGTTTCACCCCGATGCGCATGTCGCCGAGCATGAGTTTGAGCAGATATTTCGCTTCAAGTGCCGTGGCGCGGCGCAGCAGCGCCTCCACCGTGGCGGATCGTGCCGCCGTGGTGCGGGCCGTCGCCATACCGTGGAAGGCCTCGGTGATCTCGCCGAGGGTGACCGAGGGCGTGCCCGGCGCTTTGCCGTACGGCGCGACCAGGAGGTCATAGGCTCCGGTGCCGAGATCGCCGTGCTTGCGATAGGCGGCGGTCATCGCGGCATCCGTCGCGCCGGAGACGGCCTTCAGCGCGCGGGAGAGGATAGCCCCACCCGCGTTCAGCTTGCGGCTATCGGCCTCCGGAAAGGGCTGACCGGCCAGATACAGGCAGAAACGGCCCGCTTCGACCACCGGATCGGGCTCGTTTGCTGCCGCGAGGCGACCGACGGCTTCGGCGATGGCCGTGCGCTTCTTGAGCCGGCTGGCCTCACCGGCGAGCGACTCGGCCACGCGGGCCACCTCGGCAAACAAGGCCATCGTGTCTCTCCTGGAGGCCGGCTTGCGGCGTGGAAGTCAGGGCGCGCGGCCCTGGTGGGGAAATCACAATTCAAACACGGGGCGGCGTGGATGGGGGCAGCACCGAGGGGGAACGTCAATGAACTGAACGCGGACTGTGCCGAAATCAAACAAATTCGGTTCAGGGACGAGCGGAAGTGGACCGGGCTGGGGAGCCGATGGCGCCCCTGGGGGATTGGCAGACGTGCGTCTCTCGGAAAGCCTGGAATGGCGCCAGCGGGATCCTCTTCACCGTTGCCCTCCGCGGGCGGCACTCGCGTTGGACGCGGCTGGAGGAGTCACGGCGTATGCAGGGCAGGCCATACACTCGCGCGCGGGCTGGACAAAGCTTGCTGGCCCCTTGCTTATTATGGAGCGCGCTTTGGATTGCGCTGGTCTGGATGGCCGGCACGTGCCCTTTGTCTGTTTCGGCACAGCAATCGGTGGATTCGATAGCCCGGGCCGCGGCTGTGGACGCCCTGCCGCAGGATCCAGGGGCGTCGGGTTCGCTGACCGGCGAGGTCGCCGACCCGAGTGGAGCGCTGATTCCAGGGGCTACCGTGCTGGTGCGCGTGCCCGGGCACCAGCATGACTTCGGCGCCATTTCCGACAATGAGGGCCACTTCACCCTGAAGGGCCTGCCTCCCGGCGAGTACAGCTTCATCGTGACGGCCCCCGGGTTCCAGGCGTTTGAATCCGTCCCGTTTACGCTGCGGGCGGCCGAAGCGCGCAGGCTGGAGACAGTGACGCTTCCCATTCCCACCGGCCACGCGGATGCGTACGTCACCCTGAA
>CAXTGE010000128.1:0-5571 GCA_964243645.1 uncultured Acidobacteriaceae bacterium | reverse complement strand
CGACCTATGTTTGACCGCTTAGACCAGATTGAAGCCAAGTATGAGGAGCTGGGCCGCCAGCTCTCCGACCCTGCCCTGCTTGGGGACCAGAAGAAGTTCCAGGCCGTGGCCAAGCAGCATCGCGACCTGGAGCCGACGGTGGACAGCTTCCGCCGTTTTCGCAGCCTGCAGCAGGCCGTCGCCGAGGCCCGCACGATGGCCGCCGACAGCGACCCGGAGATCAGTGCCATGGCCGCCGAGGAGCTGGCCGAACTGGAACCCAGGCTGCCCGAAGCAGAGGAGGCGCTCAAGATCCTCTTGCTGCCCAGGGATCCCAACGACGAGAAGAACATCGTGATCGAGGTGCGCGCGGGAACCGGCGGCGACGAGGCCTCGCTGTTTGCTGCCGAGGTCTTCCGCATGTACCTGCGCTTCGCGGAACAGCATCGCTGGAAGGTGGAGATCCTGTCCGAGTCGCCGAGCGACGTGGGCGGTCTGAAGGACGTGACCGCGATCTTTGAAGGCGACAAGGTGTACTCGCAGATGAAGTACGAGTCCGGCGTGCACCGCGTACAGCGCGTTCCGGCGACCGAGACCCAGGGCCGCGTGCATACCTCGGCGATCACCGTGGCGGTGCTGCCCGAGGCCGAAGAGGTGGACATCAAGATCGAGAACAAGGACCTGCGCGTGGACACATTCTGCTCGTCCGGTCCGGGTGGGCAATCGGTCAATACGACCTACTCCGCCATTCGCATCACGCATCTGCCCACCAACACCGTGGTGAGCTGCCAGGATGAGAAGTCGCAGATCAAAAACCGCGAAAAGGCGATGCGCGTCCTGCGGGCCCGGCTGTACGAGGTCGAGCAGGAGCGCCTGCACCAGATCCAGGCGGCCGCGCGTAAATCGCAGGTGGGTTCGGGTGATCGCTCGGAGAAGATCCGCACCTATAACTTTCCGCAGAACCGGCTGACGGACCATCGCATCGGGCTGACCAATCACCAGCTCGCAATGGTCATGGAAGGCCTGCTGCAGCCAACGATCGACGCGCTGATTGCGCATGACACGGCCGAGCGCCTGAAGGCACAGGCCGAAGCGGCCTGATCCCCATGCGGATCGGGTACTTCGGCGGCAGCTTCGACCCACCGCATCGCGGGCATCTGACGGTGGCGCGGGCCGCGCGGGAACGGTTTGCGCTGGATACGGTGGTGCTGGCCCCCACGGGCCGCCAACCGCTGAAACTCGAAGGCCCCTCAGCGTCTTTCAAAGACAGGCTCGCCATGACGGAGTTGCTGTGTGCTGGCGAGCCTGGTCTCACAGTCTCGGCTATTGACGCGCCGCTTCACGATAACCTTCCCAATTACACAGCTGAAACGCTCCACACGCTGCTCGACAGCTTGCCGAGGCACACCAGCCTGTTCTCCATCTTGGGGGCGGATGCGTTTCTGACATTGCCCAGGTGGCATAACGCTGACCAGCTCTTCGAGCTGGCAGAGTGGATCGTGGTCAGCCGCCCCGGATTCCCGCTTGACCGACTAGATGCCATGCCCCTGCAAGCCGAGCAGCGCGCGCGAGTGCACCGTCTGAACGGGATTGCCGACCCCACCAGCGCAACGCAGCTTCGCGCGCAGCTGCGCACCGGGCAGCCCTGCGAGCCCCTGCTGCCGGCATCGTTGTGCGCGTACATCCGGGTGCATCGGCTCTACAGGGCCTGACCGAACGCCGGCAACGCGCGCAGACTCCCCCCGAAGATTCACCGTCCATTCGCCGCGTCTTCACCGTGAGTTCGCAACGGACTTGCACACTGAGCGCAGCAGTCGGGAGTCCAAGGAGCTTTCTCATGCAGCTTGGCACGCAATTCGGCACGCAGCTCGGCACGCACAGATCCTCTTCCCTCTCACAGCCCAGGCTGCAGCCGCGATCCCAGGTCACAAGCCTCTGGAACGATCTCGCCGCGCCCACGGCGTACCGCAGCGGCGTCTCCCTGCACAGCCACACCAGCATGTCCGAAGAGACCCTAACCTTCGTGCACAAGTTCCTGGCGCTGTTGCCGGGGCTGGGGCAGGTCTTTGCCCACTACGACCGCAAGAGCCGCGACAACGGGTTCGAGCTGGACTTTGTGCGGGGCAACTGGCGGCCGCCGCTGGTGCCGGCGATGGCCTATGAGCTGGAGGTCACGCAGATCGAAGCACAGGGCCTGCAGGCGCTGGTCTCCATCACCGACCACGACACCATCGCCGCGCCGCAGCTGTTGCGCAGCCTGCCCGCCGCGCGCGGCATCCCCGTCTCGCTGGAGTGGACCGTACCGTACGGCGTCACGGAGCTTCACCTTGGGGTGCACAATCTGCCCTCGGCGGATGCGTATGCCTGGGCCGCGCGGCTCGCGGCGTTCACCGGTGCGCCTGGCTCCGGTGGAGGACGGTCCGGTGAGCTGCGGGAGATCCTGCACGACCTCCATGAGCTGCCGGGCGTATTGACGGTGTTCAATCACCCGATCTGGGACCTGCACAAGATCGGCGAGGCGCTTCATCACCGTGAGGTCGTTCGCTTTCTGGACAGCTACTCCGCATGCGTTCATGCGCTGGAGCTGAACGGGCTTCGCGATGCCCGCGAGAACCGCGCCGTCGCGCAGCTGGCGCGCGAAACCGGCCATGCCCTGATCTCCGGCGGTGACCGCCATGGAACCGAACCCAGCGCGTGCGTGAACCTGTCACACGCGCGCAACTTCCGTGAGTTCGTCGAAGAGATCCGCGTGGAGCGCCGCAGCCATGTGCTCTTCATGAACCAGTACAAGCGGCCATGGGAAGAGCGCATCCTGCACTCCACGCTGGATGCCGTCACGGACTTCCCGGAGTTCACGGAGGGCTGGCGTCAATGGGACGATCGCGCCTTTCACCCCGACCGCGACGGCGTGATGCGGCCTCTGAGCCAGCTCTGGGAGAATGGTGCCGCTCCGTGGCCGCTGCGTGCGGCGATCCAGCTGGTGCGCATGGGCCGTAGCCAGGCGTTCTCCAAGACTTTCTCGAGGGCCTTCTCCGGTGGCGTCAATGCCGCGGGGGAGATGGATCTGCTCTAGCCGGAACACGGCACGCCGGTTTGCGACAATGGGCAGGTGATCCCCGGCCCCGATGCAACGATTGGCATAGATTTCGGAACGACGAACAGCTCTCTAGGTTTTGCCGCGCATGGCGAGGTGCGGATGGTGCAGTTCCCTTCGCTCACCGGCACGGGGCCGTCTTCGCGCTCACTGCTGTATCTGCAGCGGCAGATGCTGAAGGCGGGCAAGCCGGTGGCCGCATGGACGGGTGCCGCCGGCATTGAGCACTATCTCGAGACGGACAGCTTTGACGACGCCGTGCAGGGCCGGCTGATTCAGTCGCTGAAAAGCTATCTGTCCTCGCGAGATCTCACGGGCACCGAGATCTTTGGGCGGCAATATTCATTCGAAGAGCTGGTGGCCCGCATGCTGCGTGACCTGCGCCTGCGAGCCAGCGAGGCACTTGGTTTTGAGGTGACGCGCGCTCTCTCAGGGCGTCCCGTGATGTTTGTCGGGGCGGATACCGAGGCGGAGAACGACTTTGCCGTGAGCCGGCTGCGCGCGGCGTATCTGCAGGCCGGCTTTACCCACGTGGAGTTCGCTTTGGAGCCCGTGGCGGCGGCCTATGCCTACCAGTCCACCCTGGACCGCAATGAGGTGCTGCTGATCGGCGACTTCGGAGGCGGCACCACGGACTTCTCCCTGCTGCGGGTAGGGCCCGAGGCGCGTGCGGGCTCCGGTCCGCAGGTCCTCGGCACCACCGGCGTGGGCATTGCCGGCGACGCCTTTGACGCGCGCATCGTGCGGCGCTTGATCTCCCCCGCGCTGGGCTCGGAGTCGCAGGCCCGCTCCCTGGGCAAGCTGCTGCCGGCACTGCCCGCGTGGATCTACGCCAACCTGGAGCGCTGGCATACGTTGAGCTTTCTGCGCACGCGTGAGGTGGGCGCCATGCTGCGTGCCGCGGAAAAGAACGCGCTGGAGCCGGCCAAAATCGAGGCCCTGCGCACGGTGGTGGAGTACGACCTCGGCTATCGCCTGCATGGGGCCGTGCAGCGCGTCAAGGTGGAGCTCTCACGCCAGGACCAAGCGGAATTTGCCCTGGATACCGAAGCCCTGCATCTGCGCACGGCGGTCTCGCGTGCTGACTTCGAAGGCTGGATCGAGCCGGAGCTGACGCGCATGGAACAAAGTCTGGACGACCTGCTGCGCGCCACCGGCACGGCACCGGACCAGGTAGACCGCGTGTTCCTCACAGGCGGCACGTCGCTGGTACCCGCGGTACGCCGCGTCTTTACCAGCCGCTTCGGCGAGAGCCGCGTGGGGAGCGGCGAGGCCTTCACCTCCGTCGCGCACGGCCTTGCGCTGATGGCCGAGCGAGGCGGTTGAGGTTAAGCCCCGCTACCCTCACGAATATCGATATGCTCTTCCGTGAACGGGCGCTTCAGGAAGATGGTCCACAGGTAGTTCACCGAATAGCGCCAGGCCATGGTGAAGATGCCCTCCTTCTTGAGGCGGCGAGCGGACGAAAACATCTTCAGATCAAAGGTGAACGAGACCCGGCCGACCTCGGGCAGGCGGCGCGCCAGGTCCGTATCTTCGCCGTAAAACGTGAGCGCTAGATTGAAGCCGCCGATGCGCTCCAGGGCATCGCGCCTGAGGACGAAATTGCCGCCCTGCACCATGGAGCCGACGCGCAGCACGTAACGGTTCAGCGCATAGGTCATCCAGGCCGTGGTGTAGAAGACGCGCACCATCAGGCTCTCGCGCGGGCTGAGGTCGTAGTAGACCAGCGGGCCGGAGAGCGAGACCAGGTTCGGGTCGTTCGCGAAGCTGCCGAGCACCTGAGCCACCCAGCCGGCGGGCAGGCGCGAGTCGGCGTCGACATTGGCGATCAGCCGGCCGGTGCTGGCCAGAAAGCCCGCCTGACGCGCCTGCGGCAGGCCCTTGCGGGGTTCATCCACCACACGCACGCCCGGGAAGCCCTCCGCTACCGCGCGTGTGCGGTCGGTGCTGGCGTTGTTGACAACGATGATCTCGACATCGTCGCGCCCGGCGGTCTCGCGCAGGATGGATCGCAGGCAATCGGGCAGGTAGCGCTCTTCGTTGTAGGCGGGAACGACGAAGCTTAGCAGCATGGGAGTGAGCGTAGCGTTGCGATGTTGCTGTGGCTTTACGCGGGGGACACAGCGAGATGAAAACGCTGTCTTTCGAAGTCCCACCAATTGCGCGCGCTCTGCACATCTTCCCCTGAGCGCCTTGCTTCTTATCGATATGCCCGGTGAAGACACCACGGAGTTCAGCACTGCCTTCGTTGAGGCCAATGGTCTTCGCTTCGAGACCCTGATGTGTGGCGACCCCAAGGGCGATCGCCTGGCGCTGTGCCTGCATGGCTTTCCCGAAGTGAATGAGAGCTGGCGTGAGCAGATGTGCGTGCTTGCAGCGATGGGCTATCGCGTGTGGGCACCCAATCAGCGAGGGTATGGGCTGAGCTCGCGCCCGGCGCAGGTGCAGGACTACGCGATCGAACACCTGATGGACGATGTCGCCGGGCTGATCGA
>CAXTGE010000127.1:2350-7528 GCA_964243645.1 uncultured Acidobacteriaceae bacterium | reverse complement strand
TCATCCGCATCAGGGCAAGACCATTGCTGCGTTCGACCACGCCCGTGCGCAATTGGTAGTCGAAGTGCAACTGACCGTTAATCACCTCATCCTCGAAGTGAACATTGCGGATGGCTTGCTCCTCCTCCGCAGAAACTGCCGTGAGCGCAAGGTCATGCGTGCTCATCAAGCCAATGGCGTGATGGCGCAGCAGATCACGTACAAGACCTCGTGCTCCTGCAAGACGGTCGCTGGAGTTGGTGCCCGCGAGCACTTCATCGATCAGAAACAACAAGGGTTCCGCGCGAGCCGCGTCCGCAAGGGAACGCAGACGAAGAATCTCCGCATAGAAGCGGGAGCGGCCTGCCTGTAACGAATCGCTGACCTGGATACTTGCTGCGATCCTGCAAGGTGACAGGATAAGCGAGTGCGCTCGCACGGGTGCGCCGGCAAAGGCGAGCACGGCATTGATCCCTACCGAGCGCAGCAGCGTGCTCTTACCGCTCATGTTGGATCCGCTAACCAGGAGCAGCTGCGTCCCTCCGCCGAGCGATACGTCGTTGCGCACACACTGCGCTGCCGGCAGCAGGGGATGCCCGAGGCCGGCTGCGATGAACTCGCCTGATGCCTCACGGAACAGTGGGAAGGGATCCGCCGGATGCTCGTAGCTGTACCCGGCAAGCGAGAGTAACGCTTCGAATCTGCCCAGCGTGTCCAGCCACGGGCGGAGCTGCGCCCCAAACTGTCGACGCCATGTTTGCAGGGACAGGGCAAGCTGCAGCGAATACAACAGCGGTGCGTCCAGGATGCGGACGAGGTAGTTGCCCCGCGCCTCGGTCCATCGCACCCCTCCGGCGAGCTTCGCGATGGCCGCTGATGCGTGACTGCCTGCCGTGTTCAGGTTCGATTGCTCCTGCAGCAGGTCTCCGGCAGTGAACGACGATGTCTCGATGTGCTTCAGCAGGACACTCAGCGTCACCAGCGATCGGCTGGCCTGCTCCGCTCCGACAAAAAGCGATTCAAACGTCCGTTTGTAAACAAAGGTCAGACTCACATCGATCAGAAGCATGACGCTCAGCAGCAGTGGGGTACCGGCGACGGCATAGCGCCACACCGCGCCAAAGGTGAGCGCAACCAGCACCGGCGCAAGCCAGCGAAAGACCCCCGGCAGGTCCGGACCGGATGTCTCGCCCCAGGCGGCCAAAGCAGCACGATCCAGCATGGCGAGTGCCGGCCCTGGCGCCGCGGCAAAGGCCTCGCGCAAAGGGAGCCGCTCCCGAAGGTCGGCTACGGCCCGCTGTCTGCTTCGCAGCTCCGGTACCGGCGCGGGGGTGAGCAGCCAGGCGGCAAGGGTGTCTTCGCCCGGCGAGGTGCGCGCCTCGCAGAGCAGCTCAAACAGGCTGCCCGGCCCGAAGACGTCGAGGTCCGTCGCATACAGGCTGGAGGTAAGATCGCGGCGCGTGGGTCGGGGGTGAAGGCCTGCCCAGCGATCTTCCGTTCGCGCAACGCCATGTTCGTAGAAGGCCAGGGCGCGCCGTGTTTCGGCCAGTCTGCGCAGGATTCGTTGATGAATCCGGGCTGCCACAACAAAGCACGCGAGCGCCAGAAGCACCGGCAGTTTCGGCGGCAGCAGCAAAAGGACGATGGCGATGCCGAACGTCAGGCGAACCCAGCCCAGTCGCAGGTGTTCGCGATGCAGCTCCCGCTCTTTCGCTTGTAAAACGGCGATTCGCTCCCGGTAGACCGACGCGGCCGACTGCGGTACGGGAGGGTCTGGGTGATCTGACAGCATTGGCTCGGTGGAAGAGGTCATGGTTACGCGAAGGGGGCGGTGCGGTAAGTCCAGGTGCATGTGCCCATGTCGTACAGTACAGCCATCTGGCCCTAAGGGCCTGTCCATGGAGCGGCGCCTTTGGTGATGTGAAGCGCCGCAGCTGCGCGCGAGAGTGGGACCGGCTTTGCGAGAAGCGCTATCAGCTAAACTGGATCCATGCCCGCAACGTCTGACCCCAGGCTCGCCAACCCTGTGCCAAGGGAGGCTTCTCCCGAGCAATCCGGCCGCGTGCCGTTTGAGTCCTGGGGCCGCTACCCGCTCTACGGAGCTGATCTCCGCCAACTTCACTGGCAAAATGATTTTCCACGCACCCTCCAAGGGGCGCACAACGGGGCGCTGCCCGTAGGAATGGGCCGAAGCTATGGCGACGTCTGCTTGTTGAAAGACGGCACGCTGCTGCAGACGACCTCCATGAACCGGTTGCTGTCCTTTGATCCGGAGACGGGCCTCTTGACGGCGGAAGCCGGGATTACGCTGGCGCAAATCCTTGATTTCACAGTGCCTCGTGGCTATTTCCTGCCGGTAAGCCCAGGGACGAAATACGTTACGCTTGGCGGCGCGATTGCCAACGATATCCACGGAAAAAATCACCACGTCGCCGGCACCTTCGGCAACCACATCACGCAGTTTGAGCTGGTGCGCTCCGATGGCAACAAGCTGCACTGCTCCCCGATGGAAAACCCGGACTTCTACTCCGCAACTATCGGCGGCATGGGCCTGACGGGCGTGATTACCTGGGCGCAGATCCGGATGAAGCCGATCGTCAGCCGCATGGTGGACTACACGGGCATTCAGTTCCACGGTATCGATGAGTTCCTCGACCTGACCGAGAAATCACAGCACATCGAGTACACGGTGAGCTGGGTGGATGTGAACTCCACCGGCAAGAACTTCTGCCGCGGCATCTTTATGCAAGGTGACCACTCGCAGGTGCCCGCGCCGTTGAAGCCCTCTTCGGAACCCAAGCTGGTCTTCCCCATCGAGCTTCCCGGTTGGGCCCTGAACAGCACCACCGTGGGAATGTTCAACAACGTTTTTTTCCATAAACAAATCAAGAGCCGCGTCTCCACGCTGCAGGACTATGAGCCCTTCTTCTACCCGCTGGATGCGGTGTTGAAGTGGAACAAGATGTACGGCAAGCGTGGCCTGCTGCAATTCCAATACGCCATTCCTTGGGAGCATGCGCGGCAGGGTACGGTCGCCATCCTGCGCGAGGTGGCGAAGTCCGGCCTGGCCAGCTTCTTGGCGGTGCTCAAAGCCTTTGGCGACGTGCCTTCACCGGGAATGATGAGCTTCCCCCAGCCGGGCATCACGCTTGCGCTTGATTTCCCGATCAAACCCGACGTCAGCTTCGCGCTGTTCGATCGTCTCGCGGAGATGACCTACGAGTTCGGTGGACGGCTGTATCCGGCCAAGGATGCGCGCATGACCGCGGGGCAGTACCAGGCGTTCTATCCGCAGTGGGAGCGATTCGCCCGCTACAAGGATCCGGCGATCACCTCGAGCTTCTGGGAGCGCGTCGTCGGGGAGAAGGGGCTTCGCCGTTGAGCACGCGTCCAATACCCACCATCCCTGGACCCAGCACAACCGCCGACCTTCCGCTGACGTTGGGGCGCCATCCGGGAGCCGGAAAGACCGGAGCCGGCCGGGCCGGCGCTCCGCTGCGCATTCTCGTGCTTGGGGCGACCTCCGGCATTGCGGAGGCCGGCATTCGCATCTGGGCATCCCGTGGCGAAGAACTGTTTCTGATCGGACGTAACCCGGAGCGCCTGGCGGCGGTTGCAGCGGATGCGCGGGTGCGTGGGGCCGGCTTTGTGGACACAGCCGTGACCGACCTCGACCAGACCCAGGGGCACTCCGAACTCTTGGCGCACGCCATCAACTCCCTGGGTGGCCTGGATGTGGCGTACCTGGCGATGGGCACCCTCGGTGAGCAGAGCAAGGCCGAACGCAGCTTTTCCGAGACCAGCCAGATCCTGCACACAAACTATGTCGCCCCGGTGAGCCTCTTGACCTGGCTGGCAAACTACTGTGCGCAGCGGCATGCGGGCACGATTGCCGTGCTGAGTTCGGTTGCCGGAGAGCGCGGGCGCAAGTCGAATTACGTGTATGGCTCGTCCAAGGCTGGGCTTACCGCATTTGTCGACGGCCTGCGCAATCGTGTGGATCGCGAGGGCGTGAAGGTGATGACCATCAAGCCCGGACCGGTAAAGACCGCGATGACCGAGGGCATGAAGGGTGAGAGCCGCTTCGCCGACGTCAACAAGGTGGCTTCCTCGATTGTGAAGTCGATCGATAGGGGAGCCAAGGGACCGGATGTGCTGTACGTTCCGGGTATATGGCGCGTCATTATGACCGTGATCCGGGCCATTCCGGAAGGCCGCTTTAAGAAGATGGACCTCTAGCAACTGAGGGCTCCTGTTGCGGGAGCCCTCAGTTGCTCACTGCTGTTGTTGCGCCTGCTGCACGCGTCGGCGACTCAGCGGTATCTGCTCCGGTAGGGCCTGAGCTTTTTCGACCAGAATGGACCAGTCTTCCGGTACCGGCAGCTCGCGATCGAGCTGCGGCATACCCTCGCTTGGCGTCACGCGGACAGCCACGGTGAGCTCGCTGCGCGTGCGGCCGCGATAGATGCCATGCGTTGGCGGAACATCGGAGTAATCGCGACCGATCGCTGCACGGATGTGGCGCTCGCCGGTGGTTAGGTTGTTGGTTGGATCGAACCCTACCCACCCCAGATCGGGCAGATAAGCCTCAATCCAGGCATGGGTGGCGGACTTATCAGACCGATCGCCAAACTCCTCTCCGTGATACAGATAGCCACTCACGTAACGGCAGGGAATGCGGAGCTTGGTACGGATCAGGGCAATGGCGATATGCGCGAAGTCCTGGCATACGCCCGCACGCGTGGTCAGCGCCAGATCAATGGGCGAGTCGGCCCGTGTGGACAGTGGCTTGTAGTCGAAGTGCGTATAGATCTGCTGATTGAGCTGCTGGAGCACGCTTAGCGGATCGTCTCGCCGTTGCAGATCGAGCTGCGCCGCCAGGGCTTCCAGCTCAGGGGTCGGCGTGGTGAACTCGCTGGGTAGCAGCATCTCCCAGAAATCACCAGCCTGCACCTCGTGGTCGAGCTCTCTCCAGGCATCGGCAGGCAGGGACGTGGGTAGTGGATCCTGCGGCTGTACCTCCACAAGGGATTCGGCGACGATGACCAATTGGCTGTGCTGGCCCGGAATATCGAAGTGGTGCACCTGGTTCGCGAGGTGGTCGCGGAAGCTGAAAACCCGGCACCGTGGTGTCACGGAAAGCTGAAAGGTAAGGCAGCGCTGCGTGCTATCGGAGCGCGGGTGCATGCGCGTCTCCAT
>CAXTGE010000127.1:0-2250 GCA_964243645.1 uncultured Acidobacteriaceae bacterium | reverse complement strand
GAAAGGTAAGGCAGCGCTGCGTGCTATCGGAGCGCGGGTGCATGCGCGTCTCCATAATGCTCTCTGAGACCGGATGCTTGTACAGAAACTTGGTGAGGTGACGTATGGAGAAGTGCATCGGACCTCGTGGTGAATAGTGAGCAGTGAATAGTGAGAAAGTGAATAAGGAGAAGTGAGAAGTGAGAAGTGAGAAGTGAGAAGTGAGAAGTGAGGAGTGAGGAGTGAGGAGTGAGGAGTTACGCTCTGGGGGAACGAAGTCGTATCCACGACTTCGTTATTCACTATTCACTATTCCTTATTCACTATCAATCACTCACTTACCCCGCGAGCGCTACCTGGATCGGGTAATCCACATACAGCTGGTAGATGCCGGCGTGGATGTCCTGGCACTGCTCCTGAATGGACTTCAGGAAGTCGGTCACATTGCCCGTAAGCAGTTCATCAATGCTTACAAAGCTTAGCTGTGCGCTCAGGCGTCCGGCGCTTCGATGCAGCTGTTCCCCGCGTCCCTTGCCGCTCTTCGGTCCGCTCTTTCCATAGAGAGCGTCCAGCGCGCTTTCTACACTTTCGATCGAAAAACGCAGCGAGTGAGGAAATTCCGCATCCAGCAGAAGAAACTCAAGAATGCGCTCCGGAGACAGGTCGGCCGTGTAGACCTTGCAATAGGCCTCAAAGGCCGTACTGCTGCGCAGAAGACCCATCCAGGCCAGCAATTGGTTGGTTTCCCCACTGTGTTCCGGTTGATCCCAAAGGTCGTCATGGTAGGCCTCAAGCAACTTGGCGGTGGCGGTGGCCCGTTCCAAAAAGCGCCCAACCTGGATAAAGTGCCAGCCCTCGCCATGGCTCATGGTCGAATCCGTGATGCCCTGAAATTGATGGATGGCCTCCATCACCTGCAACATGAAGGTCGAGGGCGCGTCGCTGGAGATTTCAGGCGAGCCGGTCTGGAGCAGACTCCGGTGTTCCGGTCGGATGACATCGAGATAGAGCGAGTTCAGGCGCTGCCACTGCTCCGTGGAGATCTGCTCACGAACGTGACGAGCATTCTCACGGGCCGAGGTGATGCAGGAGAGCACGGAAGACTTCAACTCCTGGTCGAACAGCAGCGTCTCCGCCAAGGCATAAGGATTGCCTTCCCATCCCAGACGCTTCGGTTTGCAAAGGGATTGCAGCAGGCGCTGCCAGCGATGGTCGGAGCTCGAGCTGATCTCATCGAGCATGAGACTGAGATTGACGTCCAGCAATCGAGTGGTGTGCTCTGCGCGCTCCAGATAGCGGGACATCCAGTAAAGCGAGTCGGCAACGCGTGAGAGCATGGGCCTCCAAAAAGTGACCTCCGGTGCGAACCGGAAGACCGGAAGGTGCGTCGGGGGTGGGAGAGACGTAGGTTCACTGTACACGGAACGGGGTCATCAGGGCGCGTGCGGCGGGGCCTGCATCAGGTGAGCAAATAGCTCGTAAAACCGATGCGTATCGAGCTCCTCCTGCACATGCACCACGCGCAGGTCCGTACGTGGTGGCCTGGCGGCCGCATCCCAGGTCAGCGTGTCGCCATAGTTCGGTCCACGCGAAAGATCGACGTCCACATAGAGCAGCTGTTCCTTTGTGATGATCTTCGGGTCCAGCCACGCGCACGCGGCGAGCTCGTCCCACATGTAATAGAACTCGACACCCGTGTAGCGATGGAGATACTGCGCCGCAGGCTGGGAGGAGCTGGCGATCCGTTGCAGGAGTTCGGCGGAGAAGCGCGTCTTGAGCGAGATATCTACCGGGGTGAGGTCAATGCGCGGCCACGCCGCGCGCAGGGCAAGGTGCGCGGCCTCCGGATCGAACCAGAAGTTGAACTCGTGGCGCGGGTGGTTCGCATACTCGGGATCCGCTGTCTGCGGTGAAAGACTGCCGCCCATGATCACGATGCCCCGGGTCAACTCCGCGAACTGCGGGTCGAGCGAGAGCGCCAGGGCGATGTTCGTCAGCGGACCGGCCGCATAGATCGTCACCTGGTGCGGATGCGCCTGCACCTGCCGTACCAGGAAATGCGCTGCATCCTCTGCGAGTGGCTGCGTTGTAGGCGTCCCTTCCTTCAGCACGGGGAGGTCCTCAGGCGCATGGTAAGGCTCGTTGGACGTGTGATCTTTCGAGTCTCCCCAGGCGCCGTACCAGGAGAAGCTGCCGTCGCGGACCTGATCCGCCAAGGCTTCTTCGCGCGTGCGAAGCAGCGGAAAGATTGCGCCGGGAACCACGGGCACA
>CAXTGE010000126.1:6253-7667 GCA_964243645.1 uncultured Acidobacteriaceae bacterium | reverse complement strand
CGTCTGCACTCGATCATCTACGAGCTGCAGGACGAGATGACCAAGGCGATGCTCGGACTTCTGGATGCGGTCTACCGGGAGAACTACGAGGGCCGCGCCGAGGTGCTCAACGTCTTCAAGATCACCAAGGTCGGTCAGATTGCCGGTTGCACGGTGCGCGATGGTCAGATCAAGCGCGACATGCAGGTCCGGGTTCTGCGCGGCGGCGAAGAGGTCTGGAAGGGCAAGATCGCCTCGCTCAAGCGGTTCAAGGACGATGTGGCCGATGTCCGCATGGGCATGGAATGCGGTATCGATCTCGCCGGCTACAAGGACATCCGTGTCGCCGATGTGATCGAGGCCTTCACGACTGAGAAGCTCGCGGCGGATCTTGGACAGAACAGCGCCGAGAAGAAGAAGCAACAGCAGATGGCCGAGTTGGCCGCTGCCAAGGAACGTGAGCCGGTCGGGGCTGCCGTTTAGTTCAACCCCAGATAGTAACAAAGAGGGCCGGGAGCAATCCCGGCCCTCTTTTGCGGTTGCGTGCTGTCGGAAGAGGCTCTGGCGAGGGCAGTTCCGTCCCCACGGCCAGCTAGGGATGCAGCGGCGGCTTCTGGGCGCGGAGCCAGGTGAGCAGGCCGGCGGGGTCGTCGGTGATGATGGCGTCTACGTGGGCGTCGGCCATCTTTTGCCAGCCTTCGGGGGTGTTGACCGTGTAGGGTGCGACTTCGACACCGAGCTTGTGGGCGGCGGCGACGGCTTCGGGCGTGACGAGGCTCTGATCCGGGCTGAGGATCTGGGCGCCGGTGATCTCCGCGATGTGCGTGAAGCTCTTGTCCGCGTCCGTGATGCCCATGATCGGGTCGTATTTGGCTTCCCCGAAGAGAGCGGAGAGGCGGATGGCCGGATCGAGCTTCCGCATGACGCGCAGGGTGCGGAAGTCGAAGCTCTGGAGGATGACGCGGGACTGCAGGTTATGGCGGCGCACGGCGTCGTCGATCATCCCCACAAAGACCTCGGGCGTGGGCGTCATCTCGGGGTGGCTGGGGAAGATCTTGGTCTCGACGTTGAACTGGAAGGTGCCCTGCGGTGCCAGCGCGAGCACCTCCTCAAAGGTGGGGATGGGGGTGTGCGGGACGGCTATCTGGTGCGGAAAAGCGGCGAGCGGATGCAGCCCGCAGTCGTATTGCCGCAGCTGCGCGAGCGTAAGCGAGTGGATGGTCGTTCCAGGAGGCAGAGGGGGGCCGTCGCACTGGCGCTCGTTACGGCCGGCGAGGGAGGCCGGGTCGTGGCCGGCCGGCTGCGTGAGATAGGGCGAGTGCGAGACGACGAGGATGTTGTCCTTGGTTACGGCGAGGTCGAGCTCGAGCACATCGGCGCCCTGCTCGATGCCGTACCCGAACGAGGGCAGGCTGTTCTCCGGACGAAAGGCCCG
>CAXTGE010000126.1:4263-6153 GCA_964243645.1 uncultured Acidobacteriaceae bacterium | reverse complement strand
ACGTCTGATGTTCACATGCTGCTCGTCTGAGGCAGCGGATCGACTGGGGATTCGAATGAGCAGTGTGCAACCCGAACAGATGTGGTTGAGGCAACTGAACGACCGGAGCATCGCCTATCATCCGAAGCCGCAGATGCGGCGCAAGACGTGGCGCAGCCTCAACGGGCAGTGGGAGTTCTGCAAGGGCCGCGGGCCGCAGTTCGCGTCGCCCGGGGAGGTGGAGTGGGACTGCCCCATCACCGTGCCATTCAGCCCGGAGACCGAGGCGAGCGGGGTAGCCGACCAGGGCTTCTACACCGCCGTGTGGTATCGGCGGACCTGGGAGCAGGAGCCCCTGCCCGAGGGAAAGCGATTGCTGGTGCACTTCGAGGCCGTGGACTGGGAGGCCGAGGTATGGGTGAACGGCAAGCGGATGTGCTCGCACCAGGGCGGGTTTACGCCGTTCTGTGCCGATATCACACAGGCTTTGGTGGAGGGCACGGTACAGGAGATTGTCGTACGGGCGGAGGACAACTCGCTGGACCTGGAAAAGCCGCGCGGCAAGCAGGACTGGAAGCTGGAACCGCACTCGATCTGGTATCCCCGGACGACGGGCATCTGGCAGGAGGTGTGGCTGGAGACGGTAAGTGCAACCCGCATCGGCGCCCTGCACTGGACCAGCAGCCTGAAGCACTGGGACATCGGCATCGATGTGCTGGTGCACGAGGGGGGCCTGCAAGGGGCCGAGATCACCGGACGCGAGCCCAACCCGAGGCCGCAAGGCCTGAAGTTGAACGTGCGGCTAAGCGTGGGCGACCAGATGATCGCCGAGGATCGGTATGCCGTGGTGGCCGGGGAGGTACACCGCCGGATCGCGCTGTCGGATCCGGGCATCGATGACTCCCGCAACACCCTGCTATGGTCGCCTGACTCCCCGACGCTGATCGACGCGACAATCGAGTTGAGGACGGGAGAGGGCGAGCTGCTGGACGCCGTGGAGAGCTATACCGCCATCCGCGCCGTGGCGACCCAGGGAGACCGTTTCATCCTGAACGGCCGCCCCCTGCTGCTGCGGTTGGTGCTGGACCAGGGCTACTGGGGCGAGAGCGGACTGACAGCGCCCGGAGACGATGCGTTCCGGCGGGATATCGAGATGGTGCGGCGGCTTGGGTTCAACGGCGTCCGCAAGCACCAGAAGATCGAGTCGGAGCGTTTCCTGTATCTGGCCGACAGGGCGGGGCTGCTGGTATGGGAAGAGATGCCCAGCGCCTACCGCTACACCAACAAGTCCATTCACCGGCTCTCGCGTGAGTGGCTGGAGGTGCTGGAGCGGGACCGCAGCCATCCCTGCATCATCACGTGGGTGCCCTTCAATGAGAGCTGGGGCGTGCCCGATCTGCCGGACAGCTCCGCGCAGCGGCACTATGTGCAGGGGCTTTACCACCTGACCAAGGCCATCGATCCGAACCGCCCGGTGATCGGCAACGACGGCTGGGAGAGCGTAGCCACCGACATCATCGGTGTGCACGACTATGACGACAAGCCGGCACGGATCGCCACACGCTATGGGCTAAATGAGATTGAGACCAAACTGCTGAAGCGGGAGCGTCCCGGCGGGCGCATCCTGACGCTAGGAGGACGCGACATCAACACCGACCAGCCGCTTGTGCTGACCGAATTCGGAGGCATCGCCTATGGCGGCAAGAAGGGGGAGACCTGGGGCTATTCGCGGTCTCAAACGGCGGAGGACTACCTGGAGCGCTACCAGCGGCTGATGGAGGCGGTGCGCAACCTGCCGGCGCTGGCGGGTTTCTGCTACACGCAGCTCACCGACACGTACCAGGAGGTCAACGGTCTGCTGTACATCGACCGGACGCCCAAGGCACCCCTGGAGCTGATCGCCCAGGTGAC
>CAXTGE010000126.1:2444-4163 GCA_964243645.1 uncultured Acidobacteriaceae bacterium | reverse complement strand
TGCTGTACATCGACCGGACGCCCAAGGCACCCCTGGAGCTGATCGCCCAGGTGACGTCGGGGGTGCGGCCGGAGCTGGAAGAGCATCCCGAGGGCATGTGGCGGGAAGACGCGGGGCATGGACCGCAGCTAAGGGCGGCCGTGAAGCCGTAGAGTTGTTCTCCTGCAGGTGGGGTGGCGCTCGGACAGCAGATCCCTTCGCTACGCTACGGGATGACAACCATAACGACTTAAGTCTTTGTCATTCCGTTGCGAAGCGTGGGCGTCCCGAAACCGCTTGCGGCTACCAGGCCCCCTGTTTGCCGCCGTACCACCAGACCAGCCCCATCGTGGCGGTGGTCTGGTGCTCGGCGAGCACGGCCGGATCGTGGGTGCGGAAGTACGGGATGTTCGTCCAGTCGCGGCGGAACTCCAGAAAGACGTCCAGCCCATCGGCCAGCGTGTACTTGTAGGTCCCGGTAGCTTCCTTGAGTGCCTGGCTGGCGTTGCTGAACAGGCCATTGCGATCCGACATGTACTCGCCGCGGGCACTGAGCGCCAGACGTGGGTTGACCTGGTATAGAGCCCAGAGGGAGCCGCCGCTGACATGGGACGGTGCCGAGGACTCGCCCGGGCCGGCCTGCTTCCACTCGCGCTGGATGAGGTAGTCCCCTTCGCCGGTGAGGTTCAGCTTCGGGGTCACCTGCCAGCTCGCATAGTTGTTGAAGATGTGGAGCTTACCGTTGGCGGCAGGCGTGATGGGGTTGACGCAGAGGCCGGGCTGCTCGGGTATCGTGCAGTTGGTCGCCTGGGTGGAGTCCGGGTGCTCCTGGCCAAGATAGTAGTTGCTGGTCCAGGTGATCTTCTTCGTGGGTGCCAGGACAAAGCCGAACAGCTCATCCTTGTAGCCATTGGTGGGCTCCGCCTGGTTGGTGCCGTTCACGAGCCAGTAGTTCACCTTCAGCTTGTCGTTCACCGCGTACGACGCGCGCACGCCCTGGTGATAGAAGGGCAGGAAGTTAAAGAAGTAGGCCCGGGTGTAGTTGCTCTGGTCCTTGCTGTAGTTGCCTTCGTACCCGAGCGAGCTGGCCCATTTGCCGAAGTCGAGCTGGAGCCCCTTACCCACGGGTACGACGTAGCTGCCGTATGCCTGGTAGATGTTGCGGTAAATATCGGGACGGGCTTCATTAAGGGGACTACCCTGGAGAGTCGACGTGGCCTGACCGTACTGCAGATCCAGGCGGAAGCCATACCGACGCCCATGCTCGACGTCAGGGTCGAGCGCAAGGATCAACGCCGCCTGATTGATGCTGATGGCATTGCTGAGCACATCATAGGCGCGGAGGTCGTTCACACGGCCGGGCGGGCGGTTGAAGTTGAACTCGTAGTAGCCGTCAAAGGTGTAGTTCAGGGTGGCACCGCCAGGGAGTTCCTTCGGCAGGACGGATTCCGCGGTCGCGAGGGCGGCTGGCGGGGGGGCGGTCTGCGTGGGGGACACGGATGGTGCCGGAGGAGCCGTAGCAGCTGAGATGGCCGGCACGGGCTGACCGGCCGGGGACGCTGGGGGCGTTGGAGACGCTGAGGGCGTTGAAAGTGGGGCTGAAACGGCCGCGGAGGTGGCAGCCGATTGCCGTTCCAGGGCGTCCAGTCGTGCTGAAAGACGGGCGAGCTCCGCGCGAAGCTGCCCGATCTCCTCCGTACGGCTGTCGTGGCTTCCCACGGTCTCCGACGGTGGGGCGGT
>CAXTGE010000126.1:0-2344 GCA_964243645.1 uncultured Acidobacteriaceae bacterium | reverse complement strand
CGATCTCCTCCGTACGGCTGTCGTGGCTTCCCACGGTCTCCGACGGTGGGGCGGTCTGGGCCCGTGCGGCGGGAACGCTCAGCAGAACGGGAACAAACGCGAGGGCAAGCAGTTTCATCTGAGGAGCTCCGAGGGGGGGATGCGGCCAAGCCCATGCAATACCGGGGTGAGTCACCGCCCATGCGTCACAATGACCGGCAAGGCAGGTTCTGCGCTGCAGGTCAACGCTGAGAGACGAAGTCATCCAAGAGTACACAGGTGTTCGATCAGCAGTCCGTAAGGCCTTCGGGCAACGCGAACAGCATCAGAGCTCCGCGGAGCTGGGTTAGGCGGAGGTAGGTAGGATGGATGGCATGGATCTGGAGCGCATGCAGGGCGCCTTGCGGACGGCAGGGCTGGACGGCTGGCTGTTTTACGATCACCACCATCGCGATCCCATCGCGTACCGGATCCTGGGGCTCGATCCGGAGAGCTTTGTCTCGCGGCGCTGGTATTGCTTTGTGCCGGCACATGGCGAGCCGCGCAAGCTGGTGCATCGCATCGAGGCCGGCAAGCTGGATGCCGTGCCTGGCCCGAAGCGCGCGTATTCGTCGTGGGGGGAGCTGGAGGCCGGCCTGGCCGCCATGCTCGGTGGGGCCAACACGGTTGCCATGCAGTACTCACCGCGCAACGCGATCATGTATGTCTCCATGGTTGACGCGGGCACGGTAGAGCTGGTGCGCGCGCTGGGCAAGCAGGTGGTGAGCTCGGCGGACCTGGTCAGTCAGTTCGAGGCCGTGCTGACCGAGGCGCAGATCGCGACGCACTTTGAGGCCCAGCGGCGATTGGATCGCGTGTTGCAGGCGACGTGGGCGCGCCTCCGCGAGATCACTGCCTCTGGCGGGCAAACCGACGAGTACAGCACCGTCCGCTTCCTGCGCGAGGGCATGGACCGCGAAGGCTTGTGGACCGATCATGGGCCAAATGTCAGCGTTGGACCCAACTCGGCCGATTCACATTACGACCCGACGGAGGCGAGCTCGCAGCCGATCCGCAAGGGCGACTTCGTGCTGATCGACTGCTGGGCCAAGCTGGCCAATGACCCGGGCGCGGTCTGGTATGACATCACCTGGACAGCCGTGGTGGGACGAGCCCCCACGCCGCGTGAAGAGCAGATCTTTCAGCTCGTGCGCGATGCGCGGGACGCCGCCATTGCGCGCGTGCAGGGGGCCTATACGGAAGGGCGAGCCATCGCAGGATGGGAGGCCGACGACGCCGCACGGGAGGTCATCCGGGACGGCGGCTTCGAGGCGCAGTTCACCCATCGCACCGGCCACAACATCGCCGTGGCGCTGCATGGCAACGGCGCGCACCTGGATAACCTGGAAACCCACGATACGCGGATCCTGCTGCCCCATACCTGCTTCTCCGTCGAGCCCGGACTGTACTTCCCGGGCGAGTTCGGCGTCCGCAGCGAGGTCAACATGATCACGCGTCCAGGGGAGGCCGTTGTGTCCGGTCCACGGCAGATGGAGATGTTGGTTTTGAAGTGAGAAGTTAGGAGTAAGGAGTGAGGAGTGAGGCAGTAGTGAGTAATGAATAGTGAGTAGTGAATCAGGCCAACGCTTGAGGGGTATACCTCATGACCCTCGCTCCTCACTCTTCGATCTTTGCTTCCTTCTCTATTCACTATTCACTCCTTCACTATTCACTCCTCACTCGCGGGAGCAACTCTCGCGCTGCTAGAATCGACGACGATGAACGTTGCGTCCTCCACAAGCACTGAACGTGAGATTGCTCGACCGATCCCGGGTGAGAGGTCTTCCCTGCCCGCCCTTGCCCTGCTGGCGGGATGGCTGATTCCCGGCGCGGGTCATCTCCTGATCGGCAAATGGGTGCGGGGTCTGCTGCTGTTTGTGGCGATTGTGAGTATGTACGCGATCGGCCTGGGGCTTGCAGGCAAGATCTATCTGCCGAACACCAATGAAATGCTGGAGATGTTGGGCTTTGTGGGCCAGGTGGGCATGGGGCTGCTGTACGTTCTGGCACGCGTCGTGGGCTGGGGCAGCACAGCAGCCGCAACCACGCTGAACGACTACGGGACGAAGTTCCTGGTTGCCTGCGGTCTCCTGAACCTCATCGCGGCAGCGGACGCCCACGCGCTGGCCAGTGGACGAAAGGCTTCCTGATGGTGCTTACCCAGTTCAGTGCGGCCCTGCTATTTGCCCTTTGCACGTCGGTCGTCTTTGCGATCACGCAGCGCGCGGACGTGAAGCTGATGGTGCGCTTCGGCGTGTTCTGTTTTCTGCTGTTCGCCGGTGGCGTCGTCGCGGCCAGTTGGCTTTTCTACTTCATCAAGCACTAG
>CAXTGE010000125.1:4527-7682 GCA_964243645.1 uncultured Acidobacteriaceae bacterium | reverse complement strand
TCCGCTTCGCTACCGAATGACAAAAGGTTCAAGTCGTTCTTGTTGTCATCCCGTAGCGCAGCGAAGGGATCTGCTGTCCGAGCGCCACTACATCCGCGCCCGTCCTTTGCGTCCGTTGCGTTCCCGCTTTTCGCCAGCCCGCCGCAATTCGCTCAAGGCAAGCTCCCATACCCTGCCCTGGCAGGGGAGAGCTCAAAGGGCAGCCGACCGCACTCTGCTGAACGCAACCCCCTGCGGAGAAGACATCCCGGGCGCCGCAGCCACCGCGAACGCCGTCGCCTCCACTACATCCATCGCCCGCTCTGACGCCGCCCTTTCGCGCAGTACCGGCTGCAGGAAGCGAAATCCCACCCGCGGAATCGTCTCCACATAGATCGGTTGCCGCGAAGGGTCCCCCAGGGCCATCCGGAGACGGCGCACCGCGCTGTTCAGGCTCTGATCGAAATCGACGTACGTATCCGTCCCCCACAGACGCATCCGCAACGCCTCGCGTGTCACCACCTGGCCGGGCCGCTCCAGCAGCGCCAGCAACACCTGGTACGGCTGCTCCTGAAGGCCAAGCCGCCTGCCTTCCTTTGAAAGCGTATGGAGGCCCGTATCCAATACGAATCGTTCAAACCGGTATAGCGCCTGCTGCATGGTGGACCTGCCTTATCGGGCGCATTTCTTGTGGGCGCATTTCGTAGCCTGACCTGCTCTGCTCGCCAAACGGTACACGCCGCAAAGACCTGCCCTCGCGGATGGGTCCCATTCTGACCGAATCTGCTGTCCCCTTGTGTCGTAGATTGACGACACGGCTCCGCCTCACCCTGCAAAGCCCGACCAAGCCATACAAACCAGACCACGCCTCTGCAGAAGGGACCTCTGGGGCGACATCAACTCCGGACGGGCTCAACGGACTCTACCCTCTGATCTTATGATTTATGATCTGATCTTCTGATCTACAGGTCTCCTACATAGGGCATACCCTGCAACTCAATTGGTTATCGATACGTCTTTTCCATGAGAACGGCATATGAAAAAAGGAAAAATATAGCTCATGCCCTTGAAGTGTGTGTATTGGTCACTGACGGTACTGCTCCTCCTTACACTCGGCATCGCCTTTGAACAACCTGCCCACGCATACACGGACCCAGGCTCCGCGTTGCTCCTGTTTCAAAGCCTCGGTGCCGTGGCCTCTGGCGCGATCTTCTACTTCCGCCGCAAAATCAGGAATCTATTTCGCCGGTCAGAAACCCCGAAGCCTGTCGTGCCACCTTCCGTCATCTCGCGTGTCGACTCCTGATCGCGTACCGACTCGCAATGACATCTGCTTCCCCTTCTACACAGAGCAGCGTGGCGCACCGCACCTTCCGGGATCCTGCCGGCTGGGTTGAACTCCGCAATGATGGCGCGTACCGGTTCATCCAACCGGCGTTTCAGGCGGAGCTCCTTGCGTTTCTCGGCTCATCCCTTGCCGATACGCTGGTCAGCGAAGGCCGTCTCGTCGCCTCCGAACGGCTCGCCGACGAATGCCCTTCCGACGTGTCCGAGCGCCCCTCCGACGCCTCTCGAACAGACGATGTCGCCGACCCTCTGCTGGTGCTCCGCCACCCCCTCGTCCCCTTCGTCTCCTACCCCTGGGAGTGGTGCCCCGCCCAGTGGCTTGCGGCTGCCGAACTTACCCTCACCCTGAACCGCGACCTCATCGCGGAGGGATGGATCCTTAAAGACGCCACGCCGCTCAACATCCTCTTTCGGGGAGCGAAGCCGGTCCTCGTCGACGTAGCCTCGGTCGCCCGTCTCGATCCCACCCGGCCCATCTGGTATGCCTACAGTCAGTTCGTCCGCACCTTTCTTCTCCCCATGCTCGCCCACACCGAGCTTGGCTGGCCCTTACGGTCCTCCCTTCTGCGCCGCGATGGTCTGGAACCCGAGGATCTTCTCGCCGCCCTGCCCCTGGCCAAACGCCTGCGTCAGCCCGCGCTGTCCTCTGTGACCCTGCCGTCTCTCCTGAGCAGGACGCGCCCCAGGCAGGCTGCCGACGCCGCATCCGCAAAAAATACCCCCTCCACGCAAGACCCCGAGCTCGTGCAACACATCCTGCAGGCAACCTCGGCAAAGCTGCTGAAGCAGATGCGCCGTGCCATGCCGGCTCCCCGCCCGTCGAGCTGGACCTCTTACAGTGGAACGGCCTTTCACTACAGTGACGCAGACCACGCCGCCAAACGTGCCTTCATCGCGGAAGCCCTGGGGACATCCCGGCCCCGTCACGTTCTCGATATAGGTGCCAACGCCGGGGTCTACTCGGAGCTGGCCGCCGACACGGGTGCCTCCGTCGTCGCCGTCGATACCGACCTCCAAACCCTGGATCGCCTCTGTGGGCGTCTTCAGGCCAGCGGCAAAGACATCCTCCCGCTGGTGGTCGACCTCGCCAACCCAACTCCCGGCATCGGTTGGCTGAACCGCGAGTCCAGCGCCTTTCTGGAGCGGGCCGCCGGCCATTTCGATGGCGTTATTATGCTCGCCGTCCTCCATCACCTGCTCCTGCATGATCACGTTCCCCTGCCTGCGGTTGCGCAGCTCATCGCCACTCTGACCACCCGCATCCTCCTCATCGAGTGGGTGCCACCCACGGACGTCATGTTCCGTGAGCTCGTTCGCGGTCGCGAGGCCATCTTCGCCTCCATCACCGAAGCCGCCTTCCGCGCGCACTTCGCCGCGTATTTTGCCACCGTCCGCGAACACTCGCTCGAGAACGGCCGCATCCTCTTTCATCTCGAAAAGAGACCGGGGTCGTGAAAGGCGCGTCCCGCCTGGCCATCGCGGCCTTTGCTCTGGCCAACCTCTATCTGCTCTCAGTCATCGGCCCTCTGGTCTCGCCGCAGCATGAGCTGATTGATCATCTGCCCGGCTCGGCTACGCTCCTCTTTCTGTCCACCCTCCTCGACGTTCTGCTGGTCACCGCCGTCCTCACGGCGGCGCTTCTGGCCGTGCGCCGTTTTCCGCGCCTCGAGCTCTTCTTCTGGTCCGCCCTTCTGCTCGCGTTGCCTTCCGGGCTGCTGATGACGATCTACGGCTTCCAGAGCACGAAGGTGCCTCGCGAGCTTGGCTGGTTCGTCGCCGTGCTCGCTCTTCTGGCCTTTTTCCTTATCAACTCTCGCCCAAAGGTCGCC
>CAXTGE010000125.1:0-4427 GCA_964243645.1 uncultured Acidobacteriaceae bacterium | reverse complement strand
GCCACCGATACCCCGGGTTGCAACTCCCCAACTTCGACCGCCTCGCGAGCCAGTCCGCCCTCTTCACGCATGTCGTCCCTGCAGCGAACTCCACCCGTGTCGCCGTTCCCTCCATGCTTACCGGCCTCCCGCTCAGCCGCACACACCCAGCCGCCGACGGCCAGACGCTCAGGCTCTATCCGACCGGCCCCCGGAGCAGCTTTATCCTTAATCCCGAAGACACCGTCTTCGGCGACGCCGGGCGTGCCGGTCTGCAGACCTCTGTCGCCGGCTGGTACGAGCCCTACTGCCGCCTCCTGCCCCATGTTCTGAACCGCTGCTTCTGGACCTACTCGGACGAGCTTCCCGGGGGCCTCTCGAACCCCGGCAGCTCTCTTCTCCAGCACACCCTTGAGCCCTTCCTCCACTTCCTGCGCATCAGCTTTCGTCCGGCCGGAATCGGTCCCGTGATGCCCACCCATGGCGCGCTCGACGTCAATCACCATCGCGCTGACTACGAAGCGCTTCTTGCCGCGAGTGACAGCCTGCTCACCTCAGGGCAGCCAGGTCTCATCCTCATCCACATGCCCATCCCGCATCCATGGGGCTTCTATGACCGCCACACCGGCACCTTCTCCAAACACCGCACCTCGTATCTCGATAACCTCGCCCTCGCTGATGCCTATATCGGCAGGGTGCGGGCAGAACTTGAGCAGAAAAACTTGTGGAACGACACAAATCTTCTCGTAACCGGGGACCACTCCTGGCGCACCGCTACGGTCTGGGCCGGCTCCGCGCACTGGACAGCCGAAGAACAGGCCGCCAGCCACGGCGGCGCCTTCGACGAACGCCCAGCCTACATCCTCAAATTGGCAAACGGGAAAGACGCTTCCACGATCGACACCTCCTTCGACGCGGTCCGTACCCGCGCCCTTCTGGACAGCCTGATCGCCGGCAAGCTCGCCACCCCAACCGACCTCGCACGCTGGGTCGCCACTCCCTAACCCGCCCCAAAGCGTGTTCAACTCAGCTACGCTGGAGCTTGGAGCCCACGACCGGAGGACGCCCCCATAGCCCAGAGCAAGCGCAAGCTGCGCCTCATCCCGCTCATCGCCGCCACCTACTTCATGGTCTCCGGAGGTCCTTACGGCCTCGAGGACGTCATCGGCAAAGCCGGCTACCTGCGCGCGCTTGTCATCCTGCTGGTGGTCCCGTTTCTGTGGAGCCTGCCGACTGGCCTGATGATCGGGGAGCTCACCGGTGCCATCCCCGCCGAGGGCGGCTATTTCATCTGGGTGTATCGCGCGCTGGGCCGCTTTTGGGGCTTTCAGGAGGCATGGCTCTCCCTCGCCGCCAGCGTCTTCGATATGGCCATCTACCCGGTCACATTTGTGATCTATCTTGGCCGCCTCGCGCCTGCCTGGACGGCCGGCTACCGCGGCACGCTCTGGGCGCTCGCGGTCATCATCGCCTGCACGCTGTGGAATCTGCGCGGCGCCGGCTCCGTCGGCGAAGGCTCCGCGGTGCTCTTCTGCGTTCTGCTCGCTCCCTTTTTCGTGCTCACCGCCGTGGCCCTCTGGCATTGGCGCGCTCATGGGACCGGAGCCCTCTTCACTCCGGTCACGACCGCCCTCGATCTACCCGGGGCCGTCGCCGTCGCCATGTGGAACTACATGGGCTGGGACAACGCCTCCACCGTCGCCGGGGAGGTCGAAGATCCACAGCGCAACTACCCGCGCGCCATCCTGGGGGCCGTTTGCCTGGTCGCGGCGACGTACTTCATCCCTCTGATCGCGGTAGGCCTCGCCGGCCTTGATCCCACCCGGTTCTCCACCGGCGCCTGGACCGACGCCGCCGGCCTGATCGCCGGGCCCGCCCTGGCCGTCGCTGTCGTCGCCGGGGGCATGATCAACGGCGCGGGCATGTTCAACCCATTGATGATGAGCTACGCCCGCGTACCCTCGGCTATGGCGCACGGCATGGACGGCGATCCCCGCCTGCTGCCTCGGATCTTCGCCCGCACCAACGCGCACGGCGTTCCCTATATCGCCCTGGTCGCCTGTGCGGCCACCTGGGCGCTGGCTCTGCGCTTCAGCTTTGAGCGCCTCATCTCCATCGACCTGGTGCTCTACGGAGCGGCTCTCCTATTGGAGTTCATCGCGCTGGTGGTGCTGCGACGCCGCGAACCGGCCCTGCCGCGCCCGTTCCGCATCCCCGGCGGAACGCCCGGCGCCGTTCTGGTGGGCGTAGGCCCCGCGGCGCTCATTGCCTTCGCCCTGTGGGCAGCCCGCAATGAGCGCGTCGGTCCGTTCTCCGCCCTGGTCTTTGCGGCGTTGGTCAGCGGAGCCGGCGTGGTCGTCTACGCCCTCACCGAACGGACCCGCAAACGCCGTGGCCGGGGTGTGGCGGCTGAAAACCCCCAGCCAACGCACGTTACTTAGCGGCGGCCTTTTTGTCCTGAAATGCCTTCTGCGACTTGATCACCAACTCACGCGCAAACGCCGCATCCCGCCAACCATGCACTTCAACCCGCTTCTTCTCCAGATTCTTGTAGATGGAAAAAAAGTGGGAGATCTCCTGCAGGATGTGGGGATAGATCTGCGAGTACTCCGTCACATCGTTGAACCGCGGATTGCCCGAGCCCACGCAAAGGATCTTTTCATCGCCCTCGCCCTGGTCCGTCATCTCCAGCGCCCCGATGGGGCGAACCTCCATCAGGCAGCCCGTGAAGCTGGGATTGTCTACCAGCACCAGCACGTCCAGCGGGTCGCCGTCGTCGCCCAGCGTACTGGGGATAAACCCATAATCCCCCGGGTAGTGCACCGGCGAGTACAGGTTGCGATCCAGCCGGAACACATGCAGTTCTTTGTCGTACTCAAACTTTGTCTTGCAATCCAGCGGAATCTCGATCACCGCGTTGACGCATTGGGGGGCGCGCGGCCCCACAGGAAGCTCCAGATAATTCGGCATAGGTTGTCGTGAATCGACTCTCAGTAGCGTTCGCGCCCGCACGCCCGAGGGAAGGGAAGCCGTTCACCCCTCCGAAGCCGCGTTGACGCCAATCCAGTGTAGCCGCAGCTGTTCGCCAGGGGTAACCAGCTCCGTAACCCGCTTAGTCACCCCGCCCCGTAACCCACGATCCACACCGAAGCCATCTACCCCGGCAGCCAGTATTCAGGCAGACTCTAGGCATCCAATGCCCACAGTTTGAAAGCGACCACGCTGACCGCCCCACAATGGTAAATCTCCGCACATCCCGCCCACCCGCTCGCCCATTCTTCCAGTTCCTTGCTGCACTTGCCGCCGCCGTCGGTCTCCTGAACGCGCCTACCGCGTCTGCCCAGGCCGAGCGCACCGCCAGCAAATCCGCGGACATCTCCGTCTTCGGCGGCTTCCAGTCCGCCCAGCCCGACTACGGTCCCTACACCAGCTACGGCGGCGTCTTCGGTGCCGACTTCACCCGCTATCTCCACTTCCCGGTCGAGCCCTCCCTGGAGTTCCGCGCCAACTTCAACTCCAACGTCGCCGTCACCGAGCACAGCTACGTCGTCGGCCTGCGCGCCGCCGTGCCCCTCGGTCTCTTCAAGCCCTACGGCACCTTCCTCGTCGGCCCCGGCACCATCCACTTCCCCTACAACCCCGGCTACACCGGCGACAACTCCGTCGTCTACAGCTACGGCGGGGGCGTCGACGTCCACGTCATCCGGAACTTCTCCGCCAAATTCGACTTCCAGGCCCAGCACTGGAACACCGGCGAGTTCACCTACGCCCCCACCCTCAGCACCCTCGGCATCGTCTACACCCTCCCCTTCCGCCCCCACCTAACCCGCTAAAGACCCAATAACCGTTCATCTGCCCACCACCCCACCGCCAACCGCTTCATCGCCAACGTCTCACCCGCCAACCGCTTCATTGCCAATCCCACCGCTGATAGCCTTAACCTGTGACCGCTCCCCCAGCTTCCAGCCGTTTCGTCCGCGCCTGCCTCCGCCAGCCCGTGGACCGTACCCCCATATGGCTGCTGCGTCAGGCCGGCCGCTACATGCCCGAGTACATGGCCGTCCGCAAGCACTACAGCCTGCTCGACATCTGCCGCACCCCCACGATCGCCGCAGAGGTCACGATCACCGCCGCCGAGCGCCTCGGCGTCGACGCTGCCATCATCTTCGCGGATCTCCTCCTGCCCTTCACCCCCATGGGCCTCGACTTCGAGTTCGTCGCCGGTGAAGGCCCCGTCGTGCACACCCCCGTCCGCACCCTGGAGCAGGTCAAAGCCCTGCAAACCGATCGCGCCAACGAGCTCGGCTACGTCGCCGAAGCCATCAGCCTCGTCTCCAAACACTTCGCCGCGCCCCGCCCGCCCGAAACCCCCGGTGGCCAGCCGGACCAGCTCGGCATCATCGGCTTCATCGGCGCACCCTTCACCCTCGCCAGCTACATGATCGAAG
>CAXTGE010000124.1:0-7849 GCA_964243645.1 uncultured Acidobacteriaceae bacterium | reverse complement strand
ACCCGGTTGGTGGCCTTGGCCTTCCGAAGCATGCGACCCAAATGCGCCTTCACCGTCGCCTCGTCGATGTGCATGGTCGAGGCAATCTCCCGGTTGGAGCGCCCATGTGTGAGCCAGTGAAGAACTTCGCGCTCTTTGGGGGTAAAGCGGCTGGACAGATTGGTCCCGGGAACGGCCAATACCTTGCTCAGCAGAGCTACCTGCTCGTTCTCCGCAGGCAGCCAGGGCGTACCTTCCAGCACACTTTCAATGCACAGACGAATCTCGTCCACACCTGCCGTTTCAGGCAAAAAGCCGAGGGCTCCCGCGGCAATGGCACGCTGCAGCAACTCAGGGGTGCCGGTACGGGCCAGAACCACAACAGGCGCCATAGGCAGCAGCCGGCGCACATGCGCCACGGACTCCCCAAGGACGGCGATATCATGCCATCCGGCATCGACGACCACCACATCCGGGGCGCGGCGATCTCTCAGCGTGCTGCCCTCCGCCAGCACGGCGGTCTGCAGATGCAAGTTGTCCTGGAGAATGGCCTCCAGGCCGATCAGGCGAAGCGGATCGGAGGCAAGAACCCCGACACATATGGGTTCCTGCAATGGTGCTTCAGAACGGAGTGCGGCTATCACGGGCTGCTTCACCTCATCTATGGATCGGCCCGTTCCCTTGGGACTGCCCCCTTGTCGCTCTAGAGCTTGGGAAGAACGATGCCCTGCTGCTTCTGGTACTTGCCCTTGCGATCGCCGTAGCTTACCTCGCAGGGTTCATCACCCTGGAAAAAGAGGATCTGGCACAAGCCTTCATTGGCATAGACCCGCGCCGGCAAAGGGGTTGTGTTGGAGATCTCCAGTGTGACAAACCCTTCCCACTCCGGCTCAAAGGGTGTCACATTCACAATAATCCCACAGCGGGCATATGTGCTCTTCCCAACACAAATCGTTAGTACATCGCGAGGGATACGAAAGTACTCAATCGATTTCGCTAGCGCGAATGAGTTCGGAGGAATGATTACTGATTCCGCTTGCACGGTTACGAAAGACCTTTCATCGAAGTTCTTCGGATCAATAATCGCGCTGTTGACGTTGGTAAAAATCTTGAACTCATCGGATACGCGCAGATCGTAGCCATACGAGGAAAGGCCGTAGGATACAACGCCTTCACGGACCTGTTTCTCGCTGAAGGGCTCAATCATGGCATGCTGCTGGGCCTGTGTGCGGATCCATTTATCGCTCTTGATAGACATTCTTTTTGGGTCAACCCGGGCACGCTTGCGCCGGCGTTCCTTTCGCTTTTGGGGACGTCGTCTTGAGCCTACAGCACCCGGCTATGACAACTGTCCGGTGGACAACCATTCACGTTGACATTCGGAAAAGCCCTACCTACCATCGTGGAGTTAGCGACAGACACGATCGGCCTGCCTGTCAGAACCGAAAGGTGTGCCCGCTTGATCAAGCAGGACCTCATTCAACGCATTGTGGAACGCACCGGTCTGCCCCGTAACAAAGCCGAGGCCGCCGTGGACGCCATCTTCGGTGCGATGAAGCGTGCCCTCGCCAATGGCGACCGCATCGAGCTGCGCGGCTTCGGGGTCTTCACGGTGAAGCCACGCAAGACGGGGGTCGGCCGTAACCCGCGAACAGGCAAGAAGGTCGACATCATTCCAGGACGTGCTGTGCGCTTCAAGCCGGGCAAGGAACTGCAGGCGCTCGACTAGGCGCGTGATCACGGTTCCCGCTATACGGCTTCCACCTGCCTGCGCAGCTCACATCAGATGTAACGCATCCACATCCACCACCAGGGCACGCCTGGGGATGGCCTCTTCTTCGGCTCGCGCCAGCAGCCCTCGCAAACACGCGCGCAGCACATCCCTGCGTTCCGCCCGCAGCACAAAATGGTAGCGGAAGATGCGCTTCAGCCTGGAAAGCGGAGCAGCCGCCGGCCCGGCAACGCGCACGCCCTGGGGACGCGCGCCGGCCAGCCACCGGCCAAGCTTGGCCGACCAGTCCAGCGCCTCCGCTAAAGACTCGCTCTGCACCACTACATTGGCCAGCGCGGTAAATGGCGGATAGCGCGCGCCGCGCCGGAAGTACATCTCTCGTGCGGCAAAGCCGGTGAAGTCGTGCGTTCGAGCGAACCGGTGCACGTAGTGGTCGGGCTGATAGCTCTGCACCAGCACGCGACCCGGCAGCTCGCCGCGTCCGGCACGCCCACTGACCTGCGTGATGAGCTGGAAGACCCGTTCCGCGGCACGGAAGTCCGGCAGGCCCAGGGCGAAGTCCGCACCCACGACACCGACCAGCGTGACCCCATGGATGTCATGCCCTTTGGCGATCATCTGCGTGCCGACCAGCAGGTTGATCTCGGCGGAGTGCAGCCGTTCGAGCAGGTGCTCCATGTCGGCTCGCGTGCGCACGGTATCCCGGTCCATGCGCCCGATCCGCGCCCCCGGAAAGAGCTCGGTCAAGCGTTCCTCACCCTGTTGCGAACCGGCGCCGAGGTAGAACAGATATTCGCTCTGACACTTGGGACAGCGCTCCGGAACCCCTCGTCGATAGCCACAGTAATGACATTCCAGCCGCGCACCGACCCGCGCCGGACCGGCAAGCTCGCGCTCATCGCCGGACTTGTGAAAGGTCAGTGAGATGGCACAGTTCTCGCAGTCGATCTTCTCGCCACAGCTGCGGCACATCACGACAAAGCTGTAGCCGCGCCGGTTCAGCAGAATGATGGCCTGTTCGCCGCGGTCCAGCGTGGCGCGGGTCTCCTCCAGCAGCTGCCGCGAGAAGAGCTGCTCCTGACCCGTGACGCGAAACTCCTCCCGCATGTCGATGGTCTCCACGACCGGCAGCGGCCGGTCCGCCACACGCGAGAGCATCTCCAGCCGCGTATAGCGGCCACTTTTGGCATTTTGCCAGCTCTCCAACGACGGTGTAGCCGAGCCCAGCACGACTGGGCAGCCCAGGAGCTTGGCCCGCATCACCGCGACATCGCGACCGTGGTACCGCGGCGTCTCCTCCTGCTTGTAGCTGGGGTCGTGCTCCTCATCCACAAGCACCAGGCCAAGATCTTTGAGCGGGGCGAACACCGCGGAGCGCGTGCCGATCACCACCCGTGCCTCTCCCCGTCGCACTCTATGCCATTGCTCGGCGCGTTCATCGGGCGTCAGCTGCGAGTGCAGCAGGGCCACCTCACTCCCAAAGGCCGCCACCATCTGGGCCGCGGTGGCAGGCGTCAGGCCGATCTCCGGCACCAGCAGCAGGACGCTCTTGCCGGCGGCGAGAACCCGCTGCATCGCCGCCACGTACACCGCGGTCTTGCCCGAGCCGGTGACCCCGTACAGCAGGTGAGGACGAAAACCGCCCTTGCCCATCGCCGCGACGATGCCGGCCAAGGCCTCTGTCTGTGCTTGGTTGAGGGCATGTTCATGAGCGAAGCGTTTGCCGCTTCCCTGCGTCAGGCCGGTCATGTGAAAGGCCTCGTTCGCCTCTTCCAACCGGATCAGCCCACGGCGCACCAGCGTCCCCAGCGTCGTTTCGGGGATACCCAGGCGTTCCAGCCGCGCCCGCAACTCCCGAACCCGCAGCTGGCCGCCCACCCCGGCCAGCTCGGCCATGGCGGCCAACTGATTGCCGTTCAGCCTGGGTAGCCGCCGCCCCTGGGCAGCTTGTTCCCTTTCTGGTATCTGCGGTTCGGTTGTGACGGGCCGAACTGGTTCTCCTTCAGTCCCTTCCACCAGCACGGCCACCTGCTCCACGCGGCGCGCGTCCCTGGCCTCGGCAACGGCCTCGCGGACCAGCCAGCGTTTCTTTGCCATCGCATCCAGCAACGCCTTGTTGGCTCCTGTGGCGCTGCGCAAGGCCGAAATCTTCGACGGCTCCCCCGGTTCCAGGTAGTTCAATACCGCATACTCGCGGTTCTGGTCCTCTACGCTGAGCCGCGACCTGCGCGACGAGCCTTTGGCGGCACCTTCGTACAGCACACGCCGACCAGCCTCCGCGATGCGGTACATAAACTGCCGCCTCACCTCGGCACCCAGCGGCACCATGCCCCGCAGCACCTCACCCAAGGGAGCGCAGTAGTACTCCGCTACCCAGCGGCCCAGGTCGAGAAGATCGGTGCTGAGAATTGCAACCTCGTCCAGCAAGCGGTCGATCGGCTTGACCTCCACCCCGGCCGGGGACGGCTCATCGTGCACCCGCACCACGAAACCCACCAGCCGCTGGCCGGAGAACGGCACCAGGACGCGTGCGCCGACCTCGGCCTCGCGGCCGTTTAATCCATAGGTGAAGCTCCTGTCCAGAGGCACGGGCAGGACGACATCGCAGAACAAACTCACCTGTCTAGCCTAGCTTTGCGGAGCGGCTTTCGCCCAGAAGTAACCCCCGGTCGTAACGGCTGGAACGCTCGAGAAGCTCCACAAACGGCTCCGGAGGCACGAGCTGCCGACTGAAGTGGTATATACCCCCCTCGCTACCCCCAACGGATAATCAAGGGAGGCAATCGCACACCCCGCAACAGCAGAGCCTTTCAGATAGACGGTTGTGAAGTCCACCCGGCATTTGCAGAACTGTATCGCCACGGGCCCTTTTTCGCAGTGTGTTGTGCTGAGTTCCTGGGGAAAGGAGGAGAGCTCCTTGAAATCGTCCATGAGTGCCTCGGTTGCAGGCTTTGTGACCGTGTCTGCGACTATTGGTACCGGCGTGCTGGCCGTGGCTCTGCTGCATTTCCACTCGGACGATCCCCTCAAGTTTTTCTGCTACCTGGCCATCGCCGTTCTTGCTTCCACGCTGAAGGTCAGGCTGCCTGGCATGGAAAGCACCATGTCGGTGCATTTCCTCTTTGTGCTGCTCGGCGTTCTGGAGCTTTCGCTTGGGGAAACACTCCTGCTCGGCTGTGCCGCCACCCTGATCCAGAGCGTGTGGAAGACCAAAAACCGGCCGGAAGGGATGAAAGTCGCCTTCAATGTACTCGGCATGGCCTCCCCGGCCATTTTTCTCACATACAAGGCCTACAACTCCTGGGGAGTGCATAACGCGCGCAGTATTCCGGTCCTTCTGCTCATCGCGGCGTGCACGTACTTTGTCGCAAACACCCTGCCGGTCAGCATCGTCATCGCGCTCAGCACGCACACCAGCTTCCGCAAGATCTGGTCGGAGACCTTCTTTTGGTCCCTTCCCTACTACCTGGTCGGTGCGGTGCTGGTCGGGGTGATCAGCTGGGTCGACCACTCGATTGGTTGGCAAAGCGCGCTGCTCGCCATGCCCTTGATGTATTGGGTATACCGCTCCTACCACCTCTACCTCTCACGCCTGGAAAAGGAGAAGACGCTGGTCGAGACAAAGGCCCTGCAGCTGGAGGCAGAGAAGCGTCACGTGGAGGAGCTCTGCGCTTTGCACCTGCGCACCATAGAAGGCCTTGCCCTGGCCATCGAGGCCAAGGATCACAACACGCACTCTCACCTGCACCGCGTCCGCACCTATGCCCTGGAGATCGGCAAGGAGTTACGCCTGGACAAGGACGATCTGGACGCGCTGCGGGCCGCCGCCCTGCTGCACGACATCGGCAAGCTTGCCGTTCCCGACCACATCATCAACAAGCCCGGACGCCTCACTCCCGAAGAGTTCGAGAAGATGAAAATCCACTCGGCGGTCGGTGCGGAGATCCTGGAAAGGGTCTCCTTTCCCTATCCGGTCGCGCCCATCGTGCGCTCCCATCACGAGCGCTGGGACGGCATGGGGTACCCCGACGGATTGAAGGGCGAGGAGATTCCGATCGGTGCCCGCATCCTGTCGGTTGTGGACTGCCTTGACGAACTCACCTCAGACCGCCAATACCGCAAAGCGCTGCCCCTTGAAAAGGCCATGCAGACCGTTCTCGGTGAGACGGGAAAGGCCTATGATCCGGCGGTTGTCGAGGTTCTTCAACGGCGCTGGACCGATCTGGAAGGCCTGTTGGAACGCAAGCTGGACGAGGCCAGCACCGATGCGCTGCGCTTTGTGCCCAACCCCGGACAAAGCGAGAGTCCGGCAAACAGCTTCGTGCCCGGGGCGGGGGGGCCGAACCAAACCGACTTCCTGGTATCCATCGCGAGCGCCCGCCAGGAGGCACAGACCCTCTTTGAACTGAGCCAGGATCTCGGTAACTCGCTCAGCCTTGACGAAACGCTCTCCCTGGTGGCCCTGCGGCTGCACAAACTGATCCCTTACGAGTCCCTGGTGGTCTTTGTCCAGGCGGAAGATGTGCTCCTCCCCGAATTTGTAACGGGGGCACAGGCAGACCTGTTCTCTTCCCTGCAGATTCCTGTGGGTACGGGTCTCTGCGGCTGGGTCGCCCAGAACGTCAGGCCCCTCGTGAACGGCAATCCAGACGTGGAAAGCGGCTTCGCTCAGGGCTTATCCACGGACGCCAGTCGCCTGCGCTCCGCTCTGGCTGTGCCTCTGGAGGGCATCGCCGGTCCGGTCGGCGTTATGGCCCTCTATCGAAAACAAGCGGATGCCTTCTCAAGCGAGGACCTGCGCATTCTCCAGGTCGTGACCGCGCGCGTTGCTCACTTCATCGAGAACGCCCTTCGATATCGGGAAGCGGAAAACTCCGCCACCGTCGACTATCTCACCGAGATGGCCAACGCACGTGCGCTTTCGGTACATCTCGATGAGGAGATCGGGCGTTGCGAGCGCGACGGGACCGGCCTGACGGTCATGGTCTCCGATCTGGACGGCTTCAAGGAGATCAACGACCGCTTCGGACACCTTGCCGGCGATAAGGTCCTGAAACGCTTTGCGCAACTCGCCAAAGAAACCTGCGGCGATGACACGTACATTGCACGTATGGGTGGCGATGAGTTCGTCATTGTGGCCCCCGAACTGCCCTCCGAAGCCGTACACGCTCTTGGGGAGGCGTTGAGCTTGAGGGCGCAGCAGGCTGGAGTCGAGCTGTGTGGCATCAACACTCTGGCGTTGAGCCTCGGGGCTTCCTTCTACCCCGCCGACGGCCTGGATGCCGAAAAGCTGCTCTCCGAAGCCGACAGGCGCATGTATTCGATGAAGTCGGTTCACCACGAAGACAAAAGACGCGCTCAGGCTTCCCCCATCGAGCGCCACGCCGCAGCCCTGACCCGGTAAGGGCGCCCTCCTGCGGATGCCTCCGTATGAAGCTCTACCCAGCAGCCCTGCTCAGGCAACGAAGCAGACGCAAGCGGAAGGTCCCGAAAAACTAACTCAAGACTTACATAATCGCGTACGAGTTACAAAGGAGACGCCCCTACCGTAGTTCCACAAACGTGGCGATCCTCAACCGGGATACCCGCTGTTTCCCTGGCCAGGCGGTTGACATGGCTGTCCTGATTACCTCTGCGCGAGGCATAAGTAACCGCAAATAGGTATGAGTAATCAGTCATTTGCACCCCGGTCACGTGACTGCTACCTCCAGGAAGATTACGTTACGCCTTTGTGTCATTCCACCCTCGGTGAGACCGGCTACGCTCACTTTGGTACAGGCGGTAGGGCTGGAAACAGTAGTTATGTCGAGTAACTCCTAACTATTCCTTGCCGACATTCCTCACGCCGCGTCACCGGAGTTCGATCGCAACATTGCAGTCATGAAGTCTGTCCATGCCATTGCTCCAGGTTTGTTCCAGCTCCAAAGAAAGGTTACTCATGAAGTTCAGAGATCTACGAAGCAGCGCCACCTTGAGGATGACAGCCATCACCTCCTGTGCGCTATTGCTGTCGACTACGGCCGGCTACGGCCAGAACAAACTCTCCAACGATCTCCTGCGGAGGCAGGATGCCGAGCAGGTCGACATCATCGTCCAGTTCAAGCAGGCTCCCACAGCCGAGCTACACGGGCACGTACT
>CAXTGE010000123.1:0-7896 GCA_964243645.1 uncultured Acidobacteriaceae bacterium | reverse complement strand
ACCTCTTCCCAGTTCACCGTGTTCCACCACGCGGCGAGGTACTCCGGGCGGCGATTGTTGTATTTCAGGTAGTACGCATGCTCCCACACGTCATTGCCCAGAATGGGGAACAGGCCCTGCATGAGCGGGCTGTCCTGGTTGGCCGTGGTGATGATCTCCAGCTTGCCGCCACGGTACACGAGCCATCCCCAGCCTGAGCCGAACTGCTTCGCGGCTGCGTCATTGAACTGCTTCTTGAAATCGTCGTAGTTGCCGAAGTCTTCCGAAATCTGCTCGGCGATCGCCCCTTGCGGCTCACCGCCGCCGCCCGGCTTCATGATCTGCCAGAACATGGTGTGGTTTACATGACCGCCGCCGTTGTTGCGGACCACCGTCCGTACCTCTTCCGGAACGCTCGCGAGATCCTTGAGCAGCTCCTCGGGTGTCTTCTTGCCTAGATCGGGAAATTTATCCACCGCACCGTTCAGGTTCGTGACGTACGTCTGGTGATGTTTGTCGTGATGAAGCTTCATCGTCCCTTCATCGATGGTTGGTTCCAAAGCAGCGTAGTCGTACGGCAGGGGAGGAAGTTCGAAAGCCATAGGGAGCTCCTAATCGATGTTTGCACTAACAAAATAGGCAACGCGGGGTAGAAGAGGCATCCACGCGCGATTCACTTTGCCTTGGATGCACCTCGGTAGGGCGGCGAACATTCTTTATCGAAAGAGTTCTCACCCAAAACGGAGTTGCAGATCTGTGACGACCCAAAACCCTCAAGACCCTATCGGCAGATCCAATTGTTACGGGAAAGTTTCGCCCGACCGTGTCGATGTTCGTCACGTGCAACGCGACTCACGACGACGGCTGTCCAGTGAAGCTACCGAAACTTCTTCTTGGGGGCACAGTGTAGGTTTGGCATCGCACCACACAAACGGGATTCAAGACTCGTTACAAACCTTCCAAAGGAAACACGCATATGCCGACAACTCGTTTAAAGACCACGCTGGACGCCGTCAAGGGCGGTGTAAAGAGCTTCACGATCGAGAAAGCCACCACCAACATCGAAGGCTGGGAGGAGTATCTCTCCAAGCACGACCACGAGGGCGTCAAGAAGGTGGTGCAGGATCTCGGCAAGCTCAAGAAGCTGCTGCATGCCAAGGAGATCGACGGCGAGGCCATCAAGACCCTGGTGAGCAAGCTCGGCAAAGACACCGTTGCCGTCTCCGGCGACGAGCAGAATGCCAATGCGAAGCACATCCGGGAGCTCGGCGAAGCGTTGTCCGAGGCTGCTCAGACCGGCGCGTAAGCGAGTTGTCCTCCGTCTCACGGCAATAAGGGCAGGCAGTGGAGCGGACTTACTCAAGTCCGCTCCACTCTTCTTTCTCTCACCGTTTTGCGTCTAACTCCGGCATGAACGCACCTGCGAACGGAAACTACCAGTGGCTGGCCGATGATGGCCCAGCGCCCGGCGGACCGGGGCTCGAACCCCGATGGACCTCCAGCAAGAAGGACGCCGTCTCCACGGCCTACGCCGCCTCGAGCCGAATCTGGTTCACGCTCTCGCACGGCACGCTGAATGAGCTCTACTACCCCACCATCGATCGCCCCCAGACCCGTGACATGGAGCTGCTGTTCACCGACGGGGAGACCTTCGTTCACGAGGAGAAGCGCGATTTCGAGTACGACTTCCACTACATCGACGACGACGCCCTCGCGGTGCGCGTCGTAGCCAGCGACCTGAACGGGCAGTACACCGTCACCAAAGAGTTCATCACTGACCCGCACCATCCCGTGGTGCTGATGAATGTGCAGATCACAGGCGACGAGCAGATTCTTTCTCGCCTGAAGTGCTACGCGCTGCTCGCGCCGCATCTCGCCGGCGGCGGCGCCGGCAACTCCGCGAGGGCTCTCCACGTAGCGGGCCAGCGCACGGTCCTGGCCTGGAAGGACGACGTGGCTCTGGCCTTCGGTGCCAGCTGTGGCTTCTCGCGCACCTCCTGTGGCTATGTGGGGGTAAGTGACGGCTACCAGGACCTGACCACGCACAGGAAGATGACGTGGGCCTATGGCGAGGCAACGGACGGCAATATCGCCATCATGGGCGAGGTCGACATCGCAAAAAACCGCGAGTTCACGGTCGCTATCGCGTTGGGAGACGCCCCGCATGCGGCCCTTGCCGGCATGATGCAGACCCTCGCCACGCCCTATCCCATGCACCGCAAGCGCTTCATCGACCAGTGGCACCGGGCCACAAGCCCGGAGCGGTTGGCGGCGGTCTCGACCGATGGCGGCAAGCTCGCGCGGGTCTCGCACAACACCGTCCTCACGCACGAGGACAAGACCTACTCCGGCGCCTTCATTGCCTCGGCCTCCATCCCTTGGGGCAACGCCAAAGGGGACGACGATCTCGGCGGTTACCACCTCGTGTGGACCCGCGACATGATCCAGTCGGCCACCGCGATGCTCGCCTGCGGCCGCGTCGATACAGCTCTTCGCGCGCTGGTGTACCTGGCATGTACGCAGCACCCCAACGGGGGCTTCTCGCAGAACTTTTGGATCAACGGCACGCCGTACTGGTCGGGCATTCAGCTGGACGAGGTCGCCTATCCGATCATCCTGGCCTGGCGACTGTGGAAGCTGGACGGGCTTGGCAACTTCGATGTATTTCCTTTTGTCAGCAACGCCGCGGGTTACCTGGTCCGCTACGCTCCGGTGACGCAGCAGGAGCGGTGGGAAGAGAACGCGGGCTACTCGCCCTCAACGCTGGCCGTGGTCATCTCCGGTCTGCTCTGTGCGGCGGATATCTGCCGCAGCTTCGGATCGTCCGAGCTGGGAAGCTTTCTTGAGGACTACGCCGACTGGATTGAGGCGCATCTGGACGAATGGACCACCACGAAGCAGGGAATGCTCGATCCGGATGTATCGCACCACTACATGCGTATCCGCCCGCCGGCCGAGGGAGAGCCCTTCCACAATGACTCGATTCCGCTCGGGGACATATTCATTGCGAACAGGGAACCGGGAGAGCAGGCCACATTTGAGGCGCGGAGCGTCATCGACGGGGGCTTTCTTGAGCTCGTGCGCTACGGCGTGCGACGCGCGGACGATCCGTTGATCGTGGACTCGCTCAAGGTGGTCGATAAGATCCTAAAGATCGACACGCCCTACGGCCCCTGCTGGCGCAGGTACAACCACGACGGCTACGGGCAACGCAAGGATGGCGGCCCGTACATCGGCTATGGGCAGGGCCGCGCGTGGCCCATTCTTACCGGGGAACGGGCCCACTATGAGCTGGCGGCAGGCCGCGATGTGAAGCCGTTGCTGCGCGCGATGGAGCGCTTCTCCTCCATCGGCGGCATGTTGCCCGAGCAGGTGTGGGATCACGACGATCTGCCCGGCGAAGGCATGTACTGCGGGCGCTCGGCCGGCTCGGCGCAGCCCCTGGTGTGGGCCCACGCGGAGTATCTGAAGCTGTTGCGGTCGATTGCCGATGGGAAGGTGTTTGACCGCATCTCCGTGGTGGAGGAGAGGTATGCCGTGCCGGCCGGCGAACGAAAGTTCCAAAGCCGCATGGAGATCTTTCGCGTGACACGGCCCATCAGCACCATGGTGGAGGGCGGCACGCTGCGTGTAACCGATGCCGAGCCGTTTGAGCTGGTGTGGACAGCCGACAACTGGGCGACCACGAACCGGGTGGCGTCTCGCCAGGTCGGGCACTCGGGATCCTATGTCGATGTGCAGGCCAAGCCGGACGTGACCGGAGCCATCACCTTTACGATCTTCTGGCCCCACGAAAATCGATGGCTGGGACGCAACTGCGAGGTGGGGGTCCTGCCCGCCCGGCCACAGCAGGGCGTCGCCGCGGAGAAGCCCCAGGCCTGAAGCCGAACCTATAGCCGATAGGCCTCGCGGACAAGGCCGTAGGAGAGGGCGTAGGCCACCTCCGCGGCCTCGTCCTCACCCAGCCTGTGCTCGGCAACCAGCTTCGCCAGAAACGCGCAATCCATGCGCCGTGCCACGTCGTGCCTGCCTGGAATGGAGAGAAAAGCGCGCGTGTCGTCGTTGAAGCCGACGGTGTTGTAAAAGCCGGCCGTCTCGGTGGTCTGCTCACGGAAGCGCATCATGCCTTCGGGGCTGTCGTGAAACCACCACGGCGGCCCGAGGCGCAGGCACGGGTAATGCCCGGCCAGCGGCGCCAGCTCGCGGCTGTAGGTGGACTCATCCAGCGTGAACAGGATGATCGTCAGAGCGCGTTCGTTGCCGAACTGATCCAGCAATGGCTTCAAGGCCTGCACGTAGTCGGTCCGCATGGGTATATCCGCACCCATGTCGCGGCCGTAGCGGGCCAGCAGCGCGGGGTTATGGTTGCGAAACGAGCCCGGGTGGATCTGCATCACCAGGCCGTCCCCGAGGCTCATGCGGGCCATCTCGGTGAGCATCTGAGCCCGAAAAAGCTCATGCTGCGCCGGCGATCCCCGCCCCGCGCGAACTGTCGCGAAAAGTGCCCCCGACTCGGCTTGCGACAGGTTCGCAGTGGCAGGCGTGGGGTGGCCGTGGTCGGTCGCGGTCGCCCCCAGACGCCGGAAACGCTCCCGCTCCGTGCGCAACGCGGCCAGGTAGCCCGGCCAGGTAGAGGTATCTTCCCCACTGCCCTGCGCGAGGCTGTCGAGATTCTCGGGGAAGCCGGGGAAGTCCGGATCCACAACACTGTCTGGCCGAAAGGTCGGCAGAATGCGGCCCTTCCAGCCGGAGTCGCGAATCGCCCGGTGATCGGCCAACGTGTCGAGTGGGGAGTCGGTGGTCGCCAGAACCTCGATCCCGAAGCGCTCGTACAGGGCCCGCGGACGAAAAGCCGGGGTGGCCAGCGTCTCCGAGATGGCGTCGTAGTACAGGTCCGCGGTGGCCCCGGACAGCCGCTCGCTGAGCCCGAAGAGCTCCCCGAAGGCGAAGTCGAGCCACAGGCGGGTCGGGGTTCCGCGAAACAGGTAGTAGTGCTCGGCAAATAGGTGCCAGACCCGGCGCGGATCTCGCATCTCCGGCTCGCCGATCTCCAGATCGGCGAGCGTGATCCCCACGCTGTGCAGCATGCGGTGCACGTAGTGATCCGGCTGGACAAACAGCGCCGCCGGGTTTGGGAACGGCTCGTTCCCCGCAAACCATCCAGCCTGGGTATGGCCGTGCGGGCTGACGATGGGCAGGTGTCGTACTGTGGCGAACAGCCGCACGGCAATGCGGCGCGTCTCCGGATCGGCAGGGAACAGCCGTTCCTCGTGAAGGGGATGCATAGCTGAACGATACCTCTCCTTGGCTACCGGTATTGCTGGGAGCTGGGCTGTCTGCCCCCTCTTTGTCCCTCCCCTTTTGCCTGCCCTCTCTGCTCGCCGATATCACCCTTAAGTTGTACTCACAGCGGAAAGACCTCCATCGGTCTGCATCCAGAGGGAGCCGGAGTGTATCTGACTGACAGACCCTTCGGTCCGAGACTGCATACTGGAAGGGCGGGCCGGCACGCCGGTCCCGGGGAGCTACACAGAGCATGGCGGCCAGCGTTCACAACCCGGTGCAGCCGGCCGTGCAGGTCGCGGCGCAACCCGCCATCGCACCCCGTCGTCGCGTCTCCCGCGATACGTTTGAGGCGACCCTTCGCAGTGCCACCTCCACCGTAGCCTTCCGGGAGATCGTCTCGCAGGCGATCGACACCTTCTGCGCCAGCAAGGCACGCTTCCTGCTCACGATGCTGGGTATGGTCATCGGCTCCGCTTCGGTGATCCTGGTCGCCACGCTGGGGCTCACGGGACGCCAGTATGCCCTGAATATGATCGCGTCCATCGGGCCGAACATGATCGAAATGCAGGGCGGCGGCGGCCTCGTGACCGGGCCGGACAACGTCAGCGTGGCCGACTTCATGACCCGTGACGATATGTCCGCGGTCGTGGACCAGCTGGGCCCCTGGATCGTGGCCAGCTCGCCGATGCTGGAGTGGCATGACCGCATCCCGGTCGGCGACGGCAAGGTAAAGGAGTCCATGCTGCTGGGCGTGAGCCCGCAGTACAAGCAGGTTCGCAACCTCAAGGTGCTCGCCGGCCGCTTCTTCGATGATGAGGATGAGCTGACCCATGCTCACGTGGTCGTCGTCATCGAGCCGCTGGCGCAGGAGCTCTACGGCAGCTCAGGCGGAGCGATCGGCCAGACCATGTCGGTCAGCGGTATCCCGTTCACCATCATCGGGGTCTTTAAAGAGAGCATCACGACCTTCGGTATGAGCGAAGTGAACAACCAGACGATGCTGATCCCGTACTCCGTGGCACGCTACTTCCAGGGAACGGACAACCTGAAACAGATCTTCTTTACGGTGGCCAATGCCAATCAGGTCGAGCCGGTCGCCCGCAAAATCGAGACCATCATCTCCTCGAGACACCGCGCCGGCAACACCTTCACGGCCTTTACGCTGACCTCGGTCCTCCAGGTGATGGGGCAGATCTCGACGATGCTGATGGTTGTGCTGACGCTTGCGTCGGCGATCACGCTGGTGGTTTCGGGCGTGGGCATCATGAACTCCATGCTGGCCAATGTGCAGTCCCGCATCAAGGAGATCGGCATCCGGAAAGCCCTGGGCGCGACGGGCCGTGAGATCCGGATTCAGTTCCTGACAGAGAGCGTCTTTCTTTCGCTTGCAGGCGGCCTGGTGGGCACCCTGCTGGGTCTGGCGCTGCCCCTGACCGTCCGGATCTTTACCGGCCTGAAGATTCCCATCTCGCCGTGGAGCGCGATGATTTCGCTGTTTACGGCGGTTTTGGTGGGCGTTATCTTCGGAACGCTGCCTGCCAACCGCGCCGCCAAGCTGGATCCCGTGGCCACGCTGAAGTACGAATAGCCTGTTTCCGACAGGGGAATCAACGGAGTAAACAGCGGGTTCAGGTTCCACTTTAAGTGTTGGTGGGGCGGGGGTCTATATGCGTCAGCAGGTTTCGGGAGATCAATAGTGAAGGCAATTTGGCGTGCAAAATGTGTACGTCTTTGTGCACTCCTGCACGGACAAAGCGCACTTCTGCACGTCTGTTCTGAAGCGGCTTTTCTGTCGTGATACGAGAAAGGCCGGAGCATCGGCTCCGGCCTTTTGCGTTGGCGGTACCGTTACTTGGTCAGGGTGGTGAGCAGGGCCGCGGTGGGGCTGCCCCATCCGGTTACCAGGTCGAAGCCCTTCACGGCGGAGTAGCTCCCCGAGGTTCCCGTAAGGATGTCGTGGAAGTCGGTGCTGTAGGTGCCGGCTGTCGCGTTCCCGCTGTAGATTGTGGGATTCAGGAAGCCGACGTAGGAGCGGCCTTCGGTTTTGAGCTGCTGGTTGGCCAGCGCGATGTAGGCGGCCCACATGGGCGCGGCGAAGCTGGTGCCGCCGTACTCGTTGGCTTGGCAGGCCTGCTGATCGCCGCAGGTGTAGAAGGTGAAGTTCGCGTTGGCGGCCACATCCGGTCCGTTGCGCAGGGTCGTGGAGCCCCTGTTGGTCGAGTTGATCGCCGCCTTCTGCCAGGAGGGAATGGCGATCTTGTCCGGCGAGATGCCGCCGCCGGAATCGACCCACGCGGTCTCGGACTTCCACGCGCCGCCCGCGCTGGCCGTCACGAGATCCGTGCCACCCACAGCTGTGACGTAGGCGTCATCCGCGGGCCAGGCCTCGTTCTTCCTGGACCAGGTCGAGCTGTCACCCGAGGCGGCGAAGAAGCTCTGCCCCTGGGCGGCCATCTTCTGGAAGTAGGGATCCAGCGTGGAAGGGTCGGCGGGCGTCCAGCCCCAGGAGCAGCCAATGGTGGTCGGCAGCGGGCTGTGCGTGGTCATGGCGCTAATGATGGCCGTGTCCGTGGAGCCGATGTAGACCTGCAGGCTCGCCAGCCCGGGCGCCATCCCGAGCGCCTGGGTCAT
>CAXTGE010000122.1:6327-7901 GCA_964243645.1 uncultured Acidobacteriaceae bacterium | reverse complement strand
ATCTGGGGCAGCACCGTAGTCTGGGGCAGCGCCGGAACGGTCGCGGACGCCTGGTAACACCTCACCTGAAAGGAGCCTGAGTCTGGGACTCAGGCTCCTTTCTCTCCACCCACTCCTCTCGGCAAGGGTTCCAGGCTACGCAAACCGGTTCGCCAGGCCAAGAACCAGTTCCTGCAGCCTGTCCGCGTCGCACACACCCTGGGCCAGCTGCGGCCCGCCTCCGCCACGAGCCCCAAAGCTGGAACTCGTCTCGCGCAGCAGATCGCCCGCATGTCTCGGGTCGCCTGCCGGCAGCGCGACGGCAACGGCTGCCTTTGTCCCCTCACTTACACCCATCACCGCCACATGCCCGGAGGCGGCTACGGCGGACGCTACACGCTTGGCAAACTCGGCAGGCTGCTCTACAAAGATCGCCTGCACCACGCCACCACCCGTCTCGGGTTTCAGTGAAGCCGCCCTGGCCTCGGCCAACTCCTCCAACAAGTTGCGCCAAGCCTTGCCGGCAGCCTTGGTCTCTTCCTGCAAAGCGGCCACACGCGTGGGAAGATCCGCACTCCCGACACTCAAGGTAAGCGCCATCTCGCTGAGCAGATCGAAGTCGCGCCGGGCACCATGCACAGCCCGCAGGCCACACCGGAACTCCACACGCCACCCGGACTTCATCTTCTCCAGACGCCGCAGGGCAACGCCGCCAATGGAGCCGGTAGAGGCCACATGCGTGCCGCCACAGGCATTGAATTCAACGCCTTTTATCTCCATCACCCGCAAAGGCCCGCTGCGGTCGGGCAATTTCGGCAGATCACCCCGCGCCATCATGGCCTGAGCCTCTTCACGCGTGTGCCAGTGCGCCCGCAGCGGGCGGTCCTCCGACAGGATCCGGTTCACCGCATCCTCTACCCCGGCCAAGTCCGTCCTGTTCAACGCAGGGCTGCCCTCGGGCAATGCCAGGTCAATGGTGGAGCTCTCCGCGCCCAGGTGGAACGAGACCGTACGCGCAGCTAGGCGCTTCAGGAACACGGCCGACAGCAGATGCTGCCCGGAGTGCTGCTGCATGTGATCCATGCGCCGCGCGGCATCGATCCGACCCTCAACTTCGATACCCTGCACAAGTGGCTTGCGCACGAAGTGCCATACCTCGCCGGCCTCGTCCTCCTCCACACGCTCGACGGGCACCTCCAGCACCGCGCCGCTGCGGGCCGTGGCCACCAGGACCCCCGTGTCCCAGGGCTGACCGCCGCTCTCCGGATAAAATGCGGTCTGGTCCAGGGCAACACGCCAAAGCTGCACCTGCTCACCGTCGGCTGCATGTTCCCGGGCCACCAGCTGGATATCGGTGATCTCCGCCCGGAACTGCAACTGCGGCGACTCGTAATATAGCCGCTCCGCTACGCGCGATGCCGGTGCGAGGCCGCTCACGCGCCTCCCTCGCGCACGGTCCTCTGCAGCAACTCGACCTCGCGGCGGCTTCCCACGATCAGCGGTGTTCTGTCATGGATGCCCGTGGCCCGCAGATCCAAAATCCGCTCCGCTCCATTCACGGCGGCACCACCGGCGGCTTCCGCGATCATGCCCAG
>CAXTGE010000122.1:4325-6227 GCA_964243645.1 uncultured Acidobacteriaceae bacterium | reverse complement strand
GGTCCATACACGACGTAGCCCGCGGCTATCTGCTCGGAGCCGGGCCGCAACACCGTCGCCTGCACGTCGGCCCCTGCCTGCGAGGCACGAATCCCAAAGATGGTGCCGACGTTCACGTTTACGTCGATGTTGGACGAGCCGTCCAGTGGGTCGAAGCTGACCACAAGCCCCCCTGCGGCGTCCATCTCCCTGTCTGTCTGCCTGCCCGCAAACACCACAGCCTCGTCATCTTCTTCACTGACGATACCCGCCACGCCTCGGCAACCGCGCAGAGCCTCGGTCAGCACCTCGTTGGCAAAGACATCCAGCTTCTGCTGTTGCTCACCCTGCACGTTCGTTGCTCCCGCGGCACCGTACGTGTCGTCGAGCCCTCCCAGCCGAATCTTTCGCGCGATCTGCGCCGCGGCCTGACCGATCGCGGCAAACACCTCGCCCAGCTCCGGATGTGTGCCCTTTGACGCCCATTCCGCCAGCAACATGCCCTCAGCCATCGACATTCCCCAACCTCATACGCTGTTATCGCCGACAGTAGCGCCCATCTACTCGCAAACGACCACTCGATGCTCTTCGATGCGTGTAGGCGTGACGAAGGACTCCCCGTACAATCGCCCCATGTTCTCGCGACGCCGCTTTGTCCTGACTGCCGCCGCCGCGGCGCCGGCTCTCTCACTGCAGGCGCAACCTCCCAATGTAGCGACGCCCGCGCCTTCTGCGGACCCCGGCCTGCCCGCGCCCCTTCTCGCCCTGCGCGACCGCCGCCCGGACATCCATCCCATCTCCCCCAGCGAGCGCGCGGCGCGCCACGACCGTGCCCGGGAGTTGATGCACGAATACGGCATCGACGCCATTCTGCTCACCACAGGGGCCTCCCTGCTCTACTTCACCGGCGCGCACTGGAGTCAGTCCGAGCGTCTGTTTGCCTACGTTCTGCCCCAGGCCGCCGCGCCCTTCATTATGTGCCCAGCCCTTGAACGCGATCACCTCGCCGAGATCCTGCCCACCTTCCCCGAGGCCGAAACCACGCTGACCTACCAATGGCAGGAGAACGAAGATCCCTTCACCATCCTGCGCCGCGCCATGGCGGAGGTGAACATCACCGCCGGCACGGTCGGCGTGGATGAACAGACCTCCTTCGGCCTTGCGAGCGCCATCGCCAAGGCCGCGCCCGCGTTGAAGCTGGTCTCCGGCCGCCCGGTCATCGCCGGCTGCCGTTCGATGAAGTCGCCGGCGGAGATCGCCCTGCTGCGCCTCGCCAACGAGATCACCCTGGACGTGTACCGCGCCGTCTTCCAGTCCTGTCGTCCGGGCGATACCAACCACCGCGTCGAGGAGCTCATCACGCAGGCCTACGGACAATGCGGCGTTCGCGGCGAAGGCAGCTGCAACGTGGGTGTCGCCACCGCCAGCCCGCACGGCTCCGCCCTCCCACAGACTATTCACGAGCACGAGATCGTCGCGGTGGACGACGGCTGTTCGGTGGAGGGCTATAGCTCCGACATCACGCGCTCCTGGGTCTACGGCACGCCGACCGCCGAGCAGCACAAGATCTTCGACATCGTCCGCGCGGCACAATCGGCCGCGCTGGCCACCGCCAAACCGGGTATCGAGATGCAGGCCGTCGATGCCGCCGCCCGCAAGGTCATCGCTGACGCCGGCTACGGCCCCAACTACGACAAGTTTCTGCACCGCGTGGGCCACGGCATCGGGCTCGACATGCACGAAGCGCCCTTCCTGGTAGGCGGCAACCACGCCGAGCTCAAGTCCGGCATGGTCTTCTCCGACGAGCCCGGCATCTACCTGCACGGCAAATTCGGCATCCGCGTCGAAGACTGCATGCTCATCACCGATCACGGTGCCGAGCTCTTCACCCCCCAAAGCCCAAGCCTCGAAGCTCCGTTCGGC
>CAXTGE010000122.1:0-4225 GCA_964243645.1 uncultured Acidobacteriaceae bacterium | reverse complement strand
GAATCGAAGGTCGGCAGCTTACGCCCCAGCCGCCGCGTGTCGTGCACGTCGGCGACCAGCGTGCTCACCACGCCATCGATCTCATCCTCGGCCGGCATCTCTTCCTCCAGCGCCAGCTTCTTGTGTTCCTTGGGCAGCTTGATCTTTTCCAGCAGGGCCACGACATGCGCCACGGCGGTGCCGTCCTGCGCCAGTCCCTCGGGGGTCTTGCCCTTGATCGAGACACAGCCCATATCCAACGCGAGCAGGTCCGCCAGGCGCTCCCGCATCTCGCCGGCGATGGGCACGATCTTGGGCCGGTGCATGATCAGCACGCAGTCGATGTTGACGATCTTGTACCCGGCCAGCGCGACCTCTTCCATCGCTGTCTTCAGAAACAACGTCGATTCGGCACCCTTCCATCGTTCGTCGGTCGGTGGGAAAAATGTGCCGATGTCCCCGGCACAGACCGCTCCCAGCAGGGCGTCCGTCACGGCGTGCAGCAAAAGGTCGCCGTCGGAGTGGCCGGCCAGCCCCTCGGGATGGTCGATCTTCAAACCACCGATCACAAGGGGAACGCCGGGATGAAAGGCGTGTGAGTCAAAGCCGAGGCCGATACGCATGGACATGGGAAGCTACTCCGAGGGGAACTAATGAAAGTCTCTCAGGAACACGGACTTCGGTGCACCGGAACTGACCAAAGTATAGGGCTCCCTCTGGCTCTCGCTGGGAATCCCTGCCCCTAGCCCGCGAGGTAGAACTCGGCAATGGCCAGATCACCGGGCTGCGTGACCTTCAGGTTGCGTCCGGTACCCGGCACCACATGCACGGCGACACCGGCGCGCTCCAGCAGGCTGGACTCGTCCGTGCCCACGAACTCGTCATGGGCCGCCTCCGCAAAAGCTCGCCGCATCAGCGAAACTCTGGCCCCCTGCGGTGTCTGGGCATGCACGATCAGCTCCCGCGGAATCGTTGCCGTAATCAGGGCGCCATCCGCGGTCCGCTCCACCTGTTTGATGGTATCGACCGCCGGCATGCCCACAATTGCCGCACCGTGCCGCACGATCGCGTCAATGGTCCGCTCGATGGTCGCCGCATCGACCAACGGCCGCACAGCGTCGTGCACCAGCACCACCTCTTCGTCCGACCCGGACGGCAGCGCCGCCAGAGCGTTGGCGACGGAGTCCTGGCGCGAGTCGCCGCCGGTGACGACCTGCACGCGCTCCGCCAGGCCGTACTCGGCCAGCATGTCGCGCAGGCGCGCCTGTTCCGGCTCGCGTACAGCGACGTACACGCCCGTCACAAGGGAAACAGACAGAAAGGTCCGCAAAGAATGGACCAGGACAGGGAGGCCCCCCAGCAGAAAGAATTGCTTCGGGGCACCACCGGTAGCTGCAGCCATCCGGGTACCGATACCCGCCGCCGGGAAGATCACAAAAACAGCCATGAGGAGGCGAGTATACCTGTTTCGCCTCGCCTTCAGCGAAGGCCGGTGCGGCTTCCTCCTCACGTGGAACTTGATCCGGCCGCGAGACAATCATAGGGAGCTCATGCGCCTGCAAAACTTCAATCGCACCTTGTTTCACCCCGGGCAACGGGTCTGCTGCGCGCTTTCCGGCGGCGCCGACTCCACTGCCCTGCTGCTCGCTCTGTGTGAGGCCAACCAGGAGAAAGAACCGCTGGGTGTCGTCCTGAGCGCCATACACATCCACCATGGCCTGCGCGGTGCGGAGGCCGATGGCGACGCCCAGTTCGTCAAAGTCTTCTGCGAGGCGCACGAGATTCCCCTCACGATCACGGTCGTCGATACTCGCGCCCGTCAGCAGGCCGAGGGAGAGGGGCTGGAAGAGGCTGCCCGCGAACTTCGCTACGCCGCCTTCCGGCAGATCCTCGCGGACGGCCCGGCCGAGGCGCTGGCGACAGGCCATACGCTCGAGGATCAGGCGGAGACAGTCGTTATGAAGCTGATTCGCGGAGCCTGGACTGAGGGCATCGGCGCGATCTCCCCCGTGCTCCAAATCGGAGACATGCCAACCTCGACGACCCGTTCTGCTCCCGTCGCGTCACGAGGCCGCGTGCTTCGCCCCATGCTGAACGTCCGGCGCGCGGAGGTGGAGCGTTTCCTCCGCGAGCGAAACCAACCCTGGCGCGACGACAGCTCCAACCGGGACACGAGCCTCACCCGCAACCGCGTTCGCCAGGAACTGATGCCCATGCTGCGCAGCTTCAATCCAGGGATCGACCTCACACTTGCCCGCACCGCCGAGATCGCACGCGATGACGAAGCCTACTGGCAGGCGGAAACCACCCGTCTCCTCCCTGGGCTGGCCCTGCCTGGCAAACCGGTACGCGGCGGCGGCCGCGCGGTCAGCACGGGCATCGGCGAGCGTTCCGTAGCGCTTGAGATTGATCGCCTGAAAGCACAACCTCCTGCCCTGCGCCGGCGATTGGTGCGTGCGGCGGCGGCCAGCCTGGGCTGCAGGCCCCATGCCGAGGAGACAGCCAGGCTCCTGGCGTTAGCCGGTTTGCTGGATCTTCCGGACCTCTCCCCGCGCAACGGGACGCGTCTGGAACTCTCGGGCGGCCTGCGGGCGGAGCGGTCGTTGCGCGAGCTCCGCCTTTCGCGCCCGGAACCCGCCTCCATCCCGAAAAAGACGTAGTGGACCGTATCGAAATAGCCCAACCACGCAGCGCGTTGTCAAGTATAGAATCGGTACGAATACCTGCAAGCTGGGTTGACGCCTTCGTCGGGGTCGCGCACCTTCTCCCCCTCTTCGTCGTCTAACAAGAAATGGTTGGCCGGATGGCCTTTCTGCGGCAGGCGGGCTGCAGTAGCTCTGGGGCTCTAGGAATCGAGGAAGCGGATTGAATTCAACAGTCAAACAACTGCTGATTTGGGTAGTGGCGGTAGCCTGCCTGCTCATCGGCTGGAATTTCGTGCTCAAGAACATGAACGCCGGGCACAATCGGACGATCGGCTTTACCGAATTTCAGAACGACGCCGAAGCCGGCAAGATCGGCGATGTCACGATCTCCGGAACCGAGGCAAGCGGTAAGTTTAAGGATGGCAAGGAGACCTTCTCCACCATCATTCCTCAGGTCTACCCGGATCTCTACAAGGACCTGAAAGATCACGGCGTCAACGTGACGATCAAGGACCCGCAGGGCAATGTCTGGTTTGGCCTCCTGCTTCAGGTCGCGCCGATTCTGGTTATCCTCGCGCTCTTCCTGTTCATGATGCGGCAGATGCAGTCGGGTGGAAACAAGGCGCTGAGCTTTGGCAAGAACCGTGCGCGCCTTCTGAGCATGCAGCAGAAGAAGGTTACCTTTAAGGATGTCGCGGGTGTGAACGAGGCGAAGGAAGAGCTCAAGGAAATTATTGAGTTCCTCCGCGAGGCACAGAAGTTCCAGCGTCTCGGTGGCCGTATCCCCAAGGGCGTCCTGATGGTTGGGCCTCCGGGCACCGGTAAGACCCTGCTCGCCCGCGCCGTTGCCGGCGAGGCCAATGTCCCCTTCTTCTCCATTTCCGGTTCGGACTTCGTCGAAATGTTCGTCGGCGTGGGTGCCAGCCGCGTTCGTGATCTGTTCGAGCAGGGCAAGAAGAACGCCCCCTGCATCATCTTTATCGATGAGATCGACGCTGTCGGACGTCACCGTGGCGCAGGCCTCGGCGGCGGACACGATGAGCGCGAGCAGACCCTCAATCAGTTGCTCGTGGAAATGGACGGCTTCGAGTCCAACGACGGCGTCATCCTGATCGCCGCGACCAATCGTCCCGACGTCCTTGATCCAGCCCTGCTCCGTCCCGGCCGTTTCGACCGCCGCGTCGTTGTAGACCGTCCTGATATCCGTGGCCGCGAAGAAGTTCTTCGCGTGCATGCGAAGAAGGTTCCCATGGCGGAGGACGTTAATCTCAACGTGCTGGCTCGTGGGACACCGGGCTTCTCCGGTGCCGATCTGGCCAACATGGTGAATGAGGCGGCTCTCACCGCGGCTCGCTTCAACCGCAAGGCCGTACACATGTACGACTTTGAGGTAGCCAAGGACAAGGTTCTGATGGGTGCCGAGCGCAAAAGCATGTTGCGCAGCCCTGAAGACTTGAAGATCACTGCCTACCACGAAGCCGGTCACACCCTGGTATCCGCTCTGCGCGAGCACTCTGATCCGCTCCACAAGGTAACGATCATTCCTCGCGGCATGGCGCTCGGCGTCACGGTCTACCTCCCTGAGGAAGACCAGCACACCG
>CAXTGE010000121.1:2135-8000 GCA_964243645.1 uncultured Acidobacteriaceae bacterium | reverse complement strand
ACATCGCCGACCCGGAAAACTGGGACATGAAGCACCACATCGAGGTCGCCATCAAAGGGCATTCGCTCTACAAGCGCGACGTCGAGTACGTGGTGAAAGACGGCGAGATCATCATCGTCGATGAATTCACCGGTCGTCTCATGCCTGGCCGCCGCTGGTCCGACGGCCTCCACCAATCGATCGAGGCCAAGGAAGGCGTCGCCATCCGCAAGGAAGATCAGACGCTGGCCACCATCACCTTTCAGAACTACTTCCGCCTCTACAAAAAGCTCTCCGGCATGACCGGCACCGCCGAGACCGAGGCCGCCGAGTTCGACAACATCTACAAGCTCGAAATCGTCGTCATTCCCACCAATCGCTCCATGCTCCGCATTGAAAACCAGGACGTCGTCTACCGCACGGCAAAGGAAAAGTACTTCGCCGTCGCCGATGAGATCGAGCGCCTCCACGCCTCGCGTCAGCCTGTTCTGGTCGGCACAACCTCCATCGAAAAGTCCGAGCTGCTTTCCGAGATCCTCAAGCGCAAGGGTGTGCGTCACGTCGTCCTAAACGCCAAGTTCCATGAGAAGGAAGCCGAGATCGTCGCGCAGGCCGGCCGCCTCGGCATGGTCACCATCGCCACCAACATGGCCGGCCGCGGCACCGACATCCTGCTTGGCGGCAATGCCGAGTTCATGGCCCGCCAGGATCTCGTGAAGCGCGGTATCGCCCGTGCCATCTCCGCCGCGGAAGGCGAAATCCACCCCGTCGCCTCGCCCGGCATGGCTCGCTTCTACTACCAGAGCCAGGAGTTTGAGACCACCCAAGGGCAATGGGACGCCGTCACGGCGCAGCATGCCGCGGCCACCAAGGCCGAGCATGAGGCCGTCGTCGTCGCCGGCGGCCTCCATATCATCGGCACCGAACGCCACGAGTCCCGGCGCGTCGACAACCAGCTCCGCGGCCGTGCGGGCCGCCAGGGCGACCCCGGCGCCTCCCGCTTCTATCTCTCACTCGAAGACGACCTCATGCGCATCTTCGCGCGCGAGTGGGTCTCCACCCTGCTGCAGTCCCTGGGCATGGAAGAGGGCGTGCCGATCGAGAGCCGCATGATCACCAAGCGCATCGAAGCCGCGCAAAAGGCCGTCGAGTCGCAGAACTTCGAATCCCGCAAGCACGTCCTCGAGTATGACGACGTCATGAACAAGCAGCGTGAGGCCGTCTATGGTCTCCGTCGCGGCCTGATTGAGGGCGTCGACCAGAAAGAGATGATCACCGAGGACTACGTCGCCAACATCCTCGGCCTGCTGCTCAACGCGCACGCCCCGGAAAAGGTCCATCCGGACCAGTGGCACAGCGAGGCGCTCTTCAACGCGATCTTCGATATCTTCGGCGCACGCTTGGAGAACGAGATTAACGTGGCCGAGCTCAACCGCTCGCAACTCGGCGATGCTATCTTTGAGCGTCTCCGCGAGCGGTACGAGGTGAAGGAGCAGATCCTCGGTGCCCCGAACATGCGCTATCACGAGCGCATCGTGATGCTCAGCGTGCTGGACGGCCTTTGGAAAGAGCACCTTCTTTCCATGGATCACCTCAAGGAAGGCATCGGTCTCCGCGGCTACGGTCAGCAGGATCCACTCGTTGCCTACAAGAAGGAGTCCTTCGACATGTTTGAGGCGATGATGGGCAAGTTCCAGGAGGACACGGTCCGCAATCTCTTCCGCATGCAGATCCTCGGCCCTGACGGCACTCCCATCGAGACCCGTGAACAGCTGGCTGCCCTTCAGGCAACAGCACAGCAAGACGCCAGCCGGGGAGCCCTCCCCGGCGACGCGGGTGGGCAGCAAGAACTCCCTGCCCACGAATCCCACCCAGGCATTCCGCCCAACTCTCAGGTAATCGAGGAGCGCACCAGCGTTCCCGCAGCCCCTATCGCCTCGGCCACCACCACGATCGATCGTCTGGAGCGTGAATTCGAAAAGCGTAAAGAACGCGAACTGGCCTCCTCCCGCGCCACTAGCTCCGCTGCTACCGCCGACAGCTCGCCTCGTACTGCCGGCCCCAAGCTCGGCCGCAACGACGAGTGCTACTGCGGCTCCGGTAAGAAGTACAAGAAGTGCCACGGCGCGAACGCCTAGCGGCCTCTCTGGCGATCGTAGGAGGACCTCTGGGCCGAGATCTCCAGTGTCATGCAGCCTCAGCTACGGTTGGTCTTCGGATCAAGCGTCGCAATCGAGGTTCTAGCTGCAAGGCGATCACGGACCCGACTGTGATCATGCAGAAACTGACCAGCACGAGAGAGGCTGGGTACCCGATGCGATGGTTGAAGCCATGCATCAACCATTCCCCAATCTCTGCATGCACAAGATAAAGGGGATAGGTGACAAGCCCGATCTGCCGGGTGATCGCAACGCCCCTTACCCCAAGAAGGTCCCTGAACTCCTTGTTCCAACGTACAGAGGCCACCAAAACCGCCATGGCGAAGAACCAGATGGCGACGGGGTAGCTCCACCTCACCGGCCGATGCGCATTGGTTGCCGAGCCCTGCTCATGCCAGCAGATTTCCGCAACACACCCGGCCAGACATACGGGGACCACAAGAAGATGTTGCCAGCGAATGCCATGCTGCAAAGCAGAAAAAATTAGAACACCCAGCGCGAAAAACACCCCATAAACGGCAAGCCAGCAGGCATGCGGCGGAAACCAGCAGGAGTTGATGAAGCCAAGCACCCCCGGTTTCACCCACTGTGGCATAGTTAGCAGAAGAACACAGCACACTGCGCTTCCAGCCCCGAGAAGGGACATCATCGTGACGAGGTGCCGGCCCTTGGCCCAGAGCAGACTGAGAAACACCAAGAGATAAAAGGCCATCTCGACCGGCAGCGTCCAGTAGGATCCGTCAATCCACGGCCCTGCAGGGGAAAATACAATGCTACGAAGCCAGAGTTGACCAACGCTTTGTAGTGCCTGCCCGTTGTACAGGCGAACCAGGCCTGTCAGACTGGCGCAAAGCAAGGCAGCCGGAAAAAGTCGCTGCCAACGATGGCGTACGAAGCGCGAGGGCGTGGCACCTTCGGTTGAGTAGGCAATCACAAAACCGGAAAGCACAAAGAAGATCTCGACGCCCACCCATCCTTCTGCAAAGACCGGGGTTGTGCGCATACTCGCGAGATCCGGAGCATGAGTTAGTCCGGGTGCCTGCCAGGTCCAGAAGCCGTAATGGAACAGAAGAACAAGGAGAGCTGCCAGGCCACGGAGCAGATCCAGCCCCGCTATCTGACGAGAGTTGCGAGCCGTGCCTGCTGCCTCGACGCCCTTCTGGGACGTTGCCGTCCTAATTCGTTCCAGGACTCGTTACCCACTTGTACCAGGCGTCTGAAGCGTCGGCGCTCGGCAGCCAGCCCGCCTGCGGTCCGCCTGCGGTCGACGGGAGAATGCTGGCCGAAGGGATCCAGCAGTTCGACTCGCCGTACGCATCGTAGTAGCCGTCCGTGTAGCACAGAAAACGCACGGTGGGCAGCACCGGCGCACTGGCCTGTGCCTCGGGCACGACTCCGCTGGTCAGCACCGTATTTGTTTCGAGTGGCTCCACCAGCGCCGTAATCCAGGGAATCATCACATCGCGTGTCGATAAGGTGCAGCAGTGCCCGGTGTGGTTCTGCACTCCAAAGCCCCACGGCGCACCCTGTTGCCAGCCGCGTTGGAAATACCGCATGCTTCGCTTCACCCCGGCGTCTGGGTCATAGGCGTTTGCCAAAATCAGTGCCGGGATCTTCGCCGCCGCCGCCGAGGCCGGTACGGTGTCGAGATCCAGGTAAGGAGAGCCTGAGGCGTATGGGATGAATCCCAGCACACGATCCGGGTAGGCATTGGCCATCGTCGTCGACAACACACCCGCTGCCGAAAACCCACTCAGCACCACCTTCAGGCTGGCGAGCTCCGGGTGTTTGCTGTCCAGCCCGTACTGGCTGATCGCCGCGAACAGCGTCCTCCCCGGGCCTTTGGTGGCGTCAGATTGAATATCGCCGGTCACCTTGGAATTGCACTGGTGTGCAAACACCGTCAACATGTGCAACGTGGTGGCCATGGTCTGTACCTGGCTGTCATTAAACAGGTCGGAGCTATCCCCTCGCTCGTACACCACCAGCACCGCGACCTGCTTGGGGGCCGGCATGGAGGGACTGGGTGCCTCACCCAGGGCCGTCAACGCCTGATCCGGCATGTTCATGTCGAACTTGCAACTGTCCTTCAGGTCCTCCGTTGCCAACGGCGCGATCGAGACAGTTTCACTGGGTCCGGCGAGTTTGAAGCCGCAACCGGTCAATATCACCAACGCCAGCGTACCCGCCAACGCACACACACGCCCCGCTATGCCTACGATCCGCAAAGTGTTGCCTGTCCTTGGAAAGATTTGTCGGAAAGATTTCCAATTAGCAATATAACGCGAAATCTACCAACCCTGCGTCGAAGCCGCGGAGATGCAGATTGTATCCTTCTCCTATGCTCGCGCCTGAGATCACCCCTGACGAATATCACCGGCTCCGTCAGCAGCCCAACCCGCCCGTTCTGCTCGATGTTCGTGAAAAATGGGAGTTCGACACTGCCCATCTGCCCGACTCGCTCCTGATGCCGATGGGTGAGGTCCCCAGCCGCGCCTACAATGAGCTCGACCCCGACCAGCCGGTCGTCGTCCTCTGCCATCACGGCGCGCGCTCGCTCAACGTCACCATGTGGCTCCGCCAGCAGGGTTACGATCACGCCCAGTCCCTCGCCGGCGGCATCGACGGCTGGTCACGACATATTGATCCGGCTGTCCCTCGGTATTGATTCCTGCAGTGCTCGCTTTATCGCAAAGTCTGCTGCACGCAGCAGCAGCCTCCCACGGAAAGAGGACGTCAGTCTTAAACAACACTGCCTCAACTACGAAACCGGCTTCATGAAGATCGGCTGGCTCGAGTAGTTGAAGTTAACTCCGAAATGGCTTTGCCCAGCGTTTCAGGCCTTCGCGAGACCTCTCCTCTTGCCTACTTCGCCCGAGGATGCGTGTCGTCATACACCTTCTGCACCTGCCCCACGGTCAGCTGCGTGTATCGCTGTGTCGTCGACAGCCGCTCATGCCCCAGCATCTCCTGAATAGCGCGCAGATCCGCGCCCTCCTCCAGCATGTGCGTCCCGAACGCATGCCGCAGCGTGTGCGGATGCACGTCGGCCGCCAAGCCTCGGCTCACCGCCACGGCTTTCACCAGCCGCCCCACGCTGCGCGTCGTGAGGCGGCACGTGCCCCGCATCGTGGCATTGCAGAGCAGCGGCCCGTCCTCCACCAGCCTCCCCTTATCCGCAGCCCTCAGCCTTCCTTCGCGCTCCGGCAGGTATTCCCGTATCGCCACCGCAGCGACATCACCCAACGGCACAATCCGCTCTTTCCTCCCCTTACCTAACACCCGGATCGCATCATCCCCCCACAACACACTCCCGAGATCCAACCCAACCAGCTCCGCATTCCGAATTCCACACCCATACAACAGCTCAAAGATCACCCGCTCCCGCTCCGGCCAAACAGAAGCCTCCGCATCTCCTTTGCGCACCTTGGCGTCCTTCGCGCCCGTCGCGTTGGTCTTTAGTTTCGCCCCGCCAAGGCTCTCCTGAAGCCCATCCAGCACCCGGTTCATCTCCTCAACACTCGGCACCCGCGGCAAATGCTTCGGCAGCTTCGGCGTGGACACCAGCACCGCCGGATTTGCCTTCACCAACCCCTCCTTGGCCATCCACTTGAACCAGCTCCGCACCGCCGCCAGCGCCCGCGCCACCGACGTCTTTCCCAATCCCTTCTCATACAGCACGCCCAGGTACGAGCGAATCTGCAGATGCCCCACACTCCCTATATCG
>CAXTGE010000121.1:0-2035 GCA_964243645.1 uncultured Acidobacteriaceae bacterium | reverse complement strand
TCACGCCGCCGCAACCTTCCCCTTACCCCGCGGATGATGCATCCGGTGCACCGCCTTCAAACGCTGCACCGCCACATGCGTGTACACCTCCGTCGTCGAGATATCCGCATGCCCCAGCAGCGTCTGCACCGTCCTCAGATCCGCGCCGCCCTCCACCATATGCGTCGCGCAGCTATGCCGCATCGTATGCGGACTCGCCTTCGCCTTCAGCCCTTTCACCACCTTCCATATCCCGCCACGATTCCACGCCGTCCCCCGGCTGGACAAGAACATGTTGCGCACGGTTCCACCGCCCTGGCTCTTCCGCAATAGCAACGGCCGCCCGCGCTGCAGATACTCCCGCATGGCCGCGATGGCCGCCTCGCCCAGCGGCACAATCCGGTCCTTGTCGCCCTTGCCGCGCACGATCACCCGCGCAACATCCAGCTGCAGATCTTCCTGCCGCATCCCCACCACCTCACTCACCCGCAGCCCCCCCGCATACAGCAGCTCCAGCAACGCCCAATCCCGCAGCCGCACACCCAGCCCCAGCCCACCGACATCCCCCACCCGCGCCGACGCGCCCGCCGACTCCAGCATCGCCGCTACCTCCCCCTGCGGGAGGCTCTTCGGCAACACCTTCCAGCTCTTCGGCGACTCCAGGTTCACCGTCGGATCCCCGGCGATCCGCCCATCCTTCACCAGCCACCGGTAAAACCCCCGCAGGCAGCTCAGCTTCCGAGCCACACTCCGCCCCTCCACCCCATGCGCCCGCAAATGCCCAAGAAACCCCCGCAGACACCCCTCATCTGCTCCCAGCAAGCCCTGCCCAGCCCCCTCTGCATACTCCGCAAAGATCAGCAGATCGCTCCGGTACGCCTCTACACTCAGCGGCCGCAACCCCCGCTCCACCCGCAGGTACGCCACATACTCCCGCATCATCTCCGCATTACTATCCGCCGCACGCACCCCTCCATCATCCCCCCACCCCGCTCTGCAATCTCACCCCACGTACCCACCCATGCACCCGTCGCGCCCCTCCGCGCAACCGTCGCGTCCTTCGCGTCAGCCTTTCCGCCCACAAGCTAAACTCAAAGAGCCATGTTTGAGAACCTCAGCGACCGACTCCAGCGCACCTTCAAAGACCTCCGCGGCCAGGGCACCCTCACCGACGAGAACGTCAACGACGCCATGCGCTCCATCCGCACCGCGCTCCTCGAGGCCGACGTCAACCTCGATATCGCCCGCGAAGTCGTCGAGCACATCAAAGCCAAGGCCCTCGGCACCGAAGTCGCCACCGCCCTCTCGCCCTCCGAGCAGATCGTCAAAATCGTCCGCGACGAGCTCATGGACGTCCTCGGCCACGACACCGCCAGGTTCAAGTTCGCCCCCCAGCCCCCCACCGTCATCCTCATGGCAGGCCTCCAGGGCTCCGGCAAAACGACAACCACTGGAAAGCTCGCCGCCTGGCTCAAAAAGGGCGGCCACCGCCCCCTGCTCGTCTCCGTAGACGTCTACCGCCCCGCCGCCCGCGAACAGCTCAAAGTCGTCGCCGACTCCATCAAGGCCCAGATCTACATCGGCAAGCTCTCGCCCGACGAGACCCACGGCACCCCAGACGTCCTCCGCCTCGCCAAGGAGGCCTACCGCGAGGCCCGCAACTTTGGCAACGACATCCTCATCGTCGACACCGCCGGCCGCCTCGGCATCGACGAAGCCCTCATGGACGAAATGGCCCAGCTCAAAGCCGAGCTCAACCCCACCGAGATCCTCTTCGTCGCCGACGCCATGACCGGCCAGGACGCCGTCAACTCCGCCAAGGCCTTCAACGACCTCCTCTCCATCACCGGCGCCATCCTCACCAAAATGGACGGCGACTCCCGCGGCGGCGCCGCCCTCTCCATCCGCAAGGTCACCGGCGCGCCCATCAAGTTCCTCGGCACCGGCGAAAAGCCCGACGCCTTCGAGGCCTTCCACCCCGACCGCATCGTCTCCCGCATCATGGGCATGGGCGACATCGCCACCCTGCTCGAGCGCGCCGAAGAAAAACTCGACA
>CAXTGE010000120.1:5050-8019 GCA_964243645.1 uncultured Acidobacteriaceae bacterium | reverse complement strand
CCCCTACCGCGCAGCACGTATTTGTACGTCGTCAGGCCTTCCAGCCCGACCGGCCCGCGCGCATGCAGCTTACTCGTTGAAATCCCGACCTCCGCGCCGAAGCCGTAACGAAATCCATCCGCAAAGCGTGTGGACGCATTATGAAAGACGCCAGCCGCATCAATCTCACGCAGGAACTGCTCCGCTGCCTCCCGGTCTTCGGTCAGGATGCTCTCTGTGTGCGAGGAGCCATGCGTGTGGATGTGTTCGATCGCTGCGTTGAGGGAGTCCACCACGCCGACCGACAGCTCGGCCTCGCCAAATTCCGTGTGCCAGTCGTCTACAGGAAGCGCTCCGCCTCCGCTGAGACCGCGTACCGCTGCATCGCCATGCACACGCACGCCCTGCCGCTCGAGATCATGCAGGAGCGCCGGGACGAAGCTCTCCGCGATCTCCCGGTGCACCAGCACGGTCTCCACCGCGTTGCAGGCAGCGGGGTAGTCGAGCTTGGCGTCCGCGATCACCCGCAGCGCCAGGGCCGGATCGGCGGCTCGATCCACATAGATGTGGCACACGCCCTCAGAGTGCCCCAGCACAGGGATGCGCGTGTTGGCCTGCACATATTCCACCAGCTGCTTGGAGCCGCGCGGAATGACCATGTCGATCAAGTCATGCGCGCCCAGCAGCTCCGCCACCTGCTCGCGCCCGGTCACAAGCGACACGGCATCTTCAGGGATGCCGCATGCGCGCAACGCTTCTCGCAACACATGCACCAGCACCGTGGCTGTGCGTTCCACCTCGCGCCCCGCCTTCAAAATCACGGCGTTGCCGCTCTTCAAGGCAAGCGCGGCAATCTGCGTCACCGCATCCGGCCGTGCCTCAAAGATCACCGCCAGCACACCCAGCGGCACGCTGAGCTTTTGCAAGTGCAGGCCGTGCTGAAGCGTAACGTCCGGCCTACCCGCGTCACGTGGATCGCCATCGTCGAGCTCGGTAGCTTCCAGCACCCGCCCGAGCGGATCGGGCAGCGCGGCCACAGCACGCATGCCCTCCACCATCTCGCGCAGCTTACCCTCGGTCAGCTGCAGGCGCGATCTTGTCGCCGGCGAAAGAGCATCGCCCTCACCACGTCCATCGGCCGCGCGCAGATTCTCGTCGTTGGCCGCAAACAAGGCATCCGTGGACGACGCTACTGCCGACGCCATGGCTTCCAGCGCTGCATTCCGTTCATCGCCGTGCAGTATCGCGGTCCGGCGCGAAGCGATCTTTGCCCGCAGCGCGATATCGCGCACATCCGGAGTCAAGACTGCGCTGAGCACGGGCTCCACGGCACTCACCGCAACACCTCGGCCTGCTCCTGCTGTGGCATAGGAGGCAGCCCGAAGCGCGTCCCCACCGCGTCTCCCGCAACGATCCGCTCCAGCACCCGCGGCGTCCGGCCGTTCGCGATTACCGCCTGTTTCCCTGCTTCCAACGCAATCCGCACGCTTTCCAGCTTGGAGAGCATACCGCCGCGGCCCCGTCCGTTACCTCCATAGGCCAGCGCCAAGACCTCGGCATCAATGGCCGGCACACGCGGCAAGATCTCCGCCCCGGGTGCGTGCGGATCGCGGTCATACAGGCCATCCACATCCGACAGCAGCACCAGCAGGTCGGCCCCAATGTGCTTCAGGAGCAGCGCCGATAACTTGTCGTTGTCGCCGAAGATCCTCTCCGTACCCGCGCCCATGCCGGATGGCCGGTCCAGCTCCATTGTCGATACCGTGTCGTTCTCATTCACAATCGGGATCACACCCAGGCTCAACAACGAGTCCAGCGTCGCGCGCAAATTGGCATGCCGCACCGGATCGCGAAAATCATCCTCGGTCAGCAATACCTGCGCGATATGGCAGCCGAGCCGGTCGAAGGCATCGTCGTACAGCGCCATCAGCCGCGACTGCCCCACCGCGGCACAGGCCTGGACCTCCGCCAGCGCCGTGGGTCGAACTGGCAACGCCAGCCGCTCCACGCCAAGCCCCACTGCGCCGGAGCTCACGACCAGGACCTCAACACCCTGCTCACGCAAAACCGCAATGCCTTCCACCAGGCCACAAAGCAGCCCCAACGCCACCTTGCCGTCAGCCCGCATGATGACGTTGGTGCCAAGCTTTACAACAATGCGATGCGGCGTGTTCATCTGGGGACCTCTACATCCTGCTCAGGGAGCACGATGGCCGTTGTGATGATGCCGGCAAGCTCCGTGTTGTCGCCGCGGGTGTGGGAGAGAATGCTGGCGGCGACCATCTGTTCCTGCGTGAAACCCGCCCAGGAGATCGTGTGGCCGACCTGCGCCGCGAGTTGGCGGATGAACTCGCGCTGGGTGCGGCCGTTGCCTTCGCGGAAGGGGTGAGCAGCATTGATCTCGCCAAGATAGAAGGCGGCACGCTGAGCGAAGTCTCCGGCCTGGAGATTGCTCAAATGCCCTTCCGACGGGAGCTTACGCAACACTTCATCGAGCGCGGAGGCGATGAACGACGGAGCGGCAAATGGCGCACTGCCGGGCTTGGAAAGGCCCACAACGCGTAGCTCACCCGCCCAGGGGAACACGTCCTGGAAAAGATGGCGGTGGATGCCGCGGAGGTGGGCTGTGTCGAAGCGGCCAGTGATGCCTAGATCTTCAATCTGAATTAGCCTGCGGTGGACCAGAGAGGCCTCTACCTGCTGCAGGGACGTGTAGTTCGTGTACCGAACCGATTCAGAGGACAAAAGGTGCCCGGTATGGACTGCGGATCCTGAGCCAAGTGACGTTACGTTCAGGCTACGCTTGCCATGGGTTGCTCTGAGAGGCGCAGGGCCACTTGGCGAGCGTGTTGCTCCGTGAGGAATCCAAACTCGTCAAGGGTGATCTCGCCTTCGACATAGCGTCGGCTCAGCTCCTTCGAGGAGGCATCAAGAACCTGTCCTTCCATGGCAAGAGAGCCTTCGCTACTGGCTACAGCGCGACGCCGACG
>CAXTGE010000120.1:0-4950 GCA_964243645.1 uncultured Acidobacteriaceae bacterium | reverse complement strand
GGGTGCATCTCCATCAGCAGACCATCACCCCCGGCAGCCACCGTCGCCAGCGCCATGGGCGCCACAAACTCCCGCTTGCCCACACCATGCGACGGATCGCCCAGCACCGGCAGGTGCGTCAACGACTTCAGCACCGGGATCGCCGAGATGTCCATCGTGTTGCGCGTGTACGTCTCAAAGGTGCGGATGCCCCGCTCGCACAGCATCAGGTCATAGTTGCCGCCGGCCAGGATGTACTCGGCGCTCAGCAGCAGCTCTTCAATCGTGGCCGCGATGCCGCGCTTCAGCAGCACCGGCTTGCGGACCCGGCCAAGCTCCCGCAGCAGGTTGAAGTTCTGCATGTTGCGCGCGCCCACCTGGAAACAGTCCACATAGGGCAGCATCGGCTCAATCTGCGAGATCTCCATCACCTCGCTAATCACCAGCAGGCCAGACTCATCGGCAGCCTCACGCATGATCTGCAGCCCGGGAATGCCCATTCCCTGGAACGAGTACGGCGACGACCGCGGTTTGTATGCGCCGCCGCGCAGAAACTGCGCTCCCGCCGCGGCACACTGCTGGGCACTCAGCCGGATCTGCTCCTTGCTCTCCACCGAGCACGGACCGCTCATGATCACGATCTCGTCTCCACCAATCACCACGCCGTTGGCGAAGTGAATGCGCGTGCCCTCCGGCCGGAAACCCCGCCCTGCCAGCTTGTACGGTGACGAAATCCGGTACGCCTGCTGCACGCCCTTGAGCACCTGGAACTCGGTCACCTCAAAGTGCGCGGGCGTACCCACACCGGCCAAGATGGTCTGCACTTCACCGGTCGTGCGATGGACGTTGAAGCCCAGCTCCACCATCCGTTCAATCACTAGGGCTATCTGTTCATCGGTAGCACGGTCCTGCATCGCAACGATCATCACTTGCGTTCCCTCCTCGCCGCGGTACCTGCACCCGCCGGCGACAAACCTCTTTGCCGCAACGTGCGGCCTGCCAGACAATCTCTGCTCAACGCGCTAGCGAATCTCCCACAGACACGGCACCCGCCTCTGCAGCACCATTTGCACCCGAGTCCACCCGCTGCAACGACCGCATCACGTCCATGACGCGGTAGTAAATATCCTGTAGCTGCCCTGCCGTGAGCGGTCCCGGGTTGATGTGCGCCACGTGCTCGAACACCGTCTTCTCGCGGTTGGGCTCATAGATCGGGGCGCTGCTCTTCCCCTTCAGCTTGCCAATCTCCACCGCAGCGGCCGCCCGTTGGTTCAGCAGCTTGACGATCTGCTCATCCAGTTCATCGATCTCGATACGCCAGTCGGCAATCTCCATGTGTCTTCCTCGCGGGGCGAGCCGGGTGCGGCTCGCGAGATGGTGCAGGCCGCCGAATACCGCGGCTGCGTTGTTCACGATCATACGAGCTTGCGCGGCGCAAACTCACGCCCTGGCTCCCACGGGTTCCTCACCGGCAACGCTGCCGGCCTCCACCTCGCCACCGATGCCCGCAGCGTCCTGCTCCTTGCCTTCCCCACTGCTGCTACCTTCTCCACTGCTACTGTTGCCTTTCTTGCTGTCATCCCCGAGGGGGATCTGCTTTTTCGGCACATCCGCAACATCCCCGCCCTTCAGCGCCCGCACAAACGCGCCAACCGCCTGGGCGGCCTCTGTTGCCGGCGTACGCTCCACCAAACCCACAATCGCGGACCCGATCACGGCGGCGTCCGCAAACTCCGCGACGGTCTTTACATGCTCCGGCGTCGACACACCAAAACCCAGCGCAATCGGCAGATCCGTAAACGCACGCAGCCGATCCACCAGCGTCTTGGCATCACCGGCCAGCGAGGTCTGCGCCCCCGTGATGCCCACACGCGAGATGGCATACACAAAGCCGCGCGAGTGCTCCGCGATTGCCTTTAACCGTTCGTCCGGCGACGTCGGCGCGGCTAGAAATACCGGTGCCAGGTCGTTCTCCCCCATGCAGCGCAGATACTCCTCCGCCTCTTCCACAATCATGTCGGTCAGCAGCACGCCATCGGCGCCGTTGCTTTTGGCCGCCTTGGTGAACTCCGCAAATCCCATACGCACCACCGGATTCAGATAGCTGAACAGGATGATGCCCGCCTCCGGGCGTAGGCGCCGCAGATCCAGGCAGCAGTCCAGCACATCGCTCATCCGCGTTCCCCGCGCCACGGCACGCTCGCTGGCACGCTGGATCACCGGCCCATCGGCCAGCGGATCGCTGAACGGCACACCCAGCTCAATCACATCCGCGCCATTGTCGATCGCGGCCACGGCCATGTCGAGGGTCATAGCCAGATTGGGATCGCCTGCGGTGAGATAGATCACCAGGCCCGGTTTGTTAGGAAAGCGGATCGGCATAGGTCAGTTCTTCCCTTGTGTGTCTCGCTGGTGAGCCAGAAACGCGCTCCATACCTGCTGGCCGGTGGTGGCGATGCGCTCATTGATATTGCCCGCGGTCAGGCCGTCGATGATCAGCTTGCGCGTGTCCGGAAACAGGAAATACAGCACCGGCGGATCAATGCTCAGATCGGTAAACGTGCTGCAATTGCCTTCCGCGTCATACGCCGTGCAAATCGTGTGGCCAAGCTGCGCGTGCAGCTTCATCGACGCCTCGCCGATATGCGTCCGCGGCCCCAGGTCCCCGACTATCGCAAACTGCACCCTGCCATCCTTGATCACCGCCGCAAGATCGCCGAGGTTCACCCCACTCTCCCGCCGGAAATCCCCCAACGGCATCACGACATAGGGCACGCGCTCGGCATCCAGGCTCGGCCCCACGCCGAGGCCGGTCGGATCCGGATAACGAAAACTGGTCTCAGGCTGGTTGGGATGTTCGGCACGCTTGCTCAACGTGGACCCATCGGCATCGATGGCCATCTTGGCGTCGAAAAACACGGTCCCATCCCCAAATCTCAGGATCGCGGTGTTATGCGCCTGATCGTCGTAGCATCCACCACGCTCCCTCTTGGCGTCGCACGCCTGATACATACTTGTCAATTGCGGGTCGAGCGGCTGGGCCCTGGAGAAATCGACAACGCGCAGCACCTTCGCATCCGTTACCGGTGCGCTGTAGGCAACACCCGCCGTGCCCTGAGCGCCGAGTGCTGCCGTGCAACCGGCAAAGTACAGCAACGTCGGCAGAAGCCGCCCCCATCCGCTTATAAAGATCACTGCAGCTGCTCCTCCGGCTTACCCGCAATTGCCCCAATCCCCAGCCGCGCGCTGATCTGCTGCAGCAAGGTGAGCGCCTCTTCTTGGCCGAGATCGAAACGCCCCCGAAACTCCGCCGCCGAGCACTCTAGCAGCGCCATTCCCAATGCCTGCCGCAAATACCCAGCCGTCTCCGCCCCCACGATGCCCTGTGTGCGCCCATCCGCGCCCAACAGCGTCACGATCTCTTCAAAGCGCTCCCGCGTTGTGCCGATTGCCTCCGGAAACAACGACTCCGGCACCTCTTCCAGCACAGCCGCCGGCACCTTGCGCACCAGCAACTCGAAGACCTCATCGCTCAGAAACATAGGTGGCTGAGACACGCTCATGCGCTCACCGCCCCGTCAGTCCTGCCGTCTTGCATCGGATCGGCGCTGTAGTCGCCAGAGAAGTAGTTCAGGGTAAGGTTCAGGTTCGCGAGCGAATTCATCGTCACCGGTTGCAGGCCAAAAGAACCGTCGCCCACCACATTCATCGCGCCTTGATACCTGGACGCCAGCTCGCGAACTTCCTCTGCACGCGGCAGGAGCACGGAGAGGAGATAGTCAATCTGTTCACTGGTCTGGAGGTCGTCGGGGCAATACAGATCCCAGGTTGCTATTTGAGCCGGCGTGTCGCTCAAATCCGTTGAGCCTTTCGCATACACCACGCTCGGATTGAGACCTATCCTCGTTGTGATCTCCTGCGCATCAAAGTCACCCCACAGCGAGAAGTGTCCTATCGAATCCCTTATGCTCATGCGCTCACCGCCACGCCGCCGCCCTTGGCATCCAGCCCCATCTCGCGCGTCAAAATCCCGATGTCCTTATCCCCACGCCCGCTCACATTCACCATCAGGATCTTGTCTTTACCCATCCTCGGCGCCAGCTTCATCGCCTCGGCCACCGCATGCGCCGTCTCCAGCGCCGGGATGATGCCTTCCGTGCGGCTCAGAAACTTCGTGGCCTCGAGCGCCTCATTGTCGTTCGCGGTCGTATACGTCGCGCGCCCCGAGTCATGCAGCATCGCATGCTCCGGCCCCACGCTCGCGTAGTCCAGGCCAGCGCTCACACTGTGCGTCGACGCCACCTGGCCCGCATCGTTCTGCAACACATAGCTGTACGTCCCCTGCAGCACGCCGGGCAGACCGCCACCGATCTTCTGGAACCGCGCCGCATGGTCGCCCAGCGCCGTGCCGCGCCCACCCGCCTCCACCCCGATCAGCTCTACCTGGGCATCAGGGATGTACTCATAAAATGCCCCGATGGCGTTTGATCCACCACCCACACACGCCACAATCGCATCCGGCAGACGGCCTTCCATGTCCAGGATCTGCCGTTTGCTCTCTCGCGAGATCACGCGGTGAAAATCCCGCACCATCGTCGGATACGGATGCGATCCAAGCGCTGACCCAAGAATGTAAAACGTCGACCGCACATTTGTGACCCAGTCGCGCATGGCCTCATTGATCGCGTCCTTCAGCGTCGCCGACCCGCTGTTCACGCCACGCACATCGGCACCCAGCAGCCGCATGCGGAACACATTCAGCTCCTGCCTTCGCATGTCCTCCTCGCCCATGTACACCACGCACTCCAGGCCAAACAGAGCGCACACCGTGGCCGTCGCGACCCCATGTTGTCCCGCGCCGGTCTCGGCGATGATGCGTTGCTTGCCCATGCGCCGGGCGAGCAAGGCCTGCCCCAGCGCGTTGTTGATCTTGTGCGCGCCCGTGTGCAGCAGGTCCTCGCGCTTCAGGTA
>CAXTGE010000119.1:0-8025 GCA_964243645.1 uncultured Acidobacteriaceae bacterium | reverse complement strand
TGCCCATGCCGGCGTAGGTGCGCCCATCGCCATCCACAGCGATCTCCGCCGTCAGTCCGGTCTCCTCAAACGTGCCGTCGCCCTTGTTATGAAACAGAAACTCCGGCATGGAATCGTTCGCCGTCGCCAGGTCGATCTTGCCGTCCCGGTCGAAGTCGGCAATGGCAATACCCAGTCCCTTGCCCGGCACGGCCAAACCCATCTTCGCGGCCCCCTCGGTAAAGGTGCCGTCCCCGTTGTTGTGGTACACCAGCGGCGGGATGGCAGGAAAGATGTCCGGATGGCAGTAGGCGCGGTAGCCATCGCGGTGCTCGCCGCACCACACATCCTCCCAGTCCCAGCGCACGTAACGGAGCACCACGAGATCCAGCCGGCCATCATTGTCCAGGTCCACCCATGCGGCACTTGTGGACCAGCTTTGCCCAGGCGTTGGATCGCCCCCTGTCGCCGAGCGCGCCGTGACATCCGTAAAGGTGCCGTTCCCATTGTTGTGGTACAGGTGGTTGCCGCCGTACTCGGTCACGTACAGGTCTTCAAACCCGTCATTGTCGTAGTCGCCGACCGCCACACCCATGCCGTAGCCAACGCCCTTCAGGCCGGCCTTTTCGGTGACATCCTCAAACGTACCGTCCTTGCGCTGGTGGTACAGCCGGTTCCAGTCGGCAGGGGACTGCTTCTTCGGCACGGACCCCTTCGGCGTGGGATCCGCCAGCGGTGCGCCATTGACAAAGAAGAGATCCAGCCGGCCATCGTTGTCGAAGTCAAACGCCGCCACGCCTGACCCCATCGTCTCCATTAAGTACTTATGGCTGGTGTGGGACGCCACGCCGGTGAAGGCAACGCCGCTGGTCTGGGCAGTATCCACAAACTTCCCCGGCACGGGGGGCGAGACCGGCGGCGCGGGCGTTTGAGCTCGCATCGGGGCTCTCCCGCCGGACACGCCGGCCAGCACACACAGCACTCCCGCCCGTGCCCACTTCGCTCTCACCGACAGCCGTCCCATGCCGTACACGTCAAAGCTCCTGCCTATTGCATCCCGGCGGCGGCTGTCCCCGACGGTGTTCCGCGTCCTGTCAGCTGGCGAATCAGATCCACCTCGCGCTGCCGGTACGGCGTGTCATCCTGCTTAAAGACCTCATGAAACCAGAGCGTCGGTGCCTGCAACGTGTAGGGCCGCTCCCATGAGTCCCACGGGAAATACGTCTGCGTCTTACCCGCCACGAAACCCCAGTTGATGGCTGCCACATGGTACTTCTTGGCCAGCGGCAGGATCTGATCGAAGGTGCTGCCATTGCCGCGCGCCATGTACTCGGTGCAGAGCAATGGCCGGTGTAGCGGCAGCAGCTCCTGCACGCGCGCCTCAAAGCCCTCCGGCCAGTCGTAGTTGTGGAACGAGATCACATCCGACTCACCCAGCTGGATCTTGACCGTCGCGCTCTCCTTGTCCGGATGGCTCCAATCGCCGATCCACATGCCGCTCGTCAAAGGCTGCGTGGGACGTTCTTCACGCGCCCAGGCAAACACCCTGGGCAGCAACTCATTCACGCGCGCAACCTTGGCGGCGGAGTCCTCATGGAAACGGCCGCCGTTGTCGTTATTCGGCTCATTCCATACATCCCATCCCAGAATGCGGTCGTCCTTTGCGAACGCCCCGACCACGCCCTGCACATAGGCCTTTAGCTTGGGCTCATCGGCAGCATTGGTCAGTCGTTCAAATCCGGGGCTCTGCACCCACCCGGAGTTATGTACGCCGGGGATCGGCGGGTGTTGTGGTCCAAGGTGTGGGTTCGGCTCCCAGCATGAATCGAACAGCACCAGCAGCGGCTTGATGTGGTGCCGGGCGGCGATCGTCAGAAATTGGTCCAGCCTCTTCTGGAAGCCCTTCGGATCGCTCTCCCAAAGCTGGTCCTGCAGAAACACCCGCATCGTGTTCATGCCGATCGATTCGGCCATCCCCAGCTCTTTGTCGTTCAGCGCGGGATTGAACGTCGCAGCCTGAAACATCTCCAATTCATTGATCGCATCGGAAGGCACGTAGTTGGAGCCCACCAGCCAGGGCTGCCCGTCATACCAGGCCTGCGCACGGGACTCGCTCCAGCGCGCCGTTCCGCCCGGCCCCTGCGCGGCACCCATAGCGGAAAAGAAAAGGCAACACACCAGCCAGGACGCTTTCACTCTATCTCCTTGAACGGCGAACGGAACCAGCATGCAACAAATCGGACAACGCATGCAAACGCTGGGTAAATGCCACCGGCATTCCCGGCCTACCTCGCTCGCCTTGGCGAGGCCCCTGTCGATTGCCTCACCAGCAGCCGCGGTTCAATGACATGCACGTTCGTGGGCATGGATTTTGCCCCGTCTTCTCTATACCGCAACAGGCTTCGAAAGGCCTGCGACGCCAGTTCGCCACGCGACACGGCCATCGTTGTGAGCGCCGGCTGGGTATAGGCGCTTAGCTCGATCCCATCGAAACCCATTACCGAGATATCCTCGGGAATCCGCAACCCCGCCTCATGGATGGCGCCCATGGCCCCGATCGCGGTCAGATCGTTGGACGTGATCACCGCCGTGGGTCGGCGTTTGCCGGACTTCAGGATACGCTGCATGGCATGGTGCCCGCCCTCCACGCGGTGATCGCCCTCCTGCCGCCATGAAGCGGGAAGCGCCGCGGCGCCATGCTGTTGCAGCGCGTGCTGAAATGCCTCTGCGCGGACCACCGCGGAACCCAGTGACAGGGGCCCACTGATAAACGCGATCTCGTTATGCCCAAGATCAAACAGGTGCTGCATCGCCACGTGCACGCCGCGCTGGTAGTCCACGCGCACCACGCTCGTATGCGGCGCGTCCACGGCGGTATCCATCAAAACGATCGGAATCTGCCGCCGTGACAGGCTGCTCACCATGTGCTCGCTCATCTCCGACGTCATGATCGCCACGCCATCCACCTTGCGCTGCAGCATCCGCACCACGCACATCTCCATGCGCTTGGGATCGTAGTTGGTGTTGGCGATCAGCACCTCTTGCCGGTGCTCCACCGCAATGTCCTCGAACGCCTTCACCAGCTCCGGAAAGTATGGGTTGGTGATGTCCGAAATGATCAAGCCATACATCCCGCTGCGGCCGGAGCCCAGTGTGCGCGCATTCACATCCGGAAAAAAGTTCAGCGCTTCAACGGCATCGCGCACACGTTTCGCCGTCTCCGGAGCAACAAAGGCCGTACCATTGATCACGCGCGAGACCGTTGCCGTGGAAACCTGTGCGCGGCGGGCAACCGCCATGATATTCATGCCACCTATCATGCCGGAATGCAGCCGGGGCGTGAAATCTTTCCTGCGCCACCCCCCAGGGAAATCCAAATCACTTCTCTGCCAGTGCCGCCTCCGGCCAGCCATCCTTCCACGCGATGGTCGAGATCTGCAGCGCCGGTCGCCCCGTCTTGGCGTCGTAAGCGTGAAAGACGAGGTCCTCCCTGCCGTTCTCCTGCAAAACCGACGCGCCGCCCGGCCCCAGCCAGCGCCCGTTCGCGCTCAGCAGGGCCGAGCCACCACCCTGCGCCAGCGGTACGCCGCTCTTGTCCACGTAAGGCCCCGTCACGCTCTCCGCCCGTCCCACCATCGTCCGATAGGTGCTCCGCGTTCCACGGCAGCAAAGATCCCACGACGTGAACAGGTAAAAGTAGCGGTCATGGTGCACGAGGAACGGCGCTTCCACGGCCGTCCAATCCGGCGGCAGCACCGGGTGCTCCGGATCGAACGTGTGCGGCGGCGCGGAACTCGGCTTGGCTCGGCTTGCCAGCGAATACAGCTTCGTGTCGCTCGCCGACAGCATGCCGGTCCCCACATCCAGCTTGCGCATCTTGATGCCTGTCCAGAAGCTCCCAAAGCTCAGCCACGCATCCCCATGCGCGTCCTCGATATAGTTCGGATCGATCGCGTTGAAATCATCGCTTGCCTTGGAGTCCAGCACCAGGCCTTTATCCACCCATTTGTAGTCCGGGCTGTTGCGGTCCAGTGTCTTGTTCACCGCCAGCCCGATCCCCGAGGTGTTCACGCCGAACAACGAGTACGCATAGTACATCCGGTACTCGCCATGCTCATGCGAGATATCCGGCGCCCACAGCTCTTTCGTCCCCGGACTCCGCTGCTTCACCCAGTCGGGAATGTCGTCAAACACATGCCCGCACAGTGTCCACGCATGCAGATCCTTCGAGCACCGCACAGGGAACTGCCCTCCATCGCGCGCCTTGCCCGTGGCAAACACGTAGTACGTGTCCCCGTCCTTGGCGATCGAAGGATCATGGGTAAAAGCGGTATCCCCAGAAAGCGACAGCGGCTCAGGCTGCTGCGCCGGCAAGCCCGAACCGGACAAGCCAATCACGGCAGCAGAAGCTATCACCAGAGCAATGCTTTTCTTTCTGTCATTCCTCGCAAGGGGAATCTGCTTTCCTCCCCACCTACCGCAACGGAACATCGATCACCTCGATCGTCAGCGCCGGCACGTTGTGCGACCACGCTCCACTCGTTACCTGCGCGGTCGAGCTGACCGGGTGAATCGCCAGTGGCCGGTCGATTGTGTTGGTCGCCTCGTAGGTCTCTGCGTGCAGGCTCTCCACCTTCGCCGCGGTAGCCGCACCCAGGCCATCCAGATGAATGGTCAGCGGCTGAGCTGTGGTCGACGCATTCACCAGCTTGAGGTGCAGCACATGATCCTTCGATCCCACGGTCGCCGAGTAGTAAAACCGCTCACCCGCTCCCGTGAGCGCGCTCTTCGCGGTCCCGTCACCGATGTGCCAGCCAAACATGCTCTGCGCCCAGTAACTCGGCGATCCATAGCTTTTGCTCGCGTCGTACCCGATCATGTTGGTGTACCACTGGCCCGCGCCCGGGTTCACGTTGATAAACAGCGGCGCATAGCTCGCCATCTCGATCAGATCGCTGTTTCGCTCCATCGACGTCATGAAGGCCGCGTCGGCCAGCGCCCCGCCAAAGTTCGGCGTCGGCGTGCCGGCCAGCGTCGCCCATTCCCCCACAAAGATCTTCGGCCCATTCCGCGGCGCGTTGTCATAGTGGTGCGTGAAGTCCAGCATCTCGCCAACGGGCTTGTAATAGTGGTCGTCCACCAGGTCCACAGGCGCATCTGCCCCGTTGCCCTCCACGGGCGTCGTGGCGATCAGCTTGTACTGCGGGTATTTCTTATGCAGCGCCTTCGCGAACTGCGGATAGCGCTGGTTGTAGGTGTGCGATCCCCGCTCCAGGAAGTCCTCATTCCCGATCTCGATAAACCGCAGGGGAAACGGTGCGGGATGACCGTCTTTGGCGCGCTCTGCACCCCACTTTGTGGTGGTGTCCCCGGTCACATACTCCACCTCATCCAGCGCTGCCTGCACATACGGTTCCAGTTCTTTGCCTGCCGGAACCTTGCCGCCCTGAAGCGAATAACCGGCATACACCGCCAGAATCGGCTGGATGCCGAGATCCTCGCACCACTCCAGCATCTCCAGCAGGCCCATGCCGTCATCGGACCAGTACGTCCACGGCGCCATGTGCCCCGGCCGGTCCACGGTCGGTCCGATGGTCTCTTTCCAGTTGTACCAATCCTTCAACCTGTCGCCTTCCAGGTAGTTACCGCCCGGCAAACGCAGAAAATTTGGGTGCAGACCTGCCATCTTCTCCATGAGGTCCGGCCGAAAGCCGCCTGGACGGTCCTTATAGGTGGGCGGAAACAACGAGACCAGCTGGAATGAGATCGTTCCCGGTTGCGCCATCGACAGCACCAGATGATTGGCAGAGGAGGCTGCCGCTTCCCCCGTGTTCAAGGTGTACTCATACTTCGACCAGCCGCCCGCTTTCACCGCCACGGTGCTCTCCGCCAGCACAGCCCCGGTCGTGTCGCTGATCACCTGCGCCTTCACCGGGCCCCCCGCGTCGGCCTTTGCGTAGAACGATCCACGGTACGTGGTGTGCGGCTTCACGCCCATGCCCCAATATCCCGTATTGCTTACCCCAGCCTCGTTGCCCGCCGAGGCCGACGTAACCGTCAGCTTCAGGCTCGTCGGCAGCGCCTTACTCGGGCCATTCTCCTTATCCAGCTCCAGCGAGGCATTTGCCTCACCACGGCGCACCAGATCCCAGTGCTCCACCCCCGACCAGCTCGCCCGCATGGTCCGGTTCTGCACCATCTCGGCATACAGGCCGCCCTCGAAAGCATGATTGATCTCTTCGGTCATCATGCCGTACAGGATCGGGCTCACCGGCGACACAATCTGTTTGGGCTCAATCGTTAGCTGCGCCGTGGCCGGCTTCGTCTGGGCCTGGAGCGACGGGGCAGGGAACAGGGCGCTGCTAAAAAACAGGGTCGTGCCAAACACGGCGGAATGACGGACAAGACGCGAACGTTCCGGTGAACGGAAAAAGGACATGCTCTTCTCTCCTGCAAATCTCTTGCGAAAGTGTGGGGACGGTCCCACGGCCAGCCGCGCCCTGAAAGCGCTTACATGCCTCTTCCCAGAACCCTGCCGCGAACTCGTCTCCAGATCAGCGGAATTGTACCCCACGCCACCCAGCCCCGGCTCCGAACACCCACCAACGCGCCAAGCGCAACGCCAACCCGCCAACGCGCAGCGCCACTCCTGTACGCTTATCTCGCATAGAGTCAGCAGCACCGTCTCACGGAGGAGCAAGGGCAGATGAGCACCAACGCAGCGCAGGAGATCTGGTTCGTTACCGGCAGCCAACACCTCTACGGCCCCGAAACCCTCGAGCAGGTCGCCACCAACTCCCGTGCCATCGCCCAGTCGCTCGACGCCGACACGAGCATTCCCGTCCGCATCGTCTGGAAGCCCGTGGTCAAAACCGCCGACGAGATCCTCGCCACCTGCCGCGAAGCCAACAACACCGACAGCTGCATCGGTCTCGTGCTCTGGATGCACACTTTTTCGCCAGCCAAGATGTGGATTCCTGGTCTCACCGCGCTGCGCAAGCCCTTCCTGCACTTCCACACCCAGGCCAACGAGCGGCTCCCCTATGCGACCATCGACATGGACTTCATGAACCTGAACCAGGCCGCCCACGGGGACCGCGAGTTCGGCTTCATCACCGCGCGCCTCCGCCTCGCCCGCAAAGTCGTCGTCGGCTACTGGAAGGACCCCGTTACCATTGCCGAGATCAGCGCCTGGACCCGCGCCGCTTTGGGCTGGTCTGAATCTCAAACTCTCAAGGTAGCCCGCTTCGGCGACAACATGCGCAACGTCGCCGTCACTGAGGGCGACAAGGTAGAAGCCCAGCGCGTCTTCGGCTACCAGGTCAACGGCTACGGCATCGGTGACCTCACCGACCGCATGGCCCAGTTCTCCGACGCCGAAGTCGACAAGCTCATCGCCGAGTACCGCGAGCAGTACACCATTGCCGCGGCACACGACAGGATTGACTCCCTCAAAGTTGCCGCCCGCATCGAGCTCGGCCTCCGCGCCTTCCTCACCGAAGGCGGCTTTGGCGCCTTCACCGACACCTTTGAAGATCTCCACGGCATGGGCCAGCTTCCCGGCATCGCGACCCAGCGCCTCATGGCCTCGGGGTTCGGCTTCGGCGGGGAAGGCGACTGGAAGACTGCCGCCCTCGTCCGCATCATGAAGGTCATGGCCGGGGGGCTGCCTCAGGGCACCAGCTTCATGGAGGACTACACCTACGATCTCGCCGGGCTGAACGACTCCCGGATTCTCGGCTCGCACATGCTAGAGATCTGCCCCTCCATCGCCAGTCCCGGCGTTAAGCCCTCACTCGAAGTCCACCCGCTTGGCATCGGCGATAAGGCGGACCCCGTCCGCCTCGTCTTCACCTCACCCAGCGGCCCCGCCGTCGTCGCTTCGGTCGTCGACATGGGCAGCCGCTTCCGCATGATCGTCAACGAGGTCGACGTGGTCACCCCCGAGCAGGACCTCCCCAGGCTGCCCGTCGCCCGCACCGTCTGGCTGCCCAGGCCCAACCTCAAGGTCGCGGCCTCGGCCTGGATCTACGCCGGGGGCGCCCA
>CAXTGE010000118.1:2040-8068 GCA_964243645.1 uncultured Acidobacteriaceae bacterium | reverse complement strand
ATGGATTGCCTGCGCCGGCACGACGCGGGCGTTTGGTGGTGACCGCTGCCTCCGGCATCGCCCTCTTCACGGGATACCTGACTACGGAGCCGGTGTCTGTGTATGCGGGGCTCGGCCTGGCCGGGCCGGTGTACCGTGCGCGGGTTACGGCCCTGAGTGACGAGTGGTTGCTGGACAAACAAGGGTCCGGGGCCCCCAGAGCAACGGATGGTTTGGCACTGGGGGTAAACAGCACCAGCGTTGTCGGGCAGCTCACGCAGGTGGCGCAGGGAACGGTCAGCACGGGGATATCGGTTGTGAGCTCGGGAAACCCACGCGCGCTTGGAGCCTTTGCGGTGCAGCCGGCAGCGGGTTGGAGCACCAACGCCGCAGCCGCTGCGAATGCAACGTACGCGAGCTACCGCGTCCTGAATGGAACGGTGTCGCTGACGAGTGCCGGCGCGGTGACCCACAGCTTTACCGATGCCGATGGGACACTGAATCTCGGCGAGTTCAATACAGCCCATGCCCGCGAACTAGCGAACGATGTGACCCTATCGGGTGGCGAGGAAGCGGCGGCGTATGTTCAGGAGATCTTCCAGGGAGACGGCTCAACGACAGAGTTCGTTCTCTCCGAGGCAGCCTACCGCGGCACGAACCGTAGGCTGCTACGGGACAGCTTCAACGAAGCAGCCTTCGACAGCTCGCAATGGAGCCTGAGCGACGGAGGCAATCATCTGCAACTGTCTTCCCTGGGCTTGACGATGAGCGGAGGCAACGGCTTCGATGGCCAGACCACGCTGGAAGGCGTCAATGCCGTGGAGATGGCTGGGTGCCTGCTGACCGAGTTGGGAGGGGTGGTCTTCGGAGCGGCCTCGAGTGGGGTACTGGCGGGTTTCTACAACGGCGCTGTCACCCTGGGGAACTGTTTTGCCGGATTCCGGGTGAGGCAGAGCGTGAGCACAACGGGTGGCACGACCGTGCTTGTACCAATGATGAATGGAGCGGAGGTGGGCTCCGTCTTCACACCGATTGCGGGCCATACGTACACGTTGCGCCTTCGACTGTACTGCCCGGAGATGCAGCGGATCCCGCAACGGTACTACTGCATGGTCGAGGGAGTTGTGCAGGAGTTCGGGGCGATGGGCGGCATCGCCGCTCCGATGCAGATGGTGTTTGAGGTGCTGGATGAGGGAGTGAGCTCGAACACGCCTGCGACGGTGTTGTTCGACACGGCACAGGCTTCAGCCCCTGTGCAGGTGACCGCAGCAGCGTGCACGTTTGCCGCGGTGAACTCGATCAGCTTGCAGGGGTCGGTGGCATCGATAGAAGTGACGAGGCCGGGAAGCGTGTGGGTTGTGAGCACCGCGGCGAATGGATCCCAGGCGACGCGACTCATGGGCTTGGCAGGGCAGGGCGTGGATTGCAAGGTCGATTTCGGATCAGCTGCAGGTACCCCGGGTAAAGTGACTTTCTTTGCAGGCAGGCTCCCTGTTGCGGGGGAACGCGTCACCGTGTTGTACAGAACAGAGCGCCGTTCCGTGGCGCGGTTGACGGATGCCGCGAGTGTGCAGGCCGAGAGCGCCGCGGGTGCCGGCGTGCAGGTGCCGGGAGTGAGCCGGTGGCTGGGCAAGGTGACCGCACCGGTTGCGCGATCCAGTGCCGATTGCGAGGCGGCAGCGCAGGCCGTGCTGGCGATGGGCACGGCGCGCTCGGCGGCACTGGCGGGTAGTTATTCGACAGCCAATCCGGTTGGGGACATCTGGCCGGGCGATCTTCTTGCCATCACAAGCGGAGGGAGCACGGTCTCCTTACTGGTTCGCCGGATTGCGGTGGAAGACAGCCATGCTGTGCCTGAAGTCCTGCAGTACAAGATTGCCTTTGCCAATGACTGGGCAACGGAGTGGGCCGACGGACTTGGGCTCGAGTTGAGCAACACGATCGCAAACGACGCGATTTTGCCGGCGGTTGCCGAAAGCGGGCCGGGGCAGGTCTTGGACAATCTGCCACAGATGGCCTTGACGATGTTGTCGACGTCCGCGATGCAGGTGGATGCTGGTGTGACGGCGCCGGTGGGCGGAGGTTTTGAGGTACGCCGCCGGGATTGGGCGTTCGGCGTGGGAGTGGACACGCCAGATCTGGTGTTACGCAGTCCAGTCCGGAGCTTCAGCCTGCCGCGTTCGGCGCAGAGTGAACACTTCTATGTACGTATGTATGACAGCAGCACACCGCCGGTGTATTCGAGACTGTCCAGTGCTCTTTTTGTGAACTGGCCGGTTGATTAGAACGGGCCCAACAGGAGTGAACGGGAGCGAAGAAATCAGCCCGTTCCGTGTGGAAGCGAACAGGAGTGGCAAATGAAGGAATTCGAGCAGAAGGTGCTTGAGGATTTGAGCGGCCTAAAGGTGCAGATGCATCAGCTGATGGGGATCGGACAGCCAGGTCGATTGCATGCACTGGAGCATCGGGTGGATTGCCATGAGCGCGACATGCAACGCGTGAAGGGGGTCTCGGGTGCGTTCGGCGGCATGTTGGGGCTGCTGCAGTTGATTGTATTTGTGCTGCGGAACAAGCACTAGAACGACAGGGCGAGGAGGTAGCTTGACGCCGAGATTGGATGTTTCACAGATTTCCCGCAGCCCGAAGTCGACGGTGATCGGCTTGTGTGTTCTCGCGCTGGCAGCAGAGCGCGGTGTTCATTTCGACGCGACGGGCCACCTAGCGATGAGCGCCAGAGACTGGTTCGAGGTGGGCTGCGGCGTACTCACCGCTGTGGTGAGTGGTTTCAGTCAAGATGCAGGGCCGTCGCAAGCGGATGGGCAACCGTCAACGAGCGCATCACCCTTGGCAAGCGATGGCGAGAAGGCGAGATCGGCCTAGAGGCTGTGGCCTTCACAACTGTGTGGCGAATAAGGAGATTTATGGAAACGTCATCGAACAAAGGGGCTGCAGCTGAGACTTCCTTCTTCAGCAAGGTTAAAGCAGAGCTAAAGAGGCTGTTTCTTCATGGGCCGGGGTGGGAGGCGAGTGCAGCAGCGACCTTGACTTATGTCGCTCCCCTGGTCGAAACAATCGTTGCGCTTGCCGATCCCGAAGCGGCACCGCTTGTGACTTCACTGATTCAGAAAGTTCAGAGTGCGATGGCGGCAGCTGCTGTGGTTGTCAAGAACGCAGGTCCGGCACCGACCCTGGTGACCTACCTGCATGCAATCAACAATGATCTGGCGCAGGTAGAGGCAGTGGCGCAGATCAAAGACGCTGGGATTGCCCAGAAGCTGGCGACAACCGTGGCTACGATCACAACCGAAGTGAACGCGATACTGCTAGCTGTTCCGATTACAGCCGTCTAGAGAAGACGGCAACTGCTGATAGCGGTTGCCGTTCCGTGTGGACTTCGATCCGAACTAGAGCTGTTCTCCTGTAGGCGCAGTCGCTTGCCGAGGTGCGGATTCCTCCGCTGCGCTGTGGAATGACAACAAAACGAGTGCAGTTTTTGATTGTCATTCCCGAAGGGAATCTGCGTTTCTGACGCCGCTCTACATCTTCAGGAGAATGCTCTAACCGATGTCTTCTGACCAGTTCTCGAGGTAGCTCTTGAAGTCCGTCATGAACTTGCCAGCGTCAGAACCATCGATGATGCGGTGGTCAAAGCCGAGTGTGAAGCGCTGAATGAAGCGAATGGCTATGCTTTCATTGCCTTCTTTGTCTGTGAGCACCGCGGGCTCTTTGTTCAGGCCGCCGATGCCAAGGATGGCCGATTGCGGCTGAGCAATGATGGGCGTGCCGAACTGCTCGCCGAAGATGCCGGAATTTGTGAGCGTGAAGGTGCCACCCGCGACATCGTCGGGAGCGAGCTTCTTGGAACGGGCACGCTCGGCGAGATCGACGATGCCACGGGCTATGCCCAGGAAGCTTCTCTCTTCGGACTGCTTCAGAATGGGTACGATGAGGCCCCATTCGAGGGCGACGGCGATGCCGATGTTGATGTTCTTGTTGTAGCGAACAGCCTCGCCTTCTGTGGCTGCATTCACGATCGGGTGTTTGCGCAGGGCCTGCACGGCAGCGCGCGTGATAAACGGCATGTAGGTCAGCTTGACGCCGTTGCGCTGCTCGTATTTGGTCTTCTCTTTTTCGCGCAGACGAGCGATCCGCGTCATGTCCACTTTAAAGACGGTGTGAACATGAGCGCTGGTCGCCTTGGACTCCACCATGCGCTTGGCGATGATGGCGCGCATCTTCGACATCGGCACGAGTTCGCCGGGTTGTGGCGTGGGAATTGCCGCAGCCTTCGCGGGCACCGTTGTCGCAGGAGCAGATTGCGCCTGGGCATAGGTGGGCGCCGTTGCTGCATCCGCAGGGGGCTGGGATGTGGCGGTCGTCTGGCCTTGGAATTGCGTTGATGTTTGAGGGGTCTGGGCGGTTATTTTGGGCCCGGCTTCGAGATGACCGAGGATGTCCCCCTTGGTAATCCGCCCGGAGGCACCTGTGCCGGCGACGCCGGAGAGATCGACGCTGTTTTCAGCGGCAATCTTGCGGACCAGGGGTGAAGAGCGTGGAGCTTCCCCCTGAGAGGCCGCAGCGTTTGCGGGCACTGCCGGGGTGACCGCCGAGGGCTGCGAAGGTGCCGGGTCGGAGATCTTGGGACTGGCGGTTGCTTTGCTCGCGTTACCCCCGATGACTGCCACCACCGTGTTTACCGTGACGGTTGCTCCTTCTGTCACTTTGATCTCGGTTAGCGTGCCGGCGATCGGGGAAGGGATTTCAGCGTCAACTTTGTCGGTGGAAATTTCGAAGATGGGCTCGTCGCGCTGAACGGTGTCGCCGATTTTCTTCAGCCACTTGGTGAGGGTTCCCTCCGTGATGGATTCCCCCATCTGCGGCATGAGAACGTCAGTACCTGGGCCACTTTCGGGAGAGGCCGCCGAAGAGGCAAAGGCAGCCGTGTCACGGATGGCGGTGGCCTCAGCTGAGGGGGTCACCGTGTCCTGCATGGTGGGTGACTGGGCAGCGGTTTCGGGCTTCGAGGCTGGCTGGGCTGCGGCGTTGGCACCGGCTTCGCTGCCCTCGGCAACGGTACAGACGATCGTATTCACGCCCACCGTGGATCCCTCTGTCACCTTGATCTCGCCTAGAGTGCCAGCGACGGGCGATGGGATTTCCGCGTCTACTTTGTCGGTTGAGATCTCAAAGAGAGGTTCGTCACGTGCGACCGTGTCTCCAGGCTTTTTCAACCACTTGGTGAGGGTACCTTCAGTGATGGATTCGCCCATTTGGGGCATAAGAACTTCAGTCGGCATGGTGCGGGCTTCTCCGGAGAGCTGAGACTATTCTGGCAACTGAAGATTATACGGACGTTGTACTTGAGATGGCGTTCTCACGGGCGTTTAGCGAAGGTGAGGAGTTTGGGAGACGGGCATCCCGCATGGTCCAAGTGTGAAGCGGAGGCTGTGGCGGGGTAAGTCACTTTATGTCAAAGGACATTCCGAGCCCGGGATGACAACAGCTCGGAAAGATCATTGGCTGCGACGACCTGTCGCTGGAAGAGGCGGCCGAAGTTTCGGGAGATAGCGTCGGCAACGCGGGGCAGCGTTACGGAGATGGTACTGTCGGCTTCGATCTCCAACGAGGTCACCCGGCGGTCGGTGATGCCGCAAGGCACGATCCATTCGAAGTCTCTCAGGTCTGTCGTGACATTGACGGCAAAGCCATGGGTGGTAATGGCTCGCGAGACATGTATGCCGATGGCAGCCACTTTCTTTTCCAGAATGCTGCCACCGGCGAGTGTCCAAACACCCGTACGTTTGGAGATGCGCTGCGTGAGGACACCGAAGTCTTTGCAGGTATGAATGATCGCTTCTTCGATCTGCCGCACGAAGTCGACGGGGCCGAGATGAGGACCATGCTTGCCGGGAAGATCGCCACGAAGATCGAAGATGGGATAGCCGACAAGCTGGCCCGGGCCGTGATAGGTGACGTCTCCGCCGCGATTGATCTCGTGGACTTCAACTCCCTTTCGCGCGAGTGAGTCGTTCGAGGCAAGGATGTTGGC
>CAXTGE010000118.1:0-1940 GCA_964243645.1 uncultured Acidobacteriaceae bacterium | reverse complement strand
ATACCTACACGTTGATCGCCATGCCTTCGACTGAAGAGAAGCCGTCGAGAAGGGCTTCGTACAGAGTTGGGTGGGCATGGATGGTGAACATCATCTCTTCCACAGTCGCTTCGAGCTCCATGGCGGTCACGCACTCGCTGATGAGTTCCGTGGCCGACGGTCCGATGATGTGTACGCCGAGAATCTCCCCGTATTTCGCATCCGCGATGACTTTGACAAAGCCATCGTGTGCGTCAAGGATCGTGGCTTTGGAGTTTCCAACGAAGGGGAACTTGCCGACCTTCACCTGATATCCCTTCTCCTTGGCCTGCGCCTCTGTCAAACCAACGGACCCGATCTGCGGATCGCAGTAGGTGCAACCGGGGACGCGATCTTTTCGAACGGCTCTCGCGTATTTGCCTGCAGCTTTGGAGGCTACGACGATGCCTGCCATGGCACCGACGTGCGCCAGTTGCGGCAGGCCAGCGACGATGTCCCCGATGGCATAGAGACCCGGAATGCCCGTTTCCATCCACTCATTCACTTTGATAAAACCACGCTCGAGCTCAAGTCCGATGTTGTCGAGCCCGGCGTCGTAGGTACGAGGAACACGACCGATCGCAATCAGCACCTTATCCGCCTGCTTGGTCTGCTCTTTACCCTGTGCGTCGGTCCAGGTGACGCGAGCACCGGCTCCATCTTCTTGGATCTTTTCGATAGTCGAGATTTTCACACCCACGTTGATTTCAATACCGCGCTTCTTATACTGGCGGGCGAGTTCCTTGGAGACTTCCTCATCCTCCACGGGCACGATCCGAGGGAGCGCCTCAAGTATGGTGACTTCGGCTCCGAAGCTGTTCATCACGGAGGCAAACTCAACGCCAACCGCACCTGAGCCGATGACGATCATGGACTTCGGCATCTGCGGCAACGTGAGAATCTGCATATTCGTCATGATCGTGTCGTCTGCCTGATAGCCCGGCAGCATGCGGGCTTCAGAACCCATCGCCAGCACGACACGTTTGCCCTGTACGGTCGTTTTGGTCTGCTGCGTATAGCCTTCGGCCTGGAGATCAAGGCCCCGGTTCTCCGCTTTGTCCTCATCCGTGACTTCCACAGACCACACGCCATCCGCGGGCTGGCCTGTCAGCCGCCCATGGCCGCGGACTACAGCGACCTTGTTCTTCTTCATTAAGAAGTCAAGCCCCTTGGTGTGCTTGATGGTGATGTCGTTCTTGCGTTGAATCACCGTGGCCCAGTTCAGCCGGGGTTGCTCGACATTGTCAATACCGTAGCTGCCGGCATGCTTCAAATGATCCCAGATCTCCGCCGAAAACAACATACTCTTCGTCGGAATGCAACCCCAATGCAGACAAGTGCCGCCGAGCTTGTCTGTCTTTTCTATCAAGGCGACTTTGAGGCCAAGCTGCGCAGCGCGAATGGCACATGTGTAGCCGGCGGGGCCACCACCGATAAGGACTAGATCGTAAATCGTTTCTGCCAAGGGTCGTGAGCTCCGTGTCTTGCGTTCCCAGCATGGGCTTGCGGAACTGTGCCGCTGGCCCAAAGAGTAGTCGCTGCTCCAGTTTACGACTGGTGCCAAGACTTCATATTCGATTCGCGAAGAACCACACAGATGCAACCAGCTGAGCCGCGTGGGAGGCGCTCTTATGCAGGATTTTCGTTACAGTGAAGCCGGATTAGCGATGACAAAACGATATGAGGGATTGCGCTTGCAGGCGTATCAGGACTCAGGCGGTATATGGACGATTGGGTACGGCCATACAGGGAAGGACGTCTGCCCCGATCAAAGTGTGACCGCGCCCGAAGCAGAAGCTCTGCTACGCGCTGACCTTCGAGACGCCATTGATTGCGTGAATAGGGCGGTAGTGCATCCCTTGGAGCAGCGGCAATTCGATGCTCTTGTAGATTTCTGTTTTAATGCGGGGCGCGGGAACTTC
>CAXTGE010000117.1:0-8153 GCA_964243645.1 uncultured Acidobacteriaceae bacterium | reverse complement strand
CCAGCGTTGGCGGGTCACCCGGGCGCAGCTTGCGGTAGATCTCGATCAGCGCCTCCTCGGGCTTGCGCACCGAGTCACGCCGCAATGTGTTCGCGATGATCGCGCCGACATCGTCGCGCTCAGGGAAGAAGACCTCTACGGTCGTCACGCCGCTCTGGGCGATCTTGTGCAGCTTGTCGGCGGACAGCTCCTGGTTAGCCTCATACAGCAGCTCACCGGTGTTCATGTCGACGACATCGGCTGCCGTAATCGCACCCTCGAACTCGCCGTTCTCCACTTCAACGGTGGCAATTCCCGCCGCACGCAGGTTGCGCAGCGCCGAAGGCGTGATCTTCTTGCCCGAGGCCAGGATCTCGCTTCCGTCCGCGCCCTTGATCGACGAGGTCGTGCGCGTACCCGAGATGTTGCTCGGCTTGCCCTCTTCGGTCAGCGCCCAGGTCAGCTTGCCATCCTTCACGTTGACCGTGTCCACCGTGTAGAAGGTCTTAAGGATCTCCTCATCCTGACGCAGGCCAAGCGCGCGCAGGAAGATGGTGCCCAGGAACTTGCGCTTGCGATCGATACGCACGTACAGGATATTTTTCTGGTCGTACTCAAACTCAACCCAGCTGCCGCGGTAGGGAATGATTTTGCCCAGGAAATACGTCCGGTTGTTGGCCGTTTCAAAGAAAACGCCCGGCGAACGATGCAGCTGCGACACGATCACACGCTCGGTGCCGTTGACGATAAAGGTGCCGTTGGCGCTCATCAGCGGGATGTCGCCGAAAAACACCTCCTGCTCCTTCATGTCGCGCAGGCTCTTCACGCCCGTCTCCGGGTCCTTGTCGTAGATCTTCAAGCGGATCGTGACCTTGAGCGGGGCGGAGTAGGTCATGCCGCGCTCCTCACACTCTGCTTGGTCGTACTTCAGCTGCAGACCCACCGGGTCACCGCACTTGGTGCAGAAGTCCGGCGTGTTCTTGTTGTAGGTTCCGCAGAACTTACACAGCACATCACCCGGATGGAACGGGTCCGTGATTACCATGTGACCGCACTGCGAGCACGTGGTGCGCAGGTGGTTCAGCCCCTTGAGGTAGCCGCACTTGCACTCCCAGTTGCCGATCGTGTAGTCCACGAACTCCAGCTCGGACACATTGCGGAAGTCCGTGATCGGGAACACCGAGGTGAACACCGACTGCAGACCGTTATCCTCGCGTTCCTGCGGGAGCTTGTCCATCTGCAGGAAGCGCTCATAGGACCGGCGCTGCACTTCGATCAGATTGGGGATCTGAATGCTAGTAGGAATCTTGGAAAAGTCGAGACGGGTGCGAAGCGCGCGCGTTTCGGTTGTCTGGTTCGACATGCTCTCTCCTGGTTTGGTCGAGGCCTCCCAAACTACGCCAGCACGCATCCGATGCGGCTGGACCAGTTTGGAAGGGAGAAGAACCCGCGGTAAACGGTTTCTTCCCATTTGGCTTCTACGCCCTGATATGGGTGCATTCGCTCCTCGTCGCGAAGACACCTTGACGTGTTACGTTGAAGGCCCAGCGAAGCATTCTGCCAGGTGCAAAGGGAAACTTGCAGTAGACCGGCTTGTTCAACTGAGGACAGATCGTCACCTCAGCCAGACACACGCCAGGGAAAACAGTTCTGACGTTAAAAGACCGAGGGCCTGCCTAAAACACAAGCAGCGCTCTGCCGGTACCCGGAGAACGCGTAAGAAAAGTTTGGATTCAGACATTTGAAACGCTGGATAGTCGCCGCCTTTGAGCCCCAGCCGGGGTGCTCAAGCTTGCCGCCGCTCTTTGCGTGTCACCCGTGATCCCGCCGCTCGGATCTCAAGGTGGCCGGCTCCATAGCCCGCGCGCCCAAACGCAGGATGAACCGGAGATTGCTAAGGTTTGCTATCTGCCGAAAAGGTGTGTAACCGCCGTGGTTGTTGGCCGCGCCCGCCCGGTGTCCTCCCTGCTGCCGAAGCAATGCCACATGCCAGGGTGGAGGCGCGTGATTCCAAGGAGTAGCTTACACGAGGGGTGGGGTGAATGCAACTTTGGTGGGCGTAAAGGTGGGCTTGGGATGGTGAAGAAGCTCTGGTCACACCTCGAAAGGCGGAACGATCACCAGATTACCATCCAAAAACGTGGGCCGAGACCGTAGTCCCGACCCATGCCGCGTTACCTTGCTTCGCCAGCTTGTTACTTGATTTCAACCGTCGCCACACCATCGAACTTCTTGGCCACAGCCGCCGCCTCGTCCTTGGAGACATTCTCTTTCAGAGGCTTCGGTGCGCCGTCAACCAGGTCCTTGGCTTCCTTCAGACCGAGCGCCGTGACTTCACGCACAGCTTTGATGGTATTGATCTTGTTTGCGCCAGCGTCCTTGAGGATGACCGTGAACTCGGTCTTTTCCTCAGCTGCCGGAGCGGAGGCGGCGCCGCCGCCCGCGGGTGCTGCGGCCACAGCCGCGGCAGCCGAGACGCCAAGAATCTCTTCAAGCTTCTTAACCAGGTCGGCCGCTTCGAGGAGGGTGAGTTTTGTGATTTGGTCTACCAGCTGTTGATCTGCCATAATTCGTCTCCGTGTACTGCTAGATGTCTGTACTGCTGCCTGCCTGGCCCGAAGTCATGGATCGCACTTCAGGTTGCCGCGTCAGTCTTCAGGTTTCCGTTGCGCCAGACTGCGCCCCCGGGACTGATACAGCGAATCTTGAACTTAGTTCTCGACCGGATCGGTCGATGCAGCCTCGCCAGCCTGCGAGGCGGTACCGTTTTCCGGTTGTGCCGCGCCGCTGGGCTGGGGTGCACTGCCCGGCTGCTCGGCTACGGCGTCCGCCTCGGAAGCCGGATGCTCAGCAATCTGCTCGGCAGGAGTAGGGGCCTCGGCGGCGTGCGCCTCGCTCACCTGATCCACCGCAGAAGCGGAAGACTCAGGTGCCTTGGCCGCAGGCGTCTCCCCAGCGGCGAACTTCTCTTTTTCCACACCCTGGTTCAACACAACGGCCAGATCGCGGCCAGTTGCACTGATCACTGTGGCCAGTCGCTGTGCCGGCGACTGGATCAGGAACAACAACTTCGAGAACAGCTCTTCCTTGCTCGGGAGGTTAGCCAGATCCCCAATTTCATTGACCGTGATGACCTTGCCATCCACGATGCCGAGCTTAAAGGTGAACTCCGCATTGTCCTTCACCCAGGTGGAGAGGGCCTTCGCCAGGGCAACAGGGTCTCCCGACGTGTAGGCTACGGCGCTCACACCCTTCAGTCCCTGCAGCGCCTGCTGTACCTTTGTGCCCTGCGAGCTGCGCGCCGCCAGCTTGTTCTTCACGACGTGGTATGAGCCACCTGCCTCGCGCACCGTCTTGCGCAGAGCGAAGTCCTTCGACGCGGTCAGGCCCGTGAAGGTGCCGACGATCGCCGAGGTGCTGTTTTCAAGATCAGCCGCGAGTGCCGCGACCTTTACATTCTTCTGTGCCTTGGTCAATGCCATACAAATCCAGCCTTTAGCTGCTAGCTGTCAATCGCTAGCGCAATCTTTGGCGCAGTGCGCCGGGTACCTTCTCCAGCAGCTGAAAATCAGCGGCTGAAGGCTGCCTTACTTGGTCGCGACGTCTGCCGTGGACGCCTCAAGCTCAATGCCTGGACCCATTGTCGAGGAAAGCACGATCTTCTTCACGTACTTACCCTTGGCCGCCGACGGCTTGGCCTTCATAACGGCATTCACCACTGTCAAGGCATTGGCCTCGAGCTTCTCCGGCGAGAACGAAAGCTTGCCAACCGGAACATGCACCAAGGCTGTCTTGTCCGCGCGAAACTCCACCTTACCGGCCTTGATCTCGCGAATCGCACCCGCGACATCCGTTGTTACTGTGCCGGTCTTCGGGTTAGGCATCAGGCCGCGCGGGCCCAAAACCTTACCCAAACGGCCAACCGAACGCATCATGTCCGGGGTGGCGATTAGGGCATCGAACTCGGTCCAGTTTTCCTTCTGAATGCGCTCAACGAGATCTTCGCCACCCACAAACTCAGCCCCGGCCGCCTCGGCCTCACGCTGCTTGTCGCCGGAGGCGATGACGGCGACGATCTTGGATTTACCACCCAGACCATGGGGCAGGATGACCGTGCCTCGGACCATCTGGTCAGCGTGACGTGTGTCCACGCCAAGCCGCAGCGTTAGATCGACCGTCTCGTCGAACTTGGCGTACTTGGCTTTCTGAAGGAGAGGAATTGCGTCGACGATGGCGTAGGGACGCTTTTCCACAAGCGAACGAGCCTTGGTCAGGTTCTTTGAAATTTTGCGAGCCATAGGTTTCCTTGTCTGCCACCCCATCTTGTCAGTCATACGACTGAGGGACATGCGATGTTTTGCATGGGCGTGGTCTCGACGATTGCTACGGACGGGAGTCCGGACAACCCTTCTATTATGCGACGAGGGCACAGTCGCGTCAAGGATTCGTCAAGATCGTAAAGACGGGACTGTTCCCGTTCGCACGGTCAGGGCCGGTGCCCGGCGGGGCAGCTGATCGAAATCGATGCAGGCCCTTGCATCTGTCTCCCACCCTCGCAGGTGTTCGTCCATTACCAGATCGATCTTGGGGCTACCAGGACGCCGAAAATACCCCACCCCAGGCTGGCCGACATCCTGCCGCACCACCAGGGCAGCAAGCGGTGGCCAGCCTTTCAGATTGCAGAGATGGGAGATTTCGGCCAGCTGGCTCCCGAGCCGGCGCGCCTCCAAAGCCAACCCCGCCCGCTGAATCAGCGCAGTGTAGCTGATCAGGTAGCCCGCCGGGTACAGCTTCGGCTCGCGCGCGGTCCGCTTCCGCCGGGCCTCCCAGAAATGGTCCAGGAGCGCCTGCAACAGCTCTCGCGTTGTGTCTACACGCTCCGCCATCGCCAACGGTTAGCCCCAGATCCGACCCAATTCCAGTACAAAGCCCCCTAACGGACCATCCCCATAAATCGCGCTTGCTCCCTCGATCAGTTCGGTCTTCCGACCAGGTCGGTAGATCTCGACCACCTTCCGCTCCGGGTCGATGAGCCATGCCAGCTCGGCCCCCTGGCTGAGCCACATGTCCATCTTCGCCCGGAGATCCCGCAGCCCATCATTCTCTGACCGCAGCTCGATCACAAACTCAGGGCACAGCGGAGCGAATCGCTTCTGCTGCTCCCGTGTCAACGCATTCCAACGTCCCCACGAGACCCACGCACCATCAGGCGCCCGCACTGACCCATCGGGTAGTCGAAATCCCGCATTCGAGTCGAACACCTTACCCCGCCCGTCCCCTCGTGCCCAAATCATCAAGTCAGCCGTCAACTCTGCATTCGCACCGCTTCCTTCAAGGCCCGTCGGCGACATGATGACAAGATCCCCGTTTCCTTCTTGCTCAATCCGCAGCGGCTCGTTTACACGCGAGAAGCGCATGAGCTCGTAATCCGTCATGGGACGCCCGGTCCGCAGTCGCACCGGAAGCTGAAGCTCATGGAGATCAAACTGCATGGCATCAGTGTAAACGTCACTCTAAAAGAGTTGTTGACGCATTTCGGGACAGCACGTTACCTTCATCCTTAGTGAGGCGAACAAATGGCGAATACGGCAGCACCGGCCAGCACCACCCTTTTCCCCATCCTTCCCTCCCAGCCCGTCGGTATGGCCAGGCTCGCTGCCCAGGCGATCCACGCCGACGATGGGCACCTTATTGAGTTCCGCGCCATGCGGGCCAATTCTCTGCTGAATCGCTCCATCAGCAAGCGCAATCTATCGCTCGAGTGGTCCATCAATCCGTATCGTGGTTGCGAGTTCGGCTGCAAGTACTGCTATGCCCGCTATACGCATGAGTTCCTGCAGCCTGAAAAGATCGTGCAGATCCCCACAGGACGCTTCGAAGGCCCGGAGCAGGACTGGGCTACGGCCTTTGAGCGTGAGATTTACCTTAAGGAAAATGCGGCATGGCTCCTGGAGCAGGAGCTCGGGCGTATCCCGCCGGACCAGGAGATTGCCCTTGGGACGGCGACCGACCCCTACCAACCCATCGAGCGCCGCGCCGGATTGACGCGCAGCATCCTGGAGGTCTTCAGCCGCCGCTCCGGTCACCGGCTCGGCATCATAACGAAGTCAAACCTGATCGTGCGCGATCTCGATCTGCTGTCCAGGATCGCAAAGCAAAACACCCTTGTCGTCCACGTAACGATCACCACAACCGATGCCGTGCTCGCGCGAAAGCTTGAACCTCGGGCGCCCAGGCCCGATCTGCGCTTCGCTGCCGTCCGCCGGTTACGTGATGCGGGAGTCACGGCAGGCATACTTTGCTCTCCTCTACTGCCGGGGATCAACGATGCGGAGGCCTCGATCGAAGGAGTGGCCGTTAAGGCTGCCGCGGCTAACGCCAGTTTCCTGGCCGCACATTCGCTTTTCTTGAAGTCGTGCTCGCGTCCGACCTGGCTGAGCTTTGTTCGCGAGCACTTCCCCCATCTCGTCGACGATTACGACCGCCGCTTTGCGAATGCCGATTTCGCAGACGGCCCGTATCGTCGACAGATGGCGGCTATTCTGCAGCGTGTATGTACGCGGCACGAGCTCCAAACCCGCTCTACCGATGCCCTGGTGACTCGCGATATCGGTGTAGCCGGCCGACGACCCACGCAGCCCGCCGCAACGGCTGCGGCGTCTCGTCAAACTCTCCTATTTGCTTAGAGCTGTTTGCCTTGAGATGTAGTGGCGCTCGGACAGGGGATCCCTTTGCTGCGCTACGGGATGACAATAAAAACGACTCCAACCTTTGTCATTCTGAGCGAAGCGGAGGAATTACTTCATCCCTGGACTATAGCTGCAAGAAATCAGCTCTAGCCGTTACGCATACTTCTACCAGGGACGAGTTGAAGGCCTTGGCAGATCAGGTCGTCGATCTCCTGCCTCTACAACATCAACCCACTTTTGCGAAACGCAGCAAGGGCACACACTACGCAGCAAGGGCACACACTCCGCAGCAATCTGCGAAATGTGCGCCCCTGCGCTTAGTTCAGATTTGTCGTCTATGTCAGGCGACGACGTCCAGGCCCATGGACCGTGCAGTACCGCGAATCGTCTTTGCCGCTGCTTCCACCGAGGCAGCGTTCATGTCCGGCATCTTTTGCTTGGCGATGTCCATGATCTGCGCCTCAGTAACCTTGCCGATCTTATCCTTGTTCGGCGTGCCGGAACCCTTTGCCACGCCGGCAGCCTTCATCAGCAGCACAGGTGCGGGCGGGGTCTTCGTGATGAAGGTAAAAGTCCGGTCCGCATACACCGTGATCACAACGGGGATCGTCATGCCGACGAGCCCTGGATCCTTGGTGCGATCGTTGAACTGCTTGCAAAACTCCATGATGTTGACCTGCGCCTGACCGAGCGCAGGGCCAATCGGGGGAGCCGGTGTGGCCTTGGCGGCCATCACCTGGAGCTTAACGTAGCCATTAATCTTCTTCGGTGCCATATATTGTCCTTGCTATGCCGGAGGGCTGCACATCTATGCGGCGCCTCGATGAATTGTGTACAACAGTAGGAGCTAGAAGGTCCGGTGAAGCGGCCGGGCTGCATCTCCTGAATCTTGTGCTGAAACGGGACTAGCTGCCCCGTTTCATAGGAACTACTCTTCCGACTTTTCAACGCTGGCGAAAGGAACTTCAGTAGGCGTTGGACGGCCAAAGATCGAGACCATCACCTTGAGCGTCTGTTTGTCCTCGTTGATGTCGTCCACAGCTCCATTGAAGTTCGCAAACGGCCCCTCCGTGATGCGGACCTGTTCGCCCTTCTCGAACTTGACTTTGAGCTTAGGCTTCTCTTTGGAGACATCCGCGCGATTCAACATCGCGCTCACCTCCTGCTCGGACAGCGCGTTCGGTTGATCGCCCGTCTGCAGAAAACCCGTCACGCGCGGTGTGTTCTTCACCACATGCCAAAGGTCGTTATCGAGAGCCATCTCGACAAAGACGTACCCGGGAAGGAAGACGCGATCAATCGTGTACTTCTTGCCGTTGCGAAGCTCGGTGGTCGGCTCGGTCGGGATCTCAATGCGTCCAACACGATCCTCGAGGTGGTACGCGCGAACACGGCTTTCAAGCGATTCCTTCACCTTGCGCTCAAAGCCTGAATACGCATGAATGATGTACCACTTGAAATTGTTCTGAGGCACCTCGGGCTGTT